>JAPPIX010000158.1:0-12269 GCA_028820495.1 Gammaproteobacteria bacterium
CACAACCGCGGTCACTTCGAGTGTCGCGCAACACGTGCGCCGCAACCAAGCCATCAACCACATGCCGGTCAGCGAAGCGCGGCAGGTCCTTGGATGCCACCAAGCCCAACATCGGGTTCCAACGCCGCACTAGGTCGGCGTAGGCATCGAGCACCGCGCTTTGTTCGGGTCGAAGCGCCGCTTCGACTTCATCGGCTAGCAGCGACAGCAGCGATTCACCTGGCATGCGGGGAGGTCTCAGCTTTGGGCGAGCTGTACGGCTCGCTGGGTCGGATAGCAAGCCAACCGGACGGCCCGGGTCGAAGTCATCGTGTCCCGAACGCTACTCCGCCCCTCGCCCGGGCATTGCCAGCGCTCCCCTGTTTTGCCTCGCCCGCCCTCGAATCGCCTCTGCAATCGGGCCTAACTCCACCGGTCCAGAAAACAACCGATCATCAAGAATCGCCTCAATGTCAGCTACTTCCATCTCCCTCAAAAACTTGAAGATCCTTGGAACTCCGGCCGCCCGTGAAGTGGATTTCAACTCGTCGACTCCATATTCCTGGCAGAATCTCTTGATGTCGCCACAGGTAGGCAGGAATGTTCCCCGCTCGAATTCTCTAGCCGCACGCTCAATGACATCTGCTTGTTCCTCCGACAAGTCCATCTTTTTGACGTACTCCACTGCGTTGAGGCTGCGTCGCCTGCCCGCCTTACGCGAAATCGAACCACCACCCGATCTGCTTTGCGGCTCAAGCGAACGATCTTGTCTTGGGAATTCCTGAAGCGCACTTTGCACGGCCGCCATGCCGAATCGCTTGACGACAGGCTGAAGCGCAACCCGCAGTTCTTCATTGATCATGCAAGCCCCCTACGCCTTCTTCTCCAATCCCAGTCGTTTGTAGAACTCCCGTGCGAAATGCGAGAATCGGACGGAGTTGCCCGGATGCCGGTAATCTCCACGCATACGTTTTGGGAATCCTCGTGAGTGCGGCAACTCGTTCCGGAACAACTTCCAGCCGTTCGCCGTGGCCTCGGTCCTAATGTCCTTTAGTGACCGCCGCTTTTCGGGGCCGCCCTCATTCCCTCCATCGTAAAACGCGTTGTTGACGACTACGCCCACCACATCGATCTTGTGCCCTTTGTTCTTCTGTCTGAAGCCCTCCAGAGACTGCTGAAGCAAGGGAAATCCAATGGTGGCGAAGAACTCTGGCCGCACTGGCACCAATACATAGCGCGAGGCGTGATACGCCGCGGTAGTGAAGACCGACTCAGTCGGTGCGCAGTCGATCAGAATGAGGTCCTTTTCTTGGAAGTGCGTCGCTATACACTTTGCCAACACACTTTCATCGGGTTTCAGAGACTCGGTCAGGTGTTTTGAGAAGTCGAAACGTGAAGGGATCAGGTCCAAACGACCACCGTTCCGCCATTTCCCGACACTCACCACTGTGTCCTCGACGTCAAGTTGTGTCGGCGAGGGTTTCCCCGGTCCAGGCGGGTGCATGCCCGAGAATACCTCTACTATCGATGGTTGGGAGGATTCGACGAACTTGCGATATCTCCGCCACATATACGCCTGAGACAGATTCGCTTGTGCGTCGAGGTCTATGGCCAACACGTCGAGGTTCATGTTCGCCGCCGCGTAGCGCCCGAGAAGAGCCGCTATCGTCGTCTTGCCGACACCACCCTTCAGGTTGATGACCGCCACACACATCGGTCCCGTCTGACCACCAACATCCATAACCAATCCTGTGACCCATCCGACTTTCCAGTCCACGCTACCGTACAAGCACCGCGTGGAACGGTCAACGGACTCGGGGCCTCGGTGTGCAACCGCTGCTTGGCGAGCAATCAGAAGCGGATCTTCTCGAAGGTCAGCAACCCCACGATGAAGATGTCGACATAGGCGGAATTGCGCACGGCTCGCCGGTCGACGAAAGCGCGCTCGGCGGCGCAGACGATGTTCAGCGCCTCGACGCGTGAACTGCCGTCCCTTGTTGAAGTCCGAGTCTTCCCGCTCGATCAGGGCCCAGACCCAGACCGCGGGTTCGTCTGTCGCATCGACGCCCTCCTCGACGAGCTACGAGCGGACGGGCGTCGGGAGGTCGTTCGGTTCTTCGAATTGTGTGCGGATGCTGGCGGTGTCGGCGAACAGGGGCGCAGACTACTCTCGCGGCTGGCGGCGTTCAAATCGAAGTCAGCCCAGGTCTGGGAAAAGCTGTCGACCTACTAGAAAATGCCTTGCGCCGAGCACGCCTTGGAGGCCAGAAATACGAACAAGACGCTGCAACCCCTGTCGTAAGAGCGTGCGAAAGAACTCGCGGTCGGAGAAGTCCGTCAGGTTGAATTCGCTTCCGCGTGCCTGGGCGTCGTCGGCGGCCCGGCAGACGCCTTCCATGAGCCGCGCAGCCGACGCGTATACACGATCGGTGATCATCAGTTGTATATCGAGGGCAATGATCTCATCGAGGACCAAGTGTGACCTTGGGTGATATGGGCCCCGGTCCCCGGACTCGAGTTGGACCGCGTTGACAAGTATCAAGTCGGCCTCACCTGAGTACTGCCACTTCGATTTTGCGGAAACGTCGCGTCGGATGTCATCGAAAGCACTGGCACTGTAGTAGAAAGTGCGACGCTCGCCATGATCAGTCAATAAGCCTATCGGTTGAGCATCCTCCGTGTCGGAATGCTCCGTATAGCCTACACAAAAGAAGTCGATGTTCTCGCCCGACCGGTGATGCCAGTCGTCGAGGCGGTCCATGATTGACCGACCTATTTCGGTGCCTAGGGGCGCGAACAAAAGGGCGCACAGCCAAACTCCTGGGCCGTGGGAGGCGTCCAGATGCTGGAGAATCCGCTCATAGGTGGTTGCTGGCAACATTCAATCATCTCCACACGGCAGTCAGTGTTTGTTGGTCGGGCGTCGAACCATATGCGGTGGCGAAGGGGCCGTCCAGTTTTGGTTCGCTAGGAGGGCACTCCGGTGTCCCCTGGACCTCCGCTAGTCGTCCTACGACCTAGTGTCGTTGATGTGGGACTGGGAGATCGACGGGCGTAGGTTAGCTCCGGAAGCGGGGGCCAAACATGGGGAGGGTCCACAAGTTCATTGGCCAAGTGATGCTGGTTCAAGGCGTTGTTCCGTTTGAAGTCGCCTTCCGCCCCCTTTTCCGGTACGCACAACGTGAAAATTCATTAAATGTTAGTAGATTGATGAATTTTCAACCTAGGGGCTGAAGTGGTTTAAGCAGCAGCGCGTTGCTTCTTGGCATGCACCAGCAGAACGGAAAGCGCCGCCGGAGTCATGCCGGGAATTCGTGCGGCCTTGGCCAGGCTTTCGGGCTGTGCCTCGCAGAGTTTTTGCTGCAGCTCGCGGGACAGGCCCGGCAGGGTGTGGTAGTCAAGCGTTGCTGGCAGGGCGATGGCTTCGTGGCGGCGGATTTTTGCGATTTCCTCATCCTGACGGCGGATGTAGCCCTCGTACTTCACTTCCGCCTCCACTTGGCGCAGCAGTTCCGGCTCTTGGTCGGCGTCCGACAGATGTTCTTCCAGCGCAGTGACCAGTTGATCGATGCTGACCTCAGGGCGCTTCAAGTACTCGATCAAGCGGATGGACTCAGCAATGGGCTTCCCGCCTTGGGCTTCCAGCCGAGCGGTGAGCGGTGTGCCGGGCTTGATCGGCGTTTCGGCCAGCAACGACAACAGTTTCTCGTGCCGGACCTGCTTGGTGGAGAAAGCCCGCCAGCGGGGGTCGCCCACTAGGCCGAGTTCCCGGCCCTTGGCAGTCAGCCGGGCATCGGCGTTGTCCTCGCGCAGCCGCAGGCGGAACTCGGCGCGGCTGGTGAACATGCGGTAGGGCTCATTGGCGCCGTGGTTGATGAGGTCGTCGATCATGACGCCGAGGTAGGCCTCATCGCGCTTCGGGTGCCATGCCTCGAGGCCCGCCGCCTTGCGGGCGGCGTTCAGGCCGGCGAGCAGCCCTTGGGCGGCGGCTTCCTCGTAGCCGGTGGTGCCGTTGATTTGCCCGGCGAAGAACAGCCCGGCGACCGGCTTGGTCTCCAGCGAATGGCGCAGGTCGCGGGGATCGAAGTAGTCGTACTCAATGGCGTAGCCAGGGCGGGTGATGCGGGCGGCTTCAAACCCCTCGATGGAGCGCACCAGCGCCAGTTGCACGTCAAACGGCAGGCTGGTGGAAATGCCGTTCGGGTATAGCTCGCCGGAAGTCAGCCCTTCCGGCTCGACAAAAATCTGGTGACGGGTGCGGTCGGCGAAGCGCACCACCTTGTCCTCGATGCTCGGACAGTAGCGCGGGCCGGTGCCTTCGATGACGCCGCCGTAGAGCGGACTGCGGTCGAGGGCTTGGCGAATGATCTCGTGGGTGCCCGGATTGGTTTCGGCGATGAAGCAGGAGACCTGTTGCGGATGCGGCTGCGGCAGGAACGAGAGGCTCGGCGTCGGCACATCGCCTGGTTGTTCGGCGAGCCGGGAAAAATCGACGCTGCGCCGGTCCAGGCGCGGTGGCGTGCCGGTCTTCAGCCGTCCGACGCGGAACGGCAGCGCCCGCAGCCGCTCTGCGAGGGCGTTGGATGGCGCATCCCCGGCGCGTCCGCCGGGTTGGTTTTCAAGGCCGATGTGAATCCGGCCACCGAGGAAGGTGCCCGTGGTCAGCACCACGGCGGCGGCGCGAAAGCTGAGCCCCATCGCGGTGACCACGCCGCCAACGGCGCCGTCGTCCACTTGGAGATCGACCGCGGATTGCTGAAAGACCTGCAGATTGTCCTGTGCCTCGATGATCGAACGCATGGCGTTGCGATAGAGGTTGCGATCCGCCTGGGCCCGCGTCGCCCGCACCGCCGGACCCTTGCTGGCGTTCAGCACCCGAAACTGGATGCCGGCCAAGTCCGCGGCCCGGGCCATCGCCCCATCGAGGGCATCGATTTCACGCACCAAGTGGCTCTTGCCGATGCCGCCGATGGCCGGATTGCAGGACATCTGGCCGATGGTCTCGATGCTCTGGGTGAGCAGCAGGGTGCTGGCCCCGGTGCGGGCCGACGCCAGCGCTGCCTCGCAGCCGGCATGGCCACCACCGATGACGATGACATCAAAGGTTTCTGGATGCTGCATGGTCATGATTATAGCCGCGCAGGAATGCGCCCTAGTCGGTCTGCACAGTCTCGCTCATGTAGCGATCAAGCCAGGCGTGGTAGTGCGAGACACGGTCCTCGTCGTCGTTGAGCCATGCCTCGCGAAAGCCACGTGAACGCATGCCCTGCTGCACGTCTCGTATGAGATGGACGTCCTGATCCAAGGTGATGGTCATGGTTTTGTCGCCAGCGATGATGTCTTCCTGGGTAAACTCATCGTGCTCGGGACGTTCCCGGAATTCGGGTAGTTCTTCCTGATCCAGATTAAAGGAAATGTTGGCACTCTGGCGCACTTCGTCATCCGGAGGCATGCGCAGTGCCAGCTTGTCCCAATAACAGCGCTCGGGGTCGGTCGCGTGGGGGCGCGCTCGAAGTATCCAAAGTTCTTCCGGTTGCAATACGAGAACGGCATTGGGAAACAGGTTGTACTGCACGATGTCGGAAAGCTGGTCGTCGGACAGCAGGCTATAGTCGTAGCCGAGGGCCGCTCCCCGCTCCCGTTTGGCGACCTGCACATCGCGGCGGACGTCGAGCACCCTGCCGTCGTAGTCGCTCCGGTCCATGCCAAGGGCTTCGAGCTGGGCCCACATGGTAGGGGGCACCTGATCCGGGATGGGTAGTCTCGAGTTGACGGTGAATCCCTTGATGGAAACCCGGGTGTGGCCGTGAGGCCAGAGATCGCTCACAGCAGTCGGACAGTCGAAAATCAACTCGTGCTGTGGATGAATGTGCTCCACATGGTATAGCTCGCCGAAGTTGTCGAATACTGCCTTCCAGTTGCAGTCAAGACGCACGGTCTGGTCTTCGACCAAGCGCATGTCCTGCGGGCGAAAGGGTTCTACCAAATCCATCACGGGGCCGAGAAACTCCTGCAGCGTTGGCGCTTCCGGGTCCATGCACACCCAAACAATCCCCGCCCATACTTCGACCCTTACAGGTCGCAGGGACAGTTTCTCCTTTGGAAGGCCGCGGCTGAACCGATCTTCGTCCGGTACGTGTACCAGCCGCCCATCGTTAGCGTAGGTCCAGCCATGGTAGGGGCAGGTGTATTGCGCCATCGCACCGCAGTCCACCGTCAATACCCGCGCACCACGATGTTGGCAGGCGTTGAAAAACGCTGCGACCTCGCCTTCCTCGGTGCGTGAGACGATGATGGACTCGGGTGCCAGATCGAAAACGAAAAAGTCCCCCGGCTCTTCAATGTCCTGCGCCACACCGGCAACCAGCCAAGTTCGCGGCCAGAGCCGCTGCCTTTCGTTCTCCATGTAGTCGCGCGAAACGTATCGCTCGGCGGTAATGGGGCCGGATGGCGAGGTCAAGTTCTGTTCCCGGGCTTCGCTCATGATGACTGTCTCACTTCACAAAGAAGGTGCTCCCGCAAATTGTACAGTTGCGGAGCACACGGGCTAGAGTTGTGCGAGCTGGCCTCCGTCCAGTCCCAGGGCCTGTCCGTTGATCATGCGCACTCGGTCCGAGCAGAGAAACATCACGGTTTCCGCAATCTCTTCGGTGGGGACGAGTGCGGCGGTGGGGTTAAGAGAGGCTATTCCTAACTGCTCTGCGGTCGGCATAGGAAATTGCCGCTTCGTGACGTGGTTAGGTGGGTCTGGCTGCGGATCCGACCAAACGATCCACTTGATGGTCAACCAATACCTTGATCGCAGGCGCTAGACCGGTCACCACGTGGCATGTTTTGTCGTCCGCCACCAGCTTGCGCAGCATGGGATGAGCTAGGGGTTCGGCGCGGATGCGGCTCGGGTCCCGGACATCGGCGAGAAAGGCATCGCTGACGGCGATGATCCCCGGTCCGGCCAAGGAGGCGAGGAGCGTGGCGTCAACTACGGATGCAGGCTTCGCGATCTGGGTTTCCTCGAACGCCGTGGACTGCACCCCCACCGTCCAGTCCGAGGGCTCCGGCAGCCGAGTCAGGCTGTCGGCCAGCAGGAAGGCGGCGCAGAGTGTTCGGAAAGCGCGGTCGCGGCCCGCTGCGCCGGGCCTGAAGGTCATCAGCAGGCCTTCTCCGGGCAACAGCCGGCATTCCGCCCGGTACAGCGCTCCCACCTGCTTCGCGAGGCGCAATCCTTGATTCAAGGCCCGGTTCTGGATGTCCGAGTCGGGCGGCAGGCCGCTGCGCAGGGTGGCCGCTAGCTGGTAGTGGGCTTCCTGCCTCGCCGCCCGCTCCTTGCGGCGGCCTCGAATGGCGGGAAGTCGGCTCGCCCAGGCAACCAAGAGGGGCAAACCCACGATGCCGGCTGCGGTGAGCGCCACCCGGTTCCAATCCATGCCGGCAGCGGGCGCATCAAGCGTGACCCGGGCCAAGCCCACCAACTGGCCGTCGAAGACGATCTCCTCGGTGAACGGGACGCCTGTCCCCGCCTCACCGGCGGTCGCAAGCAGGCTGCCATCAAGCCGGTACATGGCGACGCCGCCCACCCCATCCACTGCGGCCATGCGGTTGGCGATGACGCCAAGCTCAATGTAATCCTGCTCCATCAAGCCGTCCACGCTGGCGGCGGCTGCCACGGCGGCCAACTGTGGGCCCAAAGTGCCGCCATCGACCGCAGCAGCAGGGCCATTGCGCCAGACCAGGAACACGAACATGGCGGTCAAGGCCGCTACCGCGAGGGTCTGGACGAAACTGGAATTGACCTGCCGAAGCCAACGGGATAGCGTCAATTGACTTTAACCCCCGGATTGATCGATTGACCGCTGAGATTGCATTGGTGACGGTGTCCGGCAAGGACAAACCCGGACTGATGGCGATGTTGACATCCCTGCTGGCGCGATATCAAGCGCAGGTGCTCGACATCGGCCAAGCCGTGATTCACGAGGAACTCGCCCTGGGCTTGCTGGTGCATGTGCCCGAAGGCGCTGACGCGGGCAATCTGCGGGCGGCCCTAGAACAGCTCGCCGCGCAAACTGGCGCCCTTGTTGAAACCCGCGCAGTTTCCGCAGACGACTACCGCGAGTGGGCAGCGGGCTCCGGCCAACCGCGCCGCGTGATCACTCTGCTGATGCGCGGCGACGCCACGGCGGTGCTGGGCGCCGTCAGCTCGCTCACCCACCGGCACGGCCTCAACATAGATACAGTGCGGCGCTTATCCGGCCGGCTGCCCCTGGACGAGGCGGCGGCGCCGAAGCGCCTGTGCGCTGAAATGCGAGTGCGTGGCGCCTTGGCCGAACCCGAAGCTCTGCAGGCCGATCTCATGGCGGCAGCGGCGGAACTCGCCTTCGACTTCAGCTTGCACGAGGACACGGTCTTTCGCCGCAACCGGCGGCTGGTGGCCTTCGACATGGACTCAACCCTGATCGGCGTCGAGATCATGGACGAACTCGCCATGCGGCACGGCGTCGGCCGCGAAGTCAGCGCCATAACCCGCCGCGCCATGGCCGGAGAGATGGACTTCAAGGCCAGCTTCCGCGCCCGTGCCGCGCTTTTGGCGGACATGCCCGAGGCGACGCTGCACGAGGTGGCCGGCAACGCGGCGCTCAATCCGGGGGCCGGCCGGCTGCTCAAGGCCCTACGCCACTTCGGCTACCGGACAGCGATCCTGTCGGGAGGGTTCCAGTACGTCGGCGAACGGCTCAAGGCCCGGCTCGGCATCGACTACGTGTTTGCCAACGAACTCGAAGTCAAGGATGGCCTCGTCACGGGCCAAGTGCGCGGCGAGATCATCGACGCGGAACGCAAGGCTGCGCTGCTGCGCCACATTGCGCAACAAGAGGGCATTCGGTTGGCGCAGACCATTGCCATCGGTGACGGCGCCAACGACCTGCCCATGCTCAGCGCCGCCGGCCTCGGCGTCGCCTACCACGCCAAGCCCGTGGTGCGCCGCACCGCCAGCCACGCCATCTCCAACTTCGGGCTCGATTCGGTGCTCTACCTGATGGGCTTCAGCGACCGGGACATCGATCAAGCGCTGGCATAGTGCTCTGTCAATCCACTAGTACGCATAGCTGGCCTGCAGCCCCAAGGGCAGGCCAATCGCCCAATAGGCGAGCAGGAAGCCGGTCCAGGCGACCAGGAAGACGATGGCGTAGGGCAGCATCATGGACAGCACGGTACCGATGCCGGCGTCCTTGACGTAGCGCTGGCAGAAGACCACGACCAGCGGGAAGTAGGGCATGAGGGGCGTGATGATGTTGGTGGAGGAGTCGCCGACCCGATAGGCTGCTTGGGTGAGGTCCGGCGACAGGCCGAGCTGCATCAGCATGGGCACCAGGATCGGCGCCAGCAGCGCCCACTTCGCCGAGGCGGAGCCGACGAACAGGTTGATCACCCCGGTGATCAAGATGACGCCCACCACCGTGATGAAGGCGGGCAGCGCCGCCGCCTTGAGCAGCGCCGCGCCCTCCAGTGCGATCAGCGCGCCGAGGTTGGAGCGCCCGAACTCGGCGATGAAGAGCGAGGCGAAAAACGCCATCACCAAGTAGTAGGCGAGACCGCTCATCGCTTGGGTCATGCCGGCGATGAGGTCCCGGTGGCCGGCGATGGTTTTTGCGACGTAGCCGAAGACGACGCCGGGGATCAGGAAGACGAGGAAGATGAGCGGCACGATGCTGCGCATCAGCGGCGCGGCGCCGACCGTGAGCTGACCGTCCGCAGCCCGCCAGGGGGAGCTTTCCGGGAGTGCGCTGACGAACAGCGCGAGGAGCGCCAATCCCATCGCTGCCAAGGCCGCGATCAAGCCTCGCCGCTCATCGGCGGTCAAGGGGTTAAGCTCGGGCGCTTGGGCCAGGTCGCCGTCCAGCGCCGTCCCGGACAGGCGCGGCTCGATCACCCGGTCGGTCAGGTACCAGCCGAGCCCCACGATGAGCGCCGTGGATGCGGACGTGAAGAACCAGTTGTTCAAGGGATTCAACTGGATGTCTGGATCAATGATCTGCGCCCCCGCCTGGGTGATGCCCTGCAGCATTGGGTCCAGCGCCGAAGGCACGAAGTTGGCGCTGAACCCCCCCGACACCCCGGCGAAGGCGGCGGCTATGCCAGCCAGCGGATGGCGTCCGGCGGCCTGAAAGATCACCGCGCCGAGCGGGATCACCAGCACGTAGCCGGCATCCACCGCGGTGTGGCTGATGATGGCGATCAGCAGCAGCATGGGCGTGACCACCGCCTTGGACGTCAAGTTCATCAGTGCCTTCAAACCGGTGCGGATGAAGCCTGTGTGGTCGGCGACGCCGATGCCGAGCATGGCGAGCAGCACCACGCCGAGGGGATGAAAGCCGACGAAAGTGGCGACCATCCCGGACAGGAACTGCGTCAATTGGCTGGGCGTGGCCAGGTTTTGGATTGCAAGGGGGGTGCCGGTGCGCGGGTCGATGTGCGAGTAGCTGAACTGCGCCAGTGCCGCCGAGAGTATCCAGACGGCAATCAGCAGAAGCAGAAACAGCACCGCCGGATCCGGCAGCCGGTTGCCGAGCGCCTCGACCCGATCGAGCAGCCGAACCAGCCGAGCGGCCCGCCGGGCTTCGTTCATCCTCGCGTTCCCCAAGCAGTGCAGTGCAGCGCAATGCTATCATTCGCCGATGGCCCGTTACGCCACCAACGAATTCCGCGCCGGCCTCAAGGTGCTGCTGGAAGGGGATCCTTGCTCGATCCTGGACAATGAGTTCGTCAAGCCGGGAAAGGGTCAGGCCTTCAACCGCGTCAAGTTCCGCAACCTCAAGACCGGGCGGGTCTGGGAGCGGACCTTCAAGTCCGGCGAATCCATCGAAGCCGCCGACGTGATGGAGCTTTCCATGGAGTATCTGTACAGCGACGGCGAGTTCCACCATTTCATGAAGACCGACGGCAGCTACGAGCAGGCCGCCGCTTCGGCGGCGGCGGTGGCCGAAGCCCTGCCGTGGATCAAGGAGCAGGATGTCTGCCAAGTGACGCTGTGGAACGACGACCCGATTTCCGTCACTGCGCCCAACTTCGTGACGCTGGAGGTGACCGAGACCGATCCGGGCCTCAAGGGCGACACGGCCGCGGGCGGCACCAAGCCCGCCACTCTGTCCACCGGCACCGTCATCCGGGTGCCCCTGTTCATCAACATCGGCGACGTGCTCAAGATCGACACCCGCAGCGGCGAGTACGTCAGCCGGGCCTAAGCCCTTGAGTCTCCATGACGACTGGCGCCCCACCTGCTCGGTAGCCGCGCTCCGGGCGCGGGCTAAGCTGCTCGCCCAAACTCGCGCCTTCTTTGCCGAACGGGACGTCATCGAAGTGCAGACGCCCACCTTGGGCCGCACTTCCGTCACCGAACCGCAGATCGAAAGCCTGCGCACCCAGTGCGGCGCATTCCTGCAGACCTCCCCCGAGCACTACATGAAACGCCTGCTGGCGGCGGGTGCGCCGTCGATCTACCAACTAGGTCCGGTGTGCCGGGCGGGCGAGTCCGGGCGCCTGCACCAAGAGGAGTTCACGATGCTGGAGTGGTACCGGCTCGGCTTCGACGACCAAGCGCTGATGGCGGAGGTGTCGGGCCTGATCGACCGCCTGCTTGGCCCCGCGTCCTATGAACGGATGACCTACGAATCATTGGTGGGCACCGTTCACGGAGAGCCAGCGGAATTGGATCTGGCCTATGCCGAAGCTGTTGGAGCCTTGGGTTCGGTGCGCTGCTTCGTCACCGACTATCCGGCCAATCAAGCGGCATTGGCCCGCGTCCGAGGCGATGGAGGCCAATTCCGCGGCGATAACGGCCATTTCCGCGGCGATAACGCCGACGACGCCCGTGCGGCGCGCTTCGAACTCATCATCGACGGGGTGGAAATTGCCAACGGCTACCATGAACTGACGGATGCCGTCGAACTGGGTGCCCGCATGGCGCGGGACAATCAGCAACGCCTCGATGCGAGGCGCGAGCCCATGGCCCCCGACGAGCGCCTGTTGGCCGCCATGGAAGCGGGCCTGCCGGAATGCGCTGGCGTGGCCATCGGCGTGGACCGATTGGTCATGCTGGCTCTGGGCGCTTCAAGCCTTGCTGAGGTGGTGCCCTTTGCCGATCGTTGACAGAGCACTAATGAGGCGATGCCTCAGACCAACAAGAAGACGGTCGCCGGGCGCAAGAGTTGCTTCATGTGACAACCTTATCCCGCGATCAAGAAAACTAGATCCAGCGGCCGATGGGCATCCCCATGCGAACCTTTTGGCCAGCCTTGAGC
>JAPPIX010000158.1:12369-16975 GCA_028820495.1 Gammaproteobacteria bacterium
CTAGATCCAGCGGCCGATGGGCATCCCCATGCGAACCTTTTGGCCAGCCTTGAGCGCATCGAGTTCGCTGACCTTTGGCGGGCAGCAGAGAATCGCTGTTGAGCCGAGCAAAAAGCGCCCCAGTTCCGCACCCCGCTCAAGCGATGTGCTGGGCCTGATCGTCTCGGCCCGGCTATAAGGGGACTGCGGCCCCGGCCAAGGCGTGGCGATGCTGCCCACGATCAAGGCGCCGACCAGCACCACCAGCATGTCGCCAAAGTCGGTGCGCAAGCGGCATACGAGACGCTCATTGCGGCAGAACAGGCCCTCCACGGTGTTCTCAGTGGCGGCGTTGACGGAAAACAGGGCGCCTGGAATGGCCCGCGCATCGGTTAGGCGACCCGTGGCGGGCGCATGGACCCGGTGATAGTCCCGAGGGGCCAGGTAAATGGTGGCGAATTGGCCGCCATCGAACCCCTCGCCAAGTTCGTGGGCTAGGCCCGCCAGGGAGTAGCGCCAGCCCTTGGCCTGCAGCATCCGCCCGCCCTCGATGCGGCCGCTTTGGCTGATGGTGCCGTCGGCTGGGCAGCAGATGGTGCGTTCATCGTCCGGCAGGGGACGCGCGCCCGGCTTCAATTCCCGGGTGAAGAAGTCGTTGAACGAAAGATAGTCTGTGAGGTTGCCGCGTGCCGCCTCGCTCAGGTCAACCTGGTAGGCGGCCGCGAAGGCGCGCATCAGCGGCATTTTGATCCAAGGTGCGCTGGCGTTGCCCAGCCAGCCTGCAGCCCGGCTTAAGCCCTGCTGCGGCAAAAGCCGCTGGACGGCGGCAAAAACCTCATCCACGGGCAGCCTCCGATCCTCCCATGGCGACGGGCAGGTCGTTTCTATTGCCCCACTCCGACCAAGAGCCGTGGTAGGCGCGAATGCGCGCAAACCCCAGCAAGCGGCCAACCATGTAGGACAGCCCCGACCGGTGATGGGTCTGGCAGTGGGTGATGATGGACTTGTCGGCAGTGATTCCGTGCTGGCCCAGCAACGCCTCGATATCGGGAACCAAGCGCTGGTGGTCGTGCGGATTCTTGAGCTCCAGCCAGTCGAGATGCACGGCTCCCGGCACATGGCCGGCGCGTTGGGCTGCCCGGCGTTCGCCGCGATATTCGGCCAGCGAGCGGACATCCCAGATCACTTGCTCGGGATCGTCGATGGCGCGCAGCACGTCCTCCGCTTCCGCCACCGGCGACCGGTCAATGTCCAGCGCCACTGAAGATGGGTTCGTTTGCCGCCCGGCGCCCCGCTCAAGGGGCCGGCGTGCCGCCACCCAAGCCTGAATGCCGCCATTGAGGTAACGCCAGCGCCGATGGCCAATGATGTCCAATGTCCACAGAAAGCGGCCCGCCCAACCACCGCCTTCGTCATCATAGGCGACGATGTTGAGATCCGGCCGATAGCCCAAACGCCCGAACAGCCCGTTCAAGCGCCCTACGTCCGGCAGCCGCCCGGTGGCGGGGGCAACGCCGCCGACCAACTCCGCCGGCGCCACGTGCACGGAACCAGGGATATGCCCGGCGGCGAAAGCCGGCGCCTCGGCCACGTACACCACCAACAGGCTCGAATCCGGTTCAAAGGCCCCAGCCTCCACCAAGCCAACGTCTTCCATGTTGATACCGGGGCGTCCCCCAACGTGCATCAGGCGGCCAATGGTACAGGCTAAATGCCCTTTTGGAGTATCCTCGCCTAGGAGCCTCTGCCTCCGGAAGGCGCGAAAGCGAAAATCCGACCCCGCCGTCCCTTTGGACGGGCGATTGAGGAGAATATCGAGCTATATTTGACGAAATCGAACGTTCAAAGGGGCGAGTGGGAGCGGATTTGCATCCGCGATTTCCGGAGGCAGAGGCTCCTATCACCCATCAGGCGGGAGAGTCGTGGCCGCACACTTGGTTTGGATCGACTTGGAGATGACCGGGCTTGACCCGGAGCGGGACGTCATCCTCGAAATCGCCACCATCATCACCGACGATGCTTTGCGTGAAGTGGCCGTGGGGCCGGAATTGGCCATTGCGGCATCCCAAGCGCAACTCGATGCCATGGACGAATGGAATCAGACCCACCACGGCGCCTCCGGCCTCATCGACCGGGTGCGCCGCAGTCCCCATGCCATGGCCGATGCGGAACGCTTGACCTTGGACTTTGTGAAGCAGCACGTCGCTGCCGACGCAGCGCCGCTGTGCGGCAACACCATCTGGCAGGACCGCCGCTTCCTCGCCCGCCACATGCCGGCGCTGGAGCGCCACCTGCACTACCGCAACATCGATGTGAGCAGCATCAAGGAACTGGCCCGCCGCTGGCGCCCCGACTTGGCGGAAGGATTCACCAAGCGCAACGCGCACCGGGCGCTGGCCGACATTCGGGAGTCCATAGCCGAACTGGCCTACTACCGGGAGCTCTTTTTTCGCCTTTGAGGCGAATTCAGCAAGCGTCCAAGCGTTCCAAGGCCCAGTCGATGTGCTCGCGCAGCAGTTCCGAGGCGCCGTTGCGGGCTTCCCGAAGCGCCGCTTTGGCCTGCGGGCTGGGCGGTCCGTTGCCCAAGGCCACTGCCAAGTTGCGTCGCCAGCCTTCATAGCCTGGCCGGCGCAGGGCGGAGCCTTCGGTGCGGCGCAGGAAGGTGGTTTCGTCCCAGCGAAAGAGCTCGACGAGCGAGGCCGCGTCCAGGCCGTGGCGGGGCCTGAAGTCCGCCTCGTTGGTGGTGGGCGCGTACCGGTTCCACGGGCAGCAGAGCTGGCAGTCGTCGCAGCCAAAGACGCGGTTGCCGATCAGCGGGCGCAACTCAACGGGGATCGCGCTCCTGTGTTCGATGGTGAGGTAGGAGATGCAGCGGCGGGCATCAACGACCTTGTCGCCGACGATGGCGCCCGTGGGACAGTGGTTCATGCACGCCCGGCAGGCGCCGCAGCGGTTCGGTTCGCTTGTTGAAGTCTCGGGCAACGGCAGATTGGTGTAGATTTCGCCGAGAAAGAACCAACTGCCAGCCTCGGGGTGGATCAACAAGCTGTGCTTGCCCATCCAGCCTAGGCCCGCGTTTTCGGCCAGCGCCTTCTCCAGCACTGGAGCGCTGTCGGTGAAGGCGCGACAGTGGGCGTCCAAGGCTTGGGCGGCATCGTTGATCCGCAGGGCCAGCTTCGCCAAACGGCGGCGCAGCACCTTGTGGTAGTCACGGCCGAGGGCATAGCGGGAGACGTAGGCTTGGTCTGATCGCTCCAGGACACGCAGCGGCGCAGCCGCTTTCATGGAGTGGTCGGAGGCGGCGTGCTGGCTGGGTGGATGTTCCTCCGGCATCGGCGGTTCTCCGCGCTGGGGCGAGCTAAGGGCTTCGGCCAAGTAGTTCATGCGTGCCGAAATGACGGCGCAGGTTCCCGCCTCGAGGCGCTCAGGATGCAGCCGCTTGTCGAGATTGCGAGCCATGTAGCCCATCTCGCCGTGGAATCCCTTGGCCAGCCATTCGCGCACATGGGGTTCATGGGCCGACAGATCCACATGGGTGATGCCGATCTGCTGGAAGCCGAGTTCCCGTGCCCAATCCTCGATGGCCGCTGCGGTTGGTAACTGGGGTCGGTCGGCCATGTAGCGCAGTATAATCCGGTTCCGTGAAGGCCCTTTACACCAGCGCCCAGTGCCGCGAGCTCGACCGCCTCATGATCGAGCAGGAGGGCGTTGCCGGCTTTGAACTCATGCTGCGCGCTGGCCGAGCGGCATTCGACGAACTGCTGCATCGGTGGTCCGGCATCCGTTCCGTCAGCATCTGCTGCGGCAAGGGCAACAACGCCGGCGACGGCTACATCATCGCCGGCCTTGCCCAGGAAATCGGTCTCGAGGTCCAGCTTATGCAGGTGGGCGACGCCGCTCAATTGCGCGGCGATGCGTCCTTGGCCAAGGCTTGGGCCGAGGAGCGGGGCGTGGACCCCGGTCAGGGCGATGCGCCGTTCACAGGCGAAGTCATCGTCGATGCGCTGCTCGGCACGGGCTTGAGCGGACCTTTGCGCGAGCCCTTCAAGACGGCCGTCGAACACATCAACGCAAGCGGTCTGCCAGTGCTGGCGGTTGATGTGCCGAGTGGCGTCGACGCTGACACCGGGGCCATGGCCGACGCGGCGGTGCGCGCCGACGTGACCGTCTCCTTCATCGGTGCCAAGCTTGGCCTGCACACCGGCCCTGGGCTGGCCGCGCGCGGTGCGCTGGTGCAGGCCGGGTTGGGCGTCACCGATGCGGTGCTGGCCCAAGTGCCGGGTTGTCCTTGGCTGCAATTCGACGCCGCCGAACTGCCCGCCCCATCCGTCAATCAGCACAAGCACGGCATGGGCCACCTGGTGGTGGTGGGCGGCGATGCCGGCATGGGCGGAGCGCCCCTCATGGCGGCGGAGGCGGCGTTGCGGACCGGAACGGGGCTGGTGAGCCTGCTGACGCGGCCCGAACACCAAGCCGCCATTCTGGCCCGCCGCCCGGAACTCATGGCGCAGGATGCGGATAACGCCGAACGCGCCACTGAGTTGCTGGGACGGGCCTCTGCAGTGGTCGTCGGCCCTGGCCTCGGTCGGGCGCCTTGGGGCGAGCGGCTGCTCCGCTTGGCGCTGGC
>JAPPIX010000158.1:17075-21338 GCA_028820495.1 Gammaproteobacteria bacterium
CGCCGCGGAGGGCTACAATCGAGACGCCATCGTCTATCTCCAGGGCGGGCTGGGTGCTGGAAAGACCACCTTGGTCCGGGGCATACTTCGGGCAATGGGTTTCGTCGGCCCGGTCAAGAGTCCTACCTACACCCTGCTCGAGCCCTATGAGGAACTGCTGGTCTTCCACTTTGACCTCTATCGAATCGCGGATAGCCGGGAACTTGACTTCATCGGCATCGATGACCTGCTCGCCGCCCAAGCCATCAAACTCATCGAATGGCCGGAGCGGGGCGCACCGCGCCTGCCGCCCCCTGACCTCAGCCTTTCCCTGCGCGTCCAAGGCGATGGCCGGCATGTGGAAGTACAAGCTTAAGCTCCTCGGCCTCTTGGCTTTGGCGCTGCCGTCCGCGTTGGCCCATGGCGGAACACTGCAGAACATCCGCGCCTACGAAGCGCCGGACCACACCCGAGTGGTGTTCGACACTTCGGCGTCCGCCGAGGCCAGCATCTTTGTCCTGAGCGACCCGGACCGCTTGGTCATCGACTTGGCCAACATCCGTCCGGCGGCCGGTTTTGACCCGGACGTCTCAGGCGCCATGGGCCGACGAGTCAAGAACATTCGCTGGGGCGCCCAGCCACGCGCCTACCGCGTGGTGCTGGATCTGGACAAGCCGCTCAAGCGCAAGGACTTCCAGTTGCCGCCCATCGCGCCTTACGGCCACCGCCTGGTCATCGATCTTTTTGACGAACGGCCCGCTGAACCGCCGCCCGAGCCCACTGAGCCGGAGGGGCTGCGGCCCGTCGTCATCGCCATCGATGCCGGTCATGGGGGCGAAGACCCAGGCGCCATCGGGGCCAACAGGGTCTATGAAAAGCGCATCACGCTGTCCATTGCCCGCAAACTGGCCGCTCGGTTCAACGAAACCCCGGGATACCGGGCCGTCCTAGTGCGCACGGGCGACTACTACATTCCCCTGCGTCGGCGCACGCAGATCGCCCACCGCGAGCGAGCGCACCTGTTCCTGTCCATTCACGCGGACGCCTTTGGGAACCCCAAGGTCAGCGGCGCTTCGGTGTACATGCTCTCGGAACGGGGCGCGGACAGCGAAATGGCCCGCTACCTAGCGGAGAAGGAAAACCGCTCGGATCTCTTCGGGGGGGTCAGCGACGTGAGCCTCGACGACATGGAGCCCTATCTGCGGCAAACGCTCACGGAGCTTTCCATGCAAGGGAAACGCCGGCAAAGCAGCGAGGTGGGTGGCGAGGTGCTGAGCCAGCTCACCCAGGTGACCAAGCTGCACAAGAAACAGGTTGGCCACGCCGGCTTTGTCGTGCTCAAGGCTCCGGACATTCCGAGCCTGTTGATCGAGACCGGTTTCCTTTCCAACCCCACCGAGGCGCGGCGGCTCAACCAGGCTGAACACCAAGGCAAGATCGTGCGCGCCATCCACAGGGGCGTCATCAACTATTGGCAGGCCAATCCGCCGCCGGGCACCTTGCTGGCGCATGGTGGTGGCGGCGAACTGAACCACAGGATCCAGCGCGGCGACACGCTCTCCGGGATCGCCGCCCGCTACGGCACCACCGTGGCGCGCATTCGCCAAGCCAATGGCTTGGCGGGCAATCGCATTCGGGTTGGGCAGGTGCTCACCATTCCCGCCGATAGCTGAGTGCAGCGACCGATGAGCCGCCGCATCGCTCAACTGCCATCGCCGGTGGCCGATCAGATCGCCGCTGGCGAGGTGGTCGAACGCCCCGCCTCCATCGTTAAGGAACTGGTGGAAAACAGCTTGGACGCGGGCGCCCGGCGCATTGAGGTGCGCATCGAGCAGGGGGGCGTGAAGCGGATTGGCGTGACCGATGACGGGCACGGCATTCATCCTGGCGACTTGCCGCTGGCGGTCAGCCGCCACGCCACCAGCAAGATCAGCGCCGCCAGCGATTTGGAAGGCGTTGCCAGCCTCGGGTTTCGCGGCGAAGCCTTGGCCAGCGCCGCCTCGGTGTCGCGGTTGACGCTGTCCAGCCGGGTGGCTGGCGAGGATCGCGCTTGGCGCATCGAAGTGGCGGGTGGCGTCGAGACCGGCAGCGGACCTTGCGCCCATCCGCCGGGCACCACCGTCGAGGTCGAGGATCTGTTCTACAACACGCCGGCGCGCCGCAAGTTCCTCAAGACGGAGCGCTCGGAGAACCAAGCCGTTGCGGCGACCCTGCGCCGCTTGGCTTTGGCGCACTTCGACACCGCCTTCGAGTGGCAGTTGGGTGGGCGGCGCGTTCTGATGCCGGCGGGTGCGCCGGAAGAGCGCCTCAAGGCGGTGTTGGGTGAGGATTTCATGCGTCGCAATCTGGTGATTGACGAGCAACGGGACGAACTCACGCTCTCCGGTTGGGTGGCTCTGCCGACCCTCTCCCGGCGTCTGGCAGATCAACAGTTCTTCTTCGTTAACGGCCGTGCGGTGCAGGACAAGGTGGTGGGCCAAGCGGTTCGCCAAGCCTATCGGGACGTGCTGTTCCACGGCCGCCAGCCGGTTTTCATCCTCTACCTGCGCCTGCCCGCCACCGAGGTGGACGTCAACGTGCATCCAACCAAGCACGAGGTGCGCTTTCGCCGACCCCGGGAAGTGCGCGACTTCATATTTGGACGTCTTAACCGGGCGCTGAGGGATGTGCGTCCAGGCGACCGCTTGGCAGCAGGACCAACCGCCGGCGCGTACGCGACCCAAGTGGCGCCAGCGCCGGCAGGCGCATTGGGCTCCGCGCCGCGCCAGTATGGCCTGGCGATCGATGCGGCCCGCAGTGGCGGTTCGACCCTGCAGGTCGCGGAGACGCTTGCCCGCTACCGGACGCACAAGACCGAAGACGGCCAGACGCCGCCCCTAGGCTACGCCATCGCCCAACTGCACGGCATCTACATACTGGCGGAGAACGCCGAAGGTCTGGTGATCGTCGATATGCACGCCGCCCACGAACGCATCACCTACGAGAAGCTCAAGCAATCCATCGACGCCCAAGGCCTCGCCAGCCAGCAGTTGCTCGCCCCGCTGGCCCTCAACACCACCGAGGCGGAGGCCGAACTGGCCGAGGAGCGCCAAGCGGAGCTTGCCGCCATGGGGCTGGCCTTGGATCGCACTGGCCTTGCGTCGATCGCGGTGCGGGCCGTGCCGGCCCTGCTGGCAAAGGGCAATGTCGAAGAGCTGGTTCGTGACGTGCTGGCAGAGATGGCCAAGCTCGGCACCAACCGCGAACTGGTCAACCGCCGCGACGACCTGCTCGCCAGCATGGCCTGCCACGCTTCAGTGCGCGCCCACCGCTCGCTTTCGTTGGCGGAGATGAACGCCCTGCTCAGGGAGATGGAGCGCACCGAGAACGCCGAGCAGTGCAATCACGGCCGCCCGACCTACCGGGTGCAGACCTTGGCGGATCTGGACGGTCAGTTTTTGCGCGGACAGTAGATGCCTATTGTCATGCTGCTCGGCCCCACTGCGGCGGGCAAGACCGATGCCGCAATCGCCTTGGCCGAACGCTTGGACTGCCACCTCATCAACATGGACTCGACCCAGGTTTACCGGGGTCTGGACATCGGCTCCGCAAAGCCGCCGAAATCGCTCTTGGCGCGCCATCCCCATGCCTTGATCGACATTCGCGACCCGGCCGAACCCTACACGGCCGCCGACTTCGTGGCCGATGCCGACCGGGAGGTTCGTAAAGCGCTCGCCGCCGGCAAAACGCCAGTGCTGGTCGGCGGCACCATGCTCTACGCCCGCGCCTTTCGCGATGGCTTGGCGGCGCTGCCTAGAGCCAATCCCGAAGTGCGGTCCGCCATCGAAGCCGAGGCCGAGAACCAGGGATGGCCGAAGTTGCATGCCCGGCTAGCCGAGGTGGACCCAGTGGCCGCAGCGGGCATTCATCCCCACAACGGCGTGCGTCTGCAACGGGCGCTGGAGGTGTTCGAGACCACCGGCCGTCCGATATCGGACTATTGGAATGCGCAGAAGCAAAGCCCTGCGACCGAACGTCTCGGTGGGCAGTTGCTTGAATTCGCTGTGGTTCCCGAGGACCGCGCCGCCCTGCATCACCGCATCGAGGCCCGCTTTGACGCCATGCTGAAGGCGGGCTTCGCCGAGGAGGTCCAGCGCTTGCGCCAACGGACGGACCTGAGTCCGCGCCTGCCGGCCCTGCGCGCCGTGGGCTACCGGCAAATGTGGGGCCATCTAGATGGCGAGTTCGAGGCTTCCGAGATGCGCGCCAAGGCCTTGGCCGCCACCCGTCAACTGGCCCGGCGGC
>JAPPIX010000166.1 GCA_028820495.1 Gammaproteobacteria bacterium
CCTCATGGCCATCCCAACCAATTGAATTTATTTGACTTTTAACCGGACACTAGTGCCCCATCGCCGGAGTTTCCCAACGGCCAAACCAATCCCGAGGCCTATCCGCCCTTCGCGCTGGTGTTGAGCGTGCTGATGGTAGTCACCGTCCTCGCCACCGCCTGGGGCACCCGCAGCCGCATCCCATACCTGCCCAAGGCGCGGGCGAGCGAAGCACGGGTGCGCGCCATCGACGTGGTGCTGGAAGCCTGGACGGCCATGCAAAACGCCTCGTTCCGATGGATGATGTTCGGCTTCATCCTCATCATCATCGCCTTCGGCGTGGCCGGGGCCACGGGCCTGTACATGTTCACCTTCTTCTGGCAACTGGACCAGTTCCAGATCCTAAGCGTGCTGCTCGCCGGCCCGGTGGGCAGCATGGTCGGCTACGGGGTGGCGCGGCGTTTCTTCGCCTGGCTCGACAAGCGCAACGCCATGATCGTCGGCGGCCTGTTCTGGATGCTGCTGCACGCCCTGCCGGTGCTGCTCTACCTCGCCGGATGGGCGCCCGAGCCCGGCACTTGGGCCGTCGCCCTGTTCCTGACCCTGATCGTGGTGTTCGCCGGCGCGTCCATCGCCCAACTGATCGTCGGCATCGGCACCGCCATGGCCGACATCGCCGACGAGAACGAACTGGCCAGCGGCCGCCGGCAGGAGGGCGTTTTCTTTGGCGCATCGGCCTTTGCCAACAAGTGCTCCGCCGCGCTCGGCTCCTATGTGGCTGGCTTGGTGCTGGTCTGGATCGGCTGGCCCACCGGCGAAGCGGTGCGCACCGCCGCCGACATCCCCGCCGACATCTTGCTGACGCTGGCCATCCTCTCCGGCCCGATCACGGCGCTAATCGCCCTGCCAGGCCTCGCCTGCCTACGCGGCTACCGGCTCGATAGAAGCCAACTTCAAGCGATTCAGACGGCACTGCGCAGCAAAGCTTAACGGGGGAGCGCCGTTCCTTCGAGCCGTCGCTTTCCCTTGAGGAAGTGCGAGTCACAGCCATGGATGGAAGGCGGGCGGGCGGCAGGGCGCAATGACACGCTTTTGATTTAAAGTGTGCCCGCTTTTTCCAAAATCCTTTTGCTGTCTGCGAGTACCGCGTTCGCGATATCTCGGGAAAAGTTCTCATCGATGCGGTAGTCAGCTCTTACCCGTCGCCGACGACACTGCTCCAGCAGGTAGCCCATGCTCTTCAAGGGCGCTGAAGACAGGGGGGTTGTGAGCGTCTCCACCAGTGCCGCATGCACACTCCCAGCTTCCGTGAGGGAAAAACGCGCTTCCTGCGCAACGAGCCGAAAGCGGTGGTAGGCTGCGTAATAGGCGCGGCTCGTTGCGTTGCGCCAATCGACCTCTTGGTCGCCCTTGGCGATACTAGTGGCCGCCTCGAGCAGGCGTTCAGGCGTAACTGCCATTGGATGTGTCGGCTATGAACGCCCCGACAAACTTGAGGCCCGGATCGGCCATCAGGTCGGAACGCTCGACAATCTGGTCAGCAAAGCGCTCGTTGAGGGCGGCAGCAGACTCTGGCGTGGTACGGATCATTCGTTCGTAGAAAAAGGACTCCTCCCCATATTGCGAATTAAACCTGGAATTGGAAGTTCGGACGTTCTCGCCACGTTGCGTCTCTGTGAGTAGGCAGAGAACCTCGCGAACCCCCTTCTCACTGAACATCCCGCCCGCAACGGCGTCAGCGAGTTGTCGAGCCATTCCGGAAAGAGGGTTGGAGCGATCAGGCGACACAGCATCCCAACGACTGGAGAGGTCTCGCGCGATCTCAAAGTTGGCCGATTCGAGGGCGGCCTTGATTGCGCGGTTGAGCAAGGTTAGGTCGTCAGGATAGGCCTTGAGGGCCTCAACTGCGACCTTCAGAGCCTCCTCGTGTTCGTCGAGAAGAGAAAGGGAAAACGAGTGGTTGAACAGGGTAGCGAAAGCGCTTTCGATTTGGAGTGCCGTACGATAGCGCTTCCGGGTTTCATCCCTATCTCCCCGAAGAGCCGCAACGCCGCCAAGCACAGTGTGCGCACCGGCTGGGTCGGATTTCATCAGCGCATTCGCATCGCGATCAATCCGTTGCAGCGAGAACTCGTCGAGCGCAGGCGCGGTGGCTAGCTGAGCGAGACGCTCAATTAGCTGATTAACCTTCTTGGCCGGTGAGGGCGTGCGCGGCATGGGAGAACTCAACTTGTGACGTAACTACTCGCCCCCCAGCTCCTGATCGGGCGGGGTTTGCGTTGCGGGGG
>JAPPIX010000280.1:0-8778 GCA_028820495.1 Gammaproteobacteria bacterium
CGGGTTGTCGATCAGCCTTTGTTGTCTGTCCATTGAGAGCGTTCCGCCTGGTGTACCGGATGCCCGCGCCGCGCACCCACTCCCTCCTTGCGTTCGACGGGAGTATCGCGTTTCTAATATCATGCGCGCCCCAAGCGTTGCAGCACTTTCCTAGGTGTTGGGCGCATTCCCGACTAACGGCTTTGAGGAACATCGATGCCCATCTACGAGTATCGCTGCGAGAACTGCGGCCATGAGATGGAGGCCATCCAGAAGATCAGCGAGCCGCCCTTGGTGGACTGCCCGCAGTGCGAGGCGGCTAGTTTGCGGAAGAAGATCTCCGCAGTGGCGTTTCGCTTGAAAGGCAGCGGTTGGTATGAGACGGACTTCAAGTCCGGGCAGCAGAGAAACTTGGCCGGTGCCGATGGCGGGGCGGACAAGGACTCGTCCAGCGGCGACGGCGACGAGGCCCCAGCGTCCGCGGCCAGCGATGCCGGGGGCGATGCGGGCAAGGACGCCAAGAAAAACGGCAAGACCACTGAAAAGGCGGCAAGCGGCGGCAAAGCCAGCGGCGTCGCGGCCAAGGCGGCTTCGGCTGCCGCCTCGGAATAGGCCCCGTGCGCAGCCACCTCTGCGGGGCGCTCGACAGCACCCACATCGGCGAGACCGTGAATCTCACCGGTTGGGTGCATCGGCGGCGCGATCACGGCGGCGTCATCTTCCTGGACGTGCGCGACCGCACCGGCATCGTGCAAGTGGTTTACGACCCGGATGCCCAGGAGAGCTTCCAAGTGGCCGACCGGGTGCGCAGCGAATACGTGCTGCGCATGACCGGACGGGTGCGCCGCCGCCAAGCCGGCGCGGAAAATCCCAACATGGCGACGGGCGAGATCGAAGTGCTCGGTGCGGAGCTTGAAGTGCTCAACCCATCGGCCACGCCCCCGTTCGGCCTTGACGAGCACTCCGATGCCGGTGAGGACGTGCGGCTGCGCTACCGCTATCTCGATCTGCGCCGGCCGGAAATGCAGGAACGCCTGCGGATTCGGGCGCAGGCTGCGAGCGTGGTGCGCAGCTACCTGGAGGAGCAGGGGTACTGGGAGATCGAAACGCCCACCCTAAGCCGCCCGACGCCGGAGGGCGCGCGCGACTACCTTGTGCCCAGCCGTACTCATCCCGGCCAATTCTTCGCCCTTCCCCAGTCACCGCAGATCTACAAGCAGTTGCTGATGATGTCCGGGATGGACCGCTACTACCAAATCGCCCGCTGCTACCGGGACGAGGATTTGCGTCATGACCGCCAGCCGGAGTTCACCCAGATCGACATCGAGGCCTCCTTCATCCGCGAGCAGGATGTCATGGACCTCGCGGAGGGCATGATCAAACGCCTGTTCCGGACGGTGAAGGGGGTCGAGCTCAGCGACTTTCCGGTGTTGACCTTTGACGAGGCCGTGGGCCGCTACGGCAGCGACAAGCCGGACCTGCGCAACCCCCTCGAACTGACCGACATCGGCGATCTGATGGCCACGGTCGAGTTCAAGGTGTTCAACGGCCCGGCCCGGGATCCCCAAGGCCGGGTGGTGGCCCTGAACGCCCCCGGCTGCAGCCTCTCGCGCAAGGCCATCGACGACCTTACCGAATTCGTGGGTCGCTATGGGGCCAAGGGGCTGGCCTACATCAAGATCAACGACCTTGGCGCCGGGATGGCGGGCCTGCAGTCGCCGATCCTCAAGTTCCTGCCCGACGTCGTCGTGCGCCAAGTATTGGAACGCTGCGCTGCCGGCAACGGCGACATGGTCTTTTTCGGTGCCGGGCCAGCCGCCGTGGTCAACGACTCCATGGGCGCGCTGCGGGGCGAGTTGGGTCGCCTGCTAGGCTTGACCGGCGAGGGGTTTGCGCCGCTGTGGGTGGTTGACTGGCCGCTGTTCGAGGTGGCTGCGGACGGCGGCATCGCTGCCATGCACCATCAGTTCACCCGGCCCGCGTGCAGCATCGAGGAGCTGTTGGCGGCGCCCCTCAAGGCGCGCGCCGCTGCCTATGATTTGGTGCTCAACGGCTACGAGGTGGGCGGCGGCTCCCTGCGGATTCACACGGAGGCGATGCAGACGGCGGTGTTCGAGGCGATGGGCATCGCCCAGGAGGGAGCGGTCAAGTTCGGCTTCCTGCTCGATGCGCTGCGTTACGGCTGCCCACCCCATGGCGGCATCGCCTTGGGCTTCGACCGTCTTGTCATGCTGTTGGCCGATGCCGCAGCCATCCGCGACGTGATCGCCTTCCCCAAGACTCAGTCCGCAGCCTGCCTGATGATGGCCGCGCCCGCCGAGGCCGATGAGCGCCAACTGCGCGAACTGCACATTCGCCTGCGTGGCAAGGCGGCAGCCAAGACAGTAGGTTAGATCATGGCCGGGCACAGCAAGTGGGCCAACATCAAGCACCGCAAGGCCGCCCAGGACGCCAAGCGGGGCAAGCTGTGGACCAAGATTCTGCGCGAAGTGACCGTCGCCGCCCGGCTCGGCGGAGGTGTTGTGGAGGACAATCCACGATTGCGCACCGCCGTGGACAAGGCGCTTGGCGCCAATGTGCCCAAGGACACGATCCAAAAGGCCATCAACCGTGGCGCAGGCGGTGGTGAGGGTGCCGACCTCGACGAGTTGACCTACGAGGGCTACGCCGCTGGTGGCGTGGCGCTGTTAATTGAAGCGATGACCGACAACCGCAATCGCACGGTGGCGGAAGTGCGATACGCCTTCGGCAAGCACGGCGGCAGCCTTGGCGCTGACGGTTCGGTGGCGTACCTGTTCAAGCGCCAGGGTGTGATCACCTTTGCGCCAGGCGCCGACGAGGAGCGGGTCTTGGACGTAGCGCTTGACGCCGGTGCCGAGGACTTGGAGACCGAAGACGACGGCGCCTTGGCGGTGATCACCCCTTGGGAGGTCTTGGGCGCGGTCGCCGACGCCCTGGAGGCCGCCGCCTTGGAGCCGGACCATAAGGAAGTGACGATGGTGCCTTCGACCCTGCAAGACTGCGACGAGGCCCAGGCGGCGACCCTGCTGCGGCTGATCGACGCGCTTGAGGAATTGGATGATGTGCAGAACGTTTACACTAACGCCCGTCTGCCGGACGGCGCTGCATGAGGAGAAAATGTGAACCCTGTAAGGGTGCTCGGCATTGATCCGGGCACCCGCTCAACGGGCTACGGCTTGGTTGAGGCGGTCCAGGGCCGGATCGCCTACATCGCTTCCGGCTGCATTCGCCCTGTCGCTGGGGCCATGGTGGAGCGCCTCGGCGAGATTCAAGCCGACATCAGTGAGTTGATCGCTGCCCACGGTGCCAACCAATTGGCCATTGAGGAAGTCTTCATGTCTCGCAATCCCCAAGCGGCCTTGAAGCTCGGCCAAGCCCGTGGCGTAGCCATGGCCACTGCCGTCGCCGCCGGCCTGAAGGTGTTCGAGTACGCGCCGCGCACGGTCAAGAAGGCGGTGGTGGGCACCGGCGGAGCCACCAAGGCGCAAGTGCAGCACATGGTGCGCATCCTGCTCGATCTGCGCGGCGGACGGTTGGCCGCGGATGCGGCGGATGCCCTTGCGATTGCCATTTGTCACGTCAATACTGCGTCACAGGGCGTCGGCATGGCCGACCGGAATGGCTGAGCGCTAACGAGGCACAGTGATCGGACGCATTGCAGGCCGCTTTGTTGAAGCCGTTGAGCAGTTGGCGCTGATCGACGTGGGCGGCGTGGGCTACGAAGTGGAGCTTTCCACCGGCGCCCGGTCGGACCTGCCGCCGCCCGGCGGCGATGTCGCACTGTATACGCACTTTCTCGTGCGCGAGGATGTGCAGCAGCTCTACGGTTTCGCCTCCCGTTCGGAGCGGGAGCTGTTTCGGGCGGTGCTGCGCATCTCCGGGGTGGGCCCGAAGCTGGCCCTGTCGCTGATTTCCGCCTTTGACGTAAACGAACTCGCCCATGCTGCGGCCGACGGCGATCCGGGACGCCTGACCCGGGTGCCGGGCATCGGCCGCAAGACCGCCCAGCGCATGCTGCTTGAATTGAAGGATCGGCTGGCGGAGTTCGCCGTCACGCCGGTTGTTGGGCGGTCGGGTGCCGATGCCTCCGCCGCCGCCGAAGCGGAGCATGCGCTCATCGCCTTGGGCTATCGCCCCCAGGATGCCGCTCAATTGGTTCGCGAAGTGGGTGATCAGGACATGGCCACGGAAGCGATCGTTCGCGAGGCGCTGCGGGCCGTTGCCCGGCGGTCGGCCTCATGAGCGTGGTGCCCGATCGGTTGGTGGATCCTGCAGCCGAAGGGGCTGCGGAAGGGCGCCTCGACCGCAGCCTGCGCCCGACCACTTTGGACGAGTACGTCGGCCAGGGCGCAGTGCGGGAACAGATGGCCATTTTCATCGAGGCGGCCCGGCGGCGCCGCGAGCCGCTTGACCACACGTTGATATTCGGCCCGCCTGGGCTCGGCAAGACCACCATGGCCCACATCGTTGCCCATGAGATGGGCGTCGCGATCAAGTCGACCTCCGGCCCAGTGATGGAGCGGGCCGGGGACTTGGCGGCTTTGCTCACTAACCTGGAGGAGGGGGACGTGCTCTTCGTGGATGAAATCCATCGACTCTCACCGGTGGTCGAGGAAATCCTGTATCCGGCCATGGAGGATTTTCAGATTGACATCCTGATTGGCGAAGGCCCGGCAGCGCGTTCCTTGAAGCTTGACCTGCCGCGCTTCACCTTGGTTGGCGCCACCACCCGAGCGGGGCTTTTGACCTCGCCGTTGCGCGACCGCTTCGGCATCGTGCAACGACTGTCCTTCTATTCGGTCGAAGAACTCTGCGAGATCGTGCAGCGGTCGGCCCGCAAGCTGGATCTCGTCGCCGAAGAGTCCGGGGCCGTTGAAGTGGCGCGCCGATCACGGGGCACGCCGCGCATCGCCAACCGGCTGTTGCGCCGGGTGCGGGACTTTGCCGAGGTGAAGGCGGATGGCGTGGTTACCCAGGCAACCGCCGACGATGCCCTGAACCTGCTCAAGGTGGACCGCGAGGGATTTGACGCCATGGACCGCCACCTGCTCGAAACCATCATCAAGAAGTTCTCCGGCGGGCCCGTGGGCCTCGACAACTTGGCCGCCGCGGTGGGCGAGGAGAGCGATACAATTGAAGACGTCATCGAACCGTACCTGATCCAGCAGGGCTACGTGATGCGCACGCCGCGGGGCCGAGTGGCGACGGCCAACGCCTACCTCCACTTTGGCCTGGCGGCGCCGGATGATCCCGCCGCCGCAGCGGCGCGCCAAGCCGCCTTGGAGTTGCCTGGAACCTGACATGCCCGAGCAAATTTCGATATTCGAGTTGGTGGCCAATGCCAGCCTGTTGGTGCAGATGGTCATGGCGCTGCTGGCGCTGGCCTCGATCATCTCCTGGATGATGATCTTTCAGCGCTGGTTCTTTCTGCGCCGGGTGGCCAATGAGGTCGATCAGTTTGAAGACCACTTTTGGTCCGGCGTTGACTTGCGCGAACTCTACGCGGAACTTGAAGGCCATGACGACCTGACGGGCATTGAGACCGTCTTCGTGGCGGGTTTTCAGGAATTCGTGCGCCTCTCGGACCAGGCCGGGGCGGAGGTGGACTCCATCATGCAGGGCGTGCAGCGCGGCATGCGGGTGGCGTTGAATCGTGAAGAGGAGCGGCTTGCCACCCACTTGGCTTTTCTGGCGACGGTTGGCTCCACGAGTCCCTACGTCGGCCTTTTTGGAACGGTCTGGGGCATCATGAACTCCTTCCGCAGCCTGGCCAACATGAGCCAAGCGACGCTCGCCTCGGTGGCGCCGGGCATCTCGGAGGCCTTGGTGGCCACCGCGATGGGCCTGTTCGCCGCCATCCCGGCAGTGATCGGCTACAATCGTTTTTCGGCCCAGGTTGAAGAACTGATGAAGCGCAATGAGGCCTTCAGCGACGAGGTGACCAGCATCCTGCATCGCGCAGCCCAAGCGAGATCCTAGTGATCACGAGAAGTTAGTGACCATGCGCCGCAAACCGATGTCGGAAATCAACGTCGTGCCCTACATCGACGTGATGTTGGTGCTGCTGGTGATCTTCATGGCCACCGCGCCGCTGCTGACCCAAGGGGTGCTGGTCGATTTGCCTGAAGCGCCCTCCGAACCGATCACCGATACCGAGGATGATCCGCTAGTGGTCTCCATTCGGGCGGACGGCGCCATTTTCGTGAATCTGGGCATTCAGGACGCCGACGATGAGGGCACTCGGGTGACCATTTACTCCTTGGGCGATCAAGCCGGCAAGATTCTCCGCGCCCGACCCGATGTGCCGGTTTACGTCAAGGCGGATCACCGCTTGGACTACGGCAAGGTGGTCGGCGTCATGACGGTGCTGCAGAAGTCGGGGGCCGAATCCGTTGGCCTCATCACTGATCCGCCTTCGGAGATCGAAAGCTGATGGCCGACACCGTTCGCGCCTACAGCGCCCCCCTTGTTTTGGCGCTGCTGGTGCATCTGGCGGCGGTCACCGCTCTGCACGACGGCTGGTTCCCTGGAGCGCAGCCGGAAGGCCGTGCCATCAAGCCGAATCTCGTTCAGTCGCAACTGATCGTGATGCAGCCCAAGGCTCGGCCTGAGCCCAAGCCTGCCCTGCCGAAGCCTGCGGCCGAGGCACCCGTTGTGGCCGAGCCGGAGCCCCAAGCGAAGCCGGAGCCGCGCCGCGACCGGGAGGCGGAGCGGCGGCAGCGGGAGGCGGCGGAGGCGCTGGAGAGACAGCAGCGCCGCTTGGCGGAACTGGCCCAGGACTCGTTCACCCAAGCGTTGGCGGAGGAAGCCTCCGAACTGGCAGCCGACCAGGATCTAAGTGCCGCGCAGAGCTTTCGCTTCGGCATCTACCAGCGCGTGGTGGCCAATTGGTCGCGTCCGCCGAGTGCCCGCAACGGCATGCAGGCGCGCCTGTTGGTCGAACTGATTCCAACGGGCGCGGTTGTTGGGGTCACGGTGGTCGAATCGAGCGGCAACAGCGCCTTTGACCGTTCGGCAGAGGCCGCGGTGCGCAAGGCCCGCGCCTTTGACGTGCCTCCGGAATCCGACTTGTTCGAACGCCACTTCCGGCGCTTTTCCCTGTTGTTCAAACCGGAGGATCTTTTGCGGTGACGACTAGGCTGCACAGCATCGCCCAAGCGGCTGCCGCGGTCGCCTTCATGGTGGCTGCGGCCTTCTGCCATGGTGCGGAAAGCCTTGACAGCATCATCATCGATGCGGGCTACGACCAGCAGACCAAGATTGCGGTGGTGCCCTTTCGGGCCGGTCCGGAATTCGGCGACCTTGAACCCCTGTCGGACATCATTGGCTTCGACTTGGCTCGCAGCGGCCAGTTTGCGCCCACCGAACGGGGCAACATGCTGTCGTTGCCGGCCGAACGCGCCGAAGTGTTCTTCCGCGACTGGCGCATTCTCGGCGTGGAGTACTTGCTTGTCGGACGGGTCGCGGCCGAATTCAACGGCGACGTCTCGGTGAGCTACGAGCTCTACGACGTGACCAACGAACGGGCCATGGCCGAAGAGCGCTTGACGGCGCCGGCTGCCAAGTGGCGCGATCTTGGGCACACCATCGCCGATGTGGTCTTCGAAGCGATCACCGGCGTGCGCGGCGCGTTCTCCACCCGCATTCTCTATGTGCTGGCCCAGAACACGGGCACCGACTACGCCCGCTACCGGCTGGAAATGGCCGATTCCGATGGCGCTCGGGCGCGCACCTTGCTGACCTCGGACGAACCCATCATGTCGCCGAGTTGGTCCCCGGATGCGGAGCGGGCAGCCTACGTCACCTTCGAGACTGGGCGGCCAGTCATTGCACTGCAGAACGTCGCCACCGGGGAGCGGGAGTTGTTGCCGCATTTTCCAGGCATCAACGGCTCGCCAATCTTCTCCCCGGACGGGCGGAGCCTGGCGGTGGTTCTATCCCGGGACGGCAATCCGGAAATCTACCTGATGAACCTGGCGGACTACCGGCTCCGGCAGATCACCCGCCATCACGGCATCGACACCGAACCCTCTTGGACGCCGGATGGGCGCAGCCTCATCTTCACGTCGGACCGCGGTGGCCGGCCGCAGATCTACCAAGTGGAACTGGCCACCAACTTCGTGGAGCGGCTGACCTTTGAAGGCCGCTACAACGCCCGGGCCCGCTTGCTGCCCGATGGCGTCCACTTGGTGTTCGTGCATCGCCGCGATGGTGTCGATCACATCGCTTGGCAGGACCTGGAGCGCAACGACCTGCGCGTTCTCACCGAGACCGCCCTGGACGAGTCTCCCTCCTTGGCGCCCAATGGCACCATGCTGATCTATGCCACCCAAGACCAAGGCCGCGGCATTCTCGCGGTGGTGTCCATCGACGGGCGGGTGAAGTACCGCCTGCCCTCGTCGAGCGGAGATGTGCGGGAACCGGCTTGGTCGCCGTTCATCGATGGCTTGAATTCGGCGTTTTAGGCTGTCAAGCGACTTTTCCTATCGGTTGGCCTATCGGTTAGAATGCTGCGCTGTGATAGCCTTGCCAAGCACGCCTGCAGCAAAATGCTTGGACGATGTGGGCATGACGGCAACTGATGCAGGTCTCAAACGGAGAAAGAACCATGCTTAAGCGGCAAATCGGCTTTTTGACACTCTTCGCGGCGGCAGCGCTTCTGGCCGGATGCCAGACGCCCGAGCCCCCCCCCCCGCCCCCCCCCCCCCCCCCCCCCCCCCCCCAATAACCCCCCCCCCCCCCCCCCCCGCCCCCCCCCGGCCAGGACACCACAAAAGA
>JAPPIX010000280.1:8788-21134 GCA_028820495.1 Gammaproteobacteria bacterium
GCGCTTCTGGCCGGATGCCAGACGCCCGAGCCCACCCCGGAGCCCAGCCCCCCCACGGACACGCGGCCCATTTCCACGCCGCCGCCCACGCCGGAGCCGCCGCCGGCATTCAACGACAACATGGAACCCTACGTTCCGGGCAGCACCACCGAGCTACTGCCGCGGGTGTTCTATTTTGAGTTGGACAGGGCGGTGATCGACCAGGCCGACCTCGCGGCCTTGGAACTCCATGCGCGGGTGCTCATGGACAATCCGCGACGCCGCGTGATGGTCGAGGGCCACTGCGACGAACGGGGCACGCGGGAGTACAACCTAGCCTTGGGCGAACGGCGTTCGGATGCGGTGTCGAGCTTTCTCAAGGCGGCCGGCGTTCCCGCATCGCGCATTGAGACGGTCAGTTACGGTGAGGAGCGGCCGGAAGACCCCGGCCACACTGAAGCGGCTTGGTCGCGCAATCGCCGGGCCGTGATGATCTATCGCTAGTTGGTTGGAAACGCTGCGCCCCCCTCCGGGGCACAGCGTTGAATTTTGGCGCTACGCACGCTCATGGGTTTCGCAGTTAAGCCGTTGAAGCTAGGGGTTCCTTATGCAGGGCGGTGGCTTGGCGCATTCTCAATGGTGCTGGGCCTCGCGCTAGGTCCGAGTTTCGGGGTCGTTGCTGCCGTGCCGGTGGAGGAATCGGCGCCGGACGTGTCGGTCGAGCGGTCCCCGCCGCAGCCGAATCCGGTTCCGGCGGCTGGCGTCGCAGCCTTCCCCGGAGCGCAGTCGGAAGCGGCTCAGCCGGGGCCAGCCCCAAGCACCGGCGTTGGACCTCTGTTCCATCAACTCCAGGTTCTGCAAGGCGAGCTGCAAACCCTGCGCGGCATGGTGGAGGAGCTCCGGTTTCAGGTTGAACGCCTCGCTCAAGACCAGCAATCCCAGTACGTCGATCTGGACCAACGCCTGATGGCGTTGCGCGACGACCCACAACCCGGAGTCGGCGATGCGGGAGCGGGCACCTTGGCGCCGGGCCGACCGGCACCGACTCCCAGCGTGCCGGATGGGAATGGCGAATCCGAGCAGCAGGCCTACACGGCAGCCTTCAACTTGATGAGGGATCGGGCATTTGATGAGTCCGCGGCTGCCTTCGAGCGGATGATCGAAACCTATCCGAACGGGCAATTCACCCCCAATGGCTACTACTGGCTCGGCGAGCTGCATCTCGCTCAGGGGCAGACTGAGACGGCCCGCCAGAATTTCGCCCAAGTGGTGAACCTCTACGCCAGCCACACCAAGGTCCCGGATGCGCTTTACAAGCTCGGCGTGGTGCATCATCGTCTCGGAGACAACCAGCGGGCGCTTGAGTACTTGGACCGGGTGCAGGCGGAAAGCCCGGACAGTTCCGCCGCCGGTCTGGCACGTACGTACGCGGCGGAGTTGCGCTGACTAGTTTTCTTGATCGCGGGGCAAGGTTGACACATGAACCCCCTTTCGTGCCCGGCGACCGTCCACTCGTTGGTCTGAGGCGCAGCCGCGTTAGACCCTCTGCCTCCACCATGCGGTTGCGCATTACCGAAATCTTCCTGTCGCTGCAAGGCGAAACCACCGCCGTCGGCCTGCCCACGGTTTTCGTACGCCTGACCGGCTGCCCGCTGCGCTGCGGCTACTGCGACACGGCCTACGCCTTTACCGGCGGGGAGATGCGCTCGGTCGAGAGCATATTGGCCGAGGTGCAAGGCCACGCCGTCTCCCACGTGACCGTGACCGGCGGCGAGCCGCTTGCGCAGCCCGAGGTCCATGGCCTGCTTGGCGCGCTGTGCGACGCGGGCTTCAAGGTTTCATTGGAGACCAGCGGGGCGCTTGACGTTGCGCCGGTGGACCCTCGGGTCAACAAGATTGTCGACATTAAGACCCCGGGCTCCGGAGAGGTCGGCCGCAATCTTTGGCGCAATTTGGATTGGTGCGGTCCCGATGATCAGGTCAAGTTCGTGATTTGTGACCGCGCCGACTACGATTGGGCGAAGCTGAAATGCGATGAACTGAAGCTCGTGGAGCGCGTCGGTGCGGTGTTGTTTTCGCCGAGCCATGAGGATTTGCCCGCTCGAAGCCTCGCCGATTGGATTGTCGCGGACCGCTATCCCGTGCGTCTGCAGATTCAGTTGCACAAGATTCTGTGGGGCAACGAACCGGGACGATGAAGGCGGTCGTTCTGCTGTCTGGGGGCTTGGACTCCGCCACCGTCTTGGCCATTGCAAAGTCCCAAGGGTTTGCCTGCCATGCGCTGTCCTGCCGTTACGGACAGCGGCATCGGGTGGAATTGGAAGCGGCGGCGGCGGTGGCTCGTTCGCTCGGCGCAGTTGAGCACCGGGAGGTGGCGGTTGACCTAGCCGGCTTTGGCGGCTCGGCGCTGACCGATGCGGGCATCGACGTGCCCGAGGCGCCAACCGCCGGCATTCCGGTGACCTATGTGCCGGCCCGCAACACGGTCCTGCTCGCCTTGGCCTTGGCGTGGGCGGAGACCCTAGGTGCTGCGCACGTCTTCGTTGGGGTCAACGCCGTGGATTATTCGGGCTATCCGGACTGCCGTCCTGAGTTCATAGCCGCTTTCGAAGCCATGGCCAACTTGGCCACCAAGGCGGGTGTGACGGGCCGGCGCTTGCGAATTCACGCGCCGCTGATCGATCTCGGCAAGGACGAGATCATCCGCCGCGGGGTTGGCTTAGGGGTGGATTACGCCTTAACCGTTTCGTGCTATCAGCCTACGGACCTAGGGGAAGCTTGCGGCCGGTGCGACAGTTGCCGGCTGCGCCGTGCTGGATTTGAGGCGGCTGGCGTTGCCGACCCCACTCGGTACGTTGGTTAGTGCTCCTTCACCCCTAATCCGGAGGACTGACTGCCACCTGCTGCCGTCGCATCGGCTTCGAGCAGCCGCGCCCCGCGCAGGATGTTGCCGAGGGCGTAGTTGCCTTCGTGGCAGGCGTATTCGTACACTCGCGTGTCCGTTGCTGGCCAAGGGTACTCGCCGGACCACGAGGCCTCCCAAGCGGCGGGATCCTCAACCGTGAAGCCGTAAAGCAGTTCGTTCTGGCTGGTGCGGGTGAAGCGCTCCGTGACGCTTAGGTTCTTGGTGGCGCCGAAGAAGTAGAGCCCGGATCGCGTTTTGAAGTTCTTGGTCTCCACCACCAAGGTGTCGCCCTCCCAATGGCCCACCGAGTCTCCCATCCATTGACGGATTCCCGGCGTATGTCCGCCCGCCAAGGGGATGATCCGGGCATCGTGGACCATTTCATTGAGGATCATGACGTAGTCCCGTGTCTGCACGATGCGCTTGAGATTGTTGTACAGGGTGGGCAGCATCGGAGGCCCCGAAGAGGAACCGAAGGCCAGCAGGCAGCGTTCGCCGAGCGGACGCATTTCGGGGTCGTCGTAGGGCCCGGGGCCTTCCCGCCCCAGCCACCAAGCAGTGCCGGTATTCTCGCCAAACAGGCTGAACAGCGCCGCTCGGCGCTGCTGGCCGACCGGCGTTAGCGTGGGGAGCCGCCCGTTGACGGGGTCGAAAATGATCGATGTGCGGAATTTGCCGTCGATCATGAAGCGGTCGTTGCCGGGATCGACCCAGAATGCGTTGTAGCCTCCCACATTGCCCGCAGCGCCTGTCGAGCCGTCGCCGCCGGCTGGGGGCGCCTCCCGGTTGGGGTCGCTCTGCTGCGCGTCCTCGGCAATGAACGCTCGCGTTTCCGCGACCAGCTTCTGCGCTTCCTCGGGTGCCAGGAAGAGATTGTCGCCATAGGCCTCGGGCCGCTCCAGCGGCGTCAGCGTGGCGATGTCGTAGGTGCCGCTCAGGTCCGGACGGCCATCCGCAGTGCGCGGAATGTCCGAGTTTGCAGGCCAGGCGAACAGGATCAGCGGGACGATGAAGATCGATTTCAACTGCGCTCCCATGGCGAGCCCCCGGTTGGAACAATCCAACAACCATACCGCAAAACGGTTTGGGTAAGGAACGTGGAGACACCCAAGGGAAGAGCCTTCAGCCGGGGAGCGCGAGGGGGCACCCCTCGCATGGAAAGGACGCTGGTGGGTCGTCTGGGGCTCGAACCCAGGACCAACGGGTTAAAAGCCCGGTGCTCTACCAACTGAGCTAACGACCCCGGCGTCAGCAGGGCGCGCATTGTATTCAGGGATATGTGGCTAAACAAGTCGCTGCCGTTCGCGAGCTCGCGAAGCAGGGTCGGCTCAGGAAGACTAAGGGTCGGCACGGTACCCAATTCGAGGTGCAGTGAAGCTTGCTACGTTTCGGACATGGGCTTGGCGCAATCAACTGAGTGCGGTTGACTCGTCCGTGTTTGTCCGTTGTCAAGCGCTTGCGGGTATTGGTACTTTCCGCCCTAAATGACCAAGGTATCCCCAATTGGGGATGGAGTTTGTGCGCATGCCGTGCAGCGGAGGGATTTCGAAGTGCTGAGTCGGAGAGATCAAGTGAGTGGACGCGAGAGGGGTGGCACAAGCGTGTTCCATGCCAAGGCCCGTCCGTGGCTATGGATGCTGATGCTGGCAGGTGGCTCGCTGCTGTCCGCCTGCGGCGGTGGCGGCTCGTCTTCTCCCGCCCAGCCCCCTGCGCCGGTCAATCGTGCGCCAGTCGCCGATGCCGGCGATGACGTTGAGCAGGCGATCCAGCCTTCCCCCTTCGCTCTCGATGGAACTGGCAGCAGCGATCCCGAAGATGATGAATTGTCGTTTCAGTGGTCCGTTCGGACCCAGCCGGAGTCTGCCGACACGGCGCTCGAAAACGCCTCAAGCGCACAGCCCACCTTTGTGGCGCCGGTGCCCGTCGTCTGAAACTTGACCCCTTCGTCGCCTCAGTTTATGCCGTATTCCCCTTGAGCGAAATGGTGATTGATGCGGAGTTCAACCCCAATGGCGAGCGGATTGTTGCCATTTCCGCCGACAAGCTTGTGGTGATCGGTCCGAATGGCGGCGAGGTGAAACTGGAAATGCCGACCGAGGCGAGGGCCGTGTCCGTCTCGCCAGATGGAACGCATGCTGCCGTCGGTCACGATGGGTGGGTATCCCATGTGGACCTTGAATCGATGCGTGTGCTGGCCACGCACGGTGTTCCGGCTCTACTTGACGATGTAGTGCTTGATGTGCAGGGGAACGCTCATGGATTCCCCGGCACGGGACAACATGTGGAGGCTTACAGCGTTGATTTGGCGACGGGTGCTGTACGGAAGAGTTGGGGAGGGCTCATCAGAGAACAGACACAAGCGAGACTGCATCCTTCGGGCACCAGGATTTACGGTGCGGACACCGGCTTGTCCCCGAGCGACCTTGAGCGCTACTCGATCGTCGATGGCGCACTTCGCCTCGACTACGACTCCCCCTATCATGGAGAGTATGAGTTTTGGGGCAATGTTTGGTTTGATGCTGACGGCGCTGCTGCTCTCACGCCCTGCGGGGTGGTCGTGCGTCTGACCCACGACCGTGGGACGGACTTGCGTTTTGCCATGCAGCTAAACGGGCTGCGGGAGCGCATTCGCCACGCCTCGTCGAGCGCGTTTGACGACCTGTGGTTCGTGGTGGAGGAGAGCGATGGAGAAGGTCTCGACCGCGTTCTAGCCTACGACATTGAAACTGGCGAATCGATCGAGCGCTTTGAGACGCCTCTGGTGGATGAGGTTGGCGATCAGCGATGGCTGGCGAATTTTGTCTTTGCGAGTGCTCATTCAAGGGCTCATTACGTGGTTGCCGGTGACGGAATCGTCGGCTCCGGGCAGCAAGCTTTGTTGGTCCGGCGTCCCGGTGAGTTTTCTGCCTCCAATCGTCCCCCTACGGCCTCGGTGCCGCGCTTCTTGACAGCCCGTGTGTCGGAGGAGATCGCACTGGACGGCACCAGCAGTAGCGATCCTGAAGGTGTCCCGCTCACCTTTAGTTGGTCGCTGGTTAGTGGGCCCGACGAGGATATTCTGTCCCCCGACGCATTGAAGGGCAGCGTGGTCCGTTTTTCTGCGACGGCGGCGGGTACCTACGAGTTCAAGCTCCGGGTCAATGATGGGGAGCGCGAAAGTCCCGTCGCGCGCTCAACCGTAAACGTCTTCGAGCGGGATGCATCCCTCGTCCATCGACTCGATCATGCCATTGCAGATGCCGAGTACAGCGCCTCTCTCCATGCTTTGGTGTACCTCTCTGCAGATGCCAACGAGATTCGCATCCTAGACCTTTCCGATCTGACGCAACGGAGCGTGGCGTTGGACCACCCACCGCGCAGGGTTGGGCTTTCCCCCAACGGGTTGATGGCCGCTGTGTCCCATTCTGGAGTGGTTTCCCTAGTGGACTTGCGCGCAGGAGTGAAGACCGGTGTGCAGACCTTTCCGGCGGAGTGGGGCGACATCATTCTGGATGGCCGAAGTCTTGCGCACCTAGTGCCGTTCCGGGACCAATGGGTCTCGCTACATTCCTTGGATTTCGCGAGCGATCTCGCTGCCGACCAAGGCCCAGTCGCTGCAGGATCGAAAATGCGGATGCACCCGACGGAGGACTTGATGTACGTTCTGGATTCCAGCGAGCTTAAGAAGTTCAACGTCAGTCGGTTTCCTCCGGTTGAATTGGAAGGCAGGTGGAATGAATTCAGGATTGGCGGTGTAAATGATCTGGGTTTGCCGTCACGTTTCCCGGCCAGGGAGTTCCTAATGGCGTGTTCCTAGTGGCATGTTCCTAGTGGCATGTTCCTAGTGGCATGTTCCTAGTGGCATTGTGGGAATAAGCCAAAGTAGCTACTATGGCTCACATGAAGGAAGTTGCCGCCAAGGACGCCAAGAATCGCTTCGGACAGTTGCTTGATGCCGCGCAACGCGCTCCCGTTTGCGTGACCAAGAACGGCCGGGCCGTCACGATCATGCTCTCGGTGCCTCAATATGACCGGCTGCGTGGCCTGGCGTGGGAGCGGCTCGCTGCAACCATGAACCTCATGGGCGAGGAAGCAGCGGCCAACGGCCTCACCGGGCCGGAACTCGAGGCGCTCCTAGCGGATGAGAGTTGACCGGGCGGTCATCGACACGAACGTTCTGATCAGCGCGGCGCTTCGGCCGGAGGGGCCACCTCGCCGGGTGCTCGACGCCATGGGGCGCAACAGAAGCGCACTGATTTTTTCCGACGAAACGTTCAGCGAACTCCGCAGCCGCCTGCATCGCCCCAAGTTCGATCGTTACCTCAGCCAGTCAATCCGAACCCTCTATCTGTCTCAGATCATGGCAGTGTCCGAGTGGGTGTCGATCACCAACGCGAAAATGGGCTGTCGAGATCCGGATGACGACAAGTTCCTGGAGACGGCATTGATGGGCAACGCGGATTGCATCGTCACCGGTGACCGCGACGTTCTGGACATGCCTGCCTTTCACAGCATTTCAATACTGGCACCCTCCGAATTCCTGAGCAGATTGCATTCGGGGCAGTAGGCCGCCGCCGAGCTGCTTGCCGACTTTGCTACAGAAGTCCCAAAAAGGTAGTATTCCAGCATGATGAAAACCGCCGAAACGGTCAATCTTTCTGACTATATAAGCGCCGAGGAGATGCGCCCCCTGCTGGCGCGCTCCGACTGGCTGGCCGGCTGGATGACGTTGTTCAATCTCGCCGTGATGGCGACTGCCTTCGCTTTGCCGGTGATGTGGCTCAATCCGCTGACGGTGCTGCTGGCCGTGCTGTTGCTCGGTGGGCGTCAGTTGGGTCTTGCGGTGCTCTACCATGAGTGCGCCCACCAGATTTTCTTCAAGGCTCGCTGGTTGAACGACGCCTTCGGCACTTGGCTCTGCGGCGGGCTGATGAACACCTCGCTGGCCCGCTATCGGGCCTACCATCTCGATCACCATCGCCATGCGGGCACCGACCAGGATCCCGACTTCACCATGGCCAACGCCTATCCGGCCGAGCCTGCCAGCATGCGCCGCAAGCTGACCCGGGACCTGACGGGCCGCACCGGCTTCAAGGATCTGCGTCGGCAGATCAAGTCATTCGGCTTGGCGCGCAACGCCCCCTTCCTGGCTTCCCACGGCCTAATGCTGGGCTTGCTGGCCTTGGCCGGCGCACCTTGGGCCTACGCCCTTTGGTGGTTGGCCTACCTAGTGGCCTATCAGGTGATCACCCGCATTCGGTTCATGAGCGAGCACGGCGTTGCCGTGAATCGGCTGAGCGCTGACGTGCGCGAGAACACTGTCACCACCTTGGTGTCCTGGTGGGAGCGGCTGCTCATCGGACCGAATTTCGTCAACTACCATCTGGAGCACCACCTGCAAGCGGGCGTGCCCTGCTATCGCCTGCGCCGCTTTCACGACCTGCTCAAGGAAAGGGGGTTTTTCGGCGCCTGTCCGCAGCCCGAGCGCTGTTTCTCCAACGGCTACCTGCACGTTCTGCGCAAAGCCACCGCTTAGCGCCCTCGGTGTTCCCTGTTATGCCGCTGCAACCTTGGCATGGGCTGGCGGCTCCGCCTCGACGGGTTCGATCTTGAAGCCGGTGGCGCCATAGGCCATCGACACCAACGGATTGATCAGGTTGAAGAAGCAGAAGGGCAGATAGGCCAAGGTGGGCACGCCTAGGGTGGCTGCCATGTAGGCGCCGCAGGTGTTCCAAGGCACCAGCGGCGAGGTGATGGTGCCGGTGTCCTCGACCACCCTCGCCAAGTTCTTTTCGTGCAGTCCGCGGCGCAGGAATTCGTCCCGGAACATGCGCCCGGTCAGCACGATGGACATGAATTGATCGGCGGCGAGCACATTGATGCCGAAGCAGGTGCCGCTGCTGGCCGCGATGAGGCTGCCCGTGCTTCGGCCCAGTTTGACCAAGCCGCGCAACAGGATCTGCAGGACGCCTGCCCTTTCCAAGACCGCGCCGAAGGTCATGGCTGCGATGACCAGCCAGACCGTGGTCAGCATCGAACTCATGCCGCCTCGGGACAGCAGCGAATCGAGGTTGGCGTCGCCGGTGGCGGCCGTGTAACCGTCGAACAGCACCGTCCACAGGGTCCGCGTGATGGCGCCGACGCCACTGCCATCACCCCCGGCCATCGCCAGAATGGCGGGGCGTTGAAACGCCAAGGCAAACAGGACGCCGGCCAAGGCGCCGGCCAAAATCGTGGCCACTGCGGGGGTTTTGCGCACTGCCAAGCCGATCACCAGAGCCACTGGGACGAGATGCAGCGCGCTGATGTCGAAGTGGGCCTCAAGCAGGGTCAGGGTGGCATCGAGGTTGCCGGCCTGTGCGGCTTCAGATCGGCCGCCGAGCAAGAGGAAGATCACCAAGGCCACGGCCAAGCTGGGCATAGTGGTCCAGGTCATGTGCCGAATGTGGGTGAAGATGTCGATGCCGGTGACCGCCGGCGCCAGATTGGTGGTGTCCGAAAGCGGCGACATCTTGTCGCCGAAATAGGCGCCGCTGATGATGGCCCCGGCGGTGATCTCGATCGATTGGCCCAAGGCTGCGGCGATGCCCACCAACGCGATGCCCAAGGTGCCTGCCACCGTCCAGGAACTGCCGATCGCCACTGCCGTGATGGCGCACAGCAGGCAGCAGGCGGCGTAGAAGAAGCCGGGGTCGAGAACCAGCAACCCGTAGTAGATCAGCGTTGGCACCGTGCCGCTGATCATCCAAGCGCCGATCAGGCTGCCGACGGAGAGCAGAATGAGGATCGCCGGCATGGCGGTGCCGATGCCGCCCACGATCGCCTGTTCGATCGCCTTCCAGCGATGGCCGTTCTTAATGGCAATGCCAGCGGCGATCGCCGCGCCGCAGGCCAGGGCAATTTGATTGGCGCCGGCTGAAGAGTCGCTGCCAAACAGCGCCACGGAAGCCGTCAGCAGTGCCAACGTGCCGCCGATGCCGATGAACGCATCCGCAGCGTTGGCTTCCCGGGTTTCCAACGCTAGATCGTCCCGTCGGCGCTGAAGGCTGCAATTTCGGCTTTTGCGTAGCCTAGGCCCGTCAGTATTTCTTCGGTGTGTTCGCCCAGCCCCGGCGCGCCCCGCTTAAGCGTAGGGCCATCCTCAGACGCGCAGTGCCCCGAGAACACCGCCTGGGCGCCATTGCCGGCTGGCTCGGACGATGCGATCTCCACAAAGGCCTTGCGGTGCTCGAATTGGGCGTCGCTGGCCACGTCGGGCAGTTCCCGCACTTCGCTGGCTGGCACGCTCTCCCGGCGCAGTGCGGCGAGCCAGTGGGCGGTGTCCTGGCGCTTGAGTGCGGCGCAGAGCAAGGCGTTGACCTCCTCGCTGCGCTTGAACCGTGTTCGGGCGTCCGGGAAGTCGGGATAGCGCGCGTCAAGGCCGGCAACGCGAAAGAGCGACTCGGCCTGTTTCTCCTTGAGCGCCACGATTTGAATGCAGCCATCGGCGGTAGGGAAGACGTTGACAGTTGGTTGAAGGGTGGGCGAGAGGTTGCCGATCCGTTCCGGCGCTTTGCCGTTCATCAGGTAGTCGGTCATCTGCGGGGCGAGCATGAGCATGGAGGTGTCCATCATCGCCACGTCGATGTGCTGGCCTTCGCCGGTGAGCCGCTTTCGGTACAGGGCGGCGGCCAAGGCGAAGGCGGCGTGCAGGGCGGTGGCCATATCGACGGCGAAGTAGCCAGCCCGCACCGGCCCGCTCTCCGGGAAGCCGGAAACGGCCATCATGCCGGAAGCGGCTTGAATGGCGCCGTCGAAGGCGGGCAGCGGCGACTTTGGCCCGCTTTGGCCGTACCCGGAAATTGAGCAGTACACCAAGTCGGGCTTGATTTCTCGCAACTGGTCATAACCAAAGCCGAGGCGCGCCATGACGCCGGGCCGGAAGTTCTCCACCACCGCATCGGCATCGGCGGCGAGGCGGTGAACAATGCGCTTGGCGCCAGCACTCTTTAGGTTCAGGGTGAGGCTCTTCTTGCCGAGGTTGGCGGTGGTGAACATGGCCGACGGCCGCTGTGGGTTGCCGACCCGGGTCAGGTCGCCGGTTGCCGGCTGCTCTATCTTGATGATTTCGGCGCCGAGCGCCGCCAATTGCTGGGTGGCGAAGGGACCAGCCAGAACTTGGGTGAAATCGAGGACCTTCAGCCCCTCGAAGGCGAGGCTCATGCTCTTGGCGTCACTTCAAAGAACCAGAAGGCGCCGGAGGTCACCACCTCCACCGGTATCGGCTGGCCCCCAGCGTACTTGCGCGACATTTCCGCCAACAAGGGCTCAAGAATCGGTCCGTCTTGGATGCGCACCAAGTTCTGGTTGTAGAGCTTGCCGTCGATGCGCGTGATGATGCGCCCTTCCCGCTCGGCTTCGACGGGCCACTGCTTCCAGATGCGGCCCCAGGTTGAGTTCATGTAGCCGCACGGAATGAACATCCGCCCCTCGTGCGCCAGCACCCAGACGGTGCGCGAACGCGGCGGCTCCAGGGATTGGAACTCAATGGTCTCGACATCCCGCATGAACGACCAGTCGGCTGGCGGCTTCGATTGCAGTTCGCCGCTGGTGAAGGGGCCGCCGGCGATCATCTCCAAGGGACCATCGGCGAAACGGGTGCCGATTAGCACGGCGGCGACGACGGTGGCGATGGCCAGAACCGTGCCTAGCACGATCTTTGCAAACAACTTCATCAACCCAACCCCTGCGCAGTGTGTGCAACTCAGGATGCAGGTTAGTCGCGCCATTGACGGACGGCAAGCCGTTGGCGTGCCGTTGGCTGGCCCCGGCGGGCGCTGAATGGCCAATTTCCTACACGACGGCGGGCGAATCGCCACTTTTCAGCGCCGAGGCGAGGATTCAACCTAGCTTGCTATTCTCAACGCGACCAAGGAACATGGATCATGCAGCAGGCAGTCAGGGAAATTGAAGCGATGTCGGAGCGGCTTGAGGCCTCCGGGATGACCCAACAGCAGAGCAAGGCGGCGATTGCGGCGATCGCTAATTCCATCGAGAGGTTCGCCGTCACGCCGGAGCGGCTGCGGGCGGAGTTTGAGCGCAACTACGAATTGCTGTGGAAGCGCATTGACGAGCGGTTCAATGCAGTTGACGAGCGGTTCAAAGCAGATGACGAACGGTTCAAGTCAGTTGACCAGCGCTTTGATTCGGTTGACCAGCGCTTTGATTCAGTTGATGCCCGCTTCAATTCTCTTGAGGCTCGCCTAACCACGTTTGAGGGGGCAGTCGATGCTCGGTTCAAGTCGGTTGAGGGACGCTTGGACCGGATCGAGTCCCTGCTCGAGAAAATGATTGGCTGGATGGTCACTTTCTTCGTGACCTTGATTGTCGGCTTGATGGGACTGTTCGGAACCTTGGTGGTGGGCATCTGGCCCCTGGCATGAGCACTAGTGCCTCGTCAAGCGTCATACGTCGCATCAGCGTTCGCCCCTTGGTTCGTGGCAA
>JAPPIX010000364.1 GCA_028820495.1 Gammaproteobacteria bacterium
TCGCCGCATCGACCATGGTTCGGGTCAGGTGGCAATGCGGGTCGAGCTCGGCGCCGATCGGCACGTCCGGCCCAACCAGCGCGCGCACGGTGGCCAGGATGTCGCCTTCGCAGTCATGGCAACCCTCAGCGACCATTGCGCCATGAAGGGAGAGCAGCGCCACGTCCACGGGCATCGCTGCCTTGAGATCCGCCAGCAGCTTCCCCTTCAACTCGGCATAGACCGGGGCCGGAACGCGCCCAGCCGGTTGCGCGAACGCGCGCAACCCCACCTCGACCTGCCAGCCGAGTTTTTCCGCTTCCCTCACAAAGGGCCTCGTCAAGTCAAATGAGCCCGGCGCACTGGGTTCGCCGCGCTCCAGGTAAAGCATGTCGCGCCAGGTCGCCCATCCCGTTGGATAGGGCGCGAAAGTGTTGGTTTCGGTGGCAAGCTGCGCGGTAAAGAGCCGGGTCATCGCTTCCTCCTTTAGCGGGCGCGCTGCAACATGGCATCAACAAGCGGATGGCTCGGCCGGTCAGCACCAGCGCTGTCGCCGACCGGCGCGAGCCGGGCCGAATCCCCATTGAACTTGGAGGCAGGCGCACCTCGCACTCGTTCGGCTGGTCGAGCTGGCGGCTTGAAGCCATCGTGAAGTTCAAGCTGTATCATTTTAAGGAGGGCTCGAACGCCCCTTGGGGCGCTTGGGAGCGGCTGCATGACTGGCCGTCCAGCGGCATCACCCATCGGCTTCGGCAAGCCGCCGCTCGAGTTCCGCAATCCGGGCCTCGGCGGTGCGCCGGGCCTTGGCCTCGGCGTCGCGCTCCGCAACGACCGCATCACGCTCCGCAGCGGCCGCATCACGCTCCGCTTGCACAGCCTCGATGATCCCGCTCTTCTCCCCGGATGTGGGCAGGAACTCGCCAAGCGCCGGGTCGAACAGGCGCAGCGCATGGCCCTCCGGGCGCAGCTCCAAGCCAAGCGCCTCCGACCAGCCCGACAGCCCGCCGTCCCGCGGCTTCAAGGGGATCGGCTCATAGGTGCCGCCCGGCCCTAGGCGACGGCCCTTCAGGCTGGGGCTCAGGTAATCCTCCGTGGGGTCGAACTGCCAGTACTCCGTGACTCCCAGCCGCTCATACAGCGCCGCCTTGAACCCCTCGTCCCGGCGCCGCGTGCTCCTCGACGTCACCTCCAGCACGAAGTCCGCCGCCATGCCCTCCTCCCAGACCTTCCAGACGCGCCGCTGCGGCTCCTTGTCCGGGCCGAAGGCCACGAACACGTCCGGCGACACCCGTTTGTCAAAGTCGCCCTCCACCCAGTACATCAGCATGTCGCTGCCCACGTAGGCGTCCGGGCGCATGGCGTAGCGGTCCATCAGCGGGTGCGCGAAATCGACCGTGGCGTGCCAGTGGATGGGGGTCTCGGACATCGGCTTGCCGTCCGACTCAGGGTACTCGACCGCCGCAGGCGCCTGCCGCCTTGGCGGCTTGGCCGGGGGCGCCCGGCGGGCGGGCGGGCGGGCCGGCATGGGTTGGGCTGTGGGCATGGGGCGCTCCTTGGGCGGGCCGTTGCCTTGCTGCGCCCACCATAGCACAGCGCCGCGCCCTTCGGGGGCAAGGGCTGGGGCCTTGGCTGGGCTGGACGGTCGGCGGCACGGGGCTGTTCGGCTGGCTGCGAAAACCCCACCGTGCCACGAAAACCAAGGAAAGTCGCTACGGACAATGACGCTGGGATTTGTGCGAGATTGCCGCGCTTGGCGGGAGATGTCCCACAACGAAAGCGGACATCATTTCTCATTCATGCCCCTAATCCTGCTTCAGCCCACGACCTGGGGCGGAATTCCTCGGTTCAATCCGAGGGCGTCCCCCAAGCATGTTGGGAGGCAGGCTAGGGTTTTGCCCAGACCCCGCCGGGTTGTTAGCATTCGCGCCCCCGCCTTCGCTGCGCCGCACCCAGTGCCAGCGCGGCAAGGGCGTTCCAAACCGCCAAGATGAAAGAGGACCCAGCCAGCCATGCCCGACCCAGCCCCTAACGACCACAAGGTCGCCGACATCGGCGTTGACCGGCAGGGCCCGTTCAAGCCCGCCGACTGCAAGCACTGAACGCAGCAGCCCGCCGCAACCGTGGAGCAGAGCCTACAGGACGTCATCCGGCTGCTGGACCTGGAGGCGACTGACAGGAACCACTACCGGACCGCCTGTCCCAACGAGGGCTGGCAGCAGGTCTACGGCGGGCAGGTCATCGGCCAGGCGCTGGCCGCCGCCTCGCGCACGGTGG
>JAPPIX010000350.1:0-20772 GCA_028820495.1 Gammaproteobacteria bacterium
CGCCTTCGTTCTCGCGGTCGTCATCGTCAACCACGACCACCATCTCGCCTTCCGCGATGGCCTCGAGCGCGTTTTCAACAGTATCGAACTGGGACATGAGCCTAGTTTACCGCAACCCCCGATGCGGAGGCTTCAGTGGATCGGATCGAGCGGCTGATTGAACTCCACCAAAAAACCGTCCGCATCGTAGAACCGCGTGACGTTGACCCGGATGATGCTGCTGCCGTCGTACGACGGGTACTCCGTATAGGTGGGACCGCCGATGACTTCCACGCCCTCCACCGCTTCGATCTTGGGCCAGCGCTCTTCAAGTTGCGTGGTGTTGAACAGCAGCACCGAGTTTCCCGGCGTGAATCCTTCCTTGCGCACCGGCTTGGCATGCACGGGGTGTTCCGGGTTGTTGTACTCGTAATCGACCAGCCCCAAAACGCCGATGAAGTCGTTGTTAGCTTTCAGGAACACCAGCCGGATCTCCTGCTGACGGTCTTCGGTTCGGTGCGGGCGGCGGATGATGTTGTCGTAGATGACCTCCATGCCGATCGCATCCCGGTACAGGAGCAGCGATTTCTCGATATCCCTTACAATCAGGGTCTGGCGTCTAAGCGTGAGCGGGTCCGGTGCCTCGTCCAGCCCGAGGGGCGGGATGGCAGGCGTATCCGCTGTTGCAGCCGTTGATGAACTGCACTCATCGCCCTCGGCGCCCGGCGGCGTGCAGCCGGCCAGCGCTGCGAGCAGAACCGGTAGCAGCAAAGCCGAACGCCACGCCAGAAGCCTAGCGTGAAGAGGTTCCATGGTCATGCCTATTGCTCCTGCCAGTGCCTGTGCCAATCGCGCTCGAAGCGCACCCGGCTGCCTGTGTGGAAGGCTCTATTGCCTACCTGCCGCAACCTACTCGATCGGAACTTGAATGTCATGGCGAAATCGAACGACTGGGGCGGGCCGAACCGGCAATGGGTGATCGCGGAACATCCGGTCACCACCCTTGAGGCGAGGCATTTCGAGTACCGGGAAGCCCCGGTTGCTGAACCCGGCCCGGGCCAAGTGCTGCTGAAAACGCACCTGCTGAACATCGCACCGGTCATGCGCATGTACATGATGGAAGGGGGCGCTGCCGGCGAAGCGCCACTTGAGATTGGCGACTTGATCCACGACCGGGGCGTCGCCGAGGTGATCGCCTCCAATCACGCTGGTTTTGCACCCGGCCAATTCGTGCAGGGGCAACTCGGCTGGCAGACTTGGAAGGTCAGCCGCATGACCGATGCGGAGAAGTTTCGCCGCCTGAAGCCGCACGGCCTGCCCATACACCACGCACTGACGGTATTCGGCATGACTGGATTCTCCGCCTACTGTGGCTTTTTCGGCCGCGGGCAACCCCGGTCGAGTGATGCGATGCTGGTGTCCGGGGCGGCCGGCGGTGTGGGCTCCCTAGTGGTGCAGATGGCTGGCCTGCACGGCTGCACACCCCTCGTCGGCATCGCCGGGGGGCGGAGAAGTGCAGCCTGATCGGGAAACTCGGCTGCGATGTGGCCATCGACTACAAGGCGGATGACGTGGCTGCGGCGATCCGCGAGTCGTTTCCTGCCGGCATCGATCTCTACTTCGACAACGTCGGCGGTGAAATCCTAGAGGCTGCCCTAGGCCATCTCGCTCCGGGCGCCCGGGTCGTGCTGTGCGGTTCCATTTCCGAATACCAACGCCAGACGCCCTTCGGCCCCAGAAACTACACCAACCTGCGCCGGGCCAACGCCGACATGCGTGGCTTCTTCGTTTACAACCACAGCGACGAATTCGACGCGGCGGAAGCGGCCATGGCCGCTTGGCTGACCGAAGGCAAACTGAAGGCGCCAGTTGATGTCGTCAGCGGTTTCGAAGCGATGCCGCGCGCACTGATGGACATGTTCGAGTCAACGGGCGGCGGCAAGCGGATCGTTCAAGTGGTCGAGGGAGACATCGCTTGCTATTGATCGCAGAGCCTTGGGTGGCGGTTGGCCCCAATGACTAAGGCTGCCGGGCTGCTGCAGCGGTTAGGTGGTTCGATCACTACCTTCCCGACAGGCCCTTGTCCGAATTGCCGTCCTCGAGTCGTCGGAGTCGAGGTGGATCGTCTCGTTCGCACCGGTCGTCAGAAACAGAGCGGCAAAGACCAAACCGCGAAATGAAAGTTGTGAATCAAGCAACTCAAGTTCACCGGACCCGACTACCTTCAGGACAACTTCCGGCAAGTGTAGTACTCGAGTTTGTGGTGTTGCCGAAGCCCGACTCGTCTCACCCCATCCGAGTGGCGCGGCTCGAATCTGAACTCGATGTGTATGGCCTGACGAGTCCCCCCCATCAGAAAAGTGCACCCAGACGTCCCCTCGTCAAGTGTGCACCAGTCCCAGCGACGAATGGACTCACGAATCCTAAACGTCGTCTGCGCAACAGAGCCAAGGGCTTCCACCGTCCCTGAACCGTTGCGAACGTCTGCGGTCAAGGTGACTCGGCATCGTCGAAACCTGCAATCCCTGATATCTCGCCGCCACCGCCATCGCTCCAGTCCGGCTGTTGTGGGTTCCTCCGACACGCCTTTGTCCCGTCGGTCGCCGGTCTGCAACCGGTCGGCCGCGTGGCCGGTGACAGATGCAAGCGCCAGAAGCGGTGCCGGCAGAAGCCGACCAAGCAAGGGCGACCTCCAGTTGGGTTTAATCCGCACGGTTGCTGGATGCTTGGACGGTTCCCGGCGCCCAGCCAGTCGTGGACATAGGCTGGCCGACATGGTGCGTCTCACGGTGTTTCTCGCGTACTATCGGAGTTAGCGTGGCCCGTGAGCTTGGCGGAGGGCTAGCCGTTCAGAATTTGAAGGTACTAACCAAAAAAATCCAAATAAAACAGTAAGTTAAAGGAAGATTAAAATGGCAATTCCGGCCAACTCATCAAGAGAGTTTACCACGATAAGCGAACCTCCAAATTGCCACCTTCGTGCGCCAGTCGTCGCATTGGCCACCGTTGATTATCATATCTCCGCAAATTAACTGGGGGGCTTAAAAGACACATGAAAAAACTCACAAGGGAAACTCTGGTCGGCACCGTGGCCAAGTGGTTTCCGTTTATCGACATAAAGCCAACTCTCACGCATTTTCTCGGCAAGTGCATTCCGCCTGACCCGAACACCCTTTTGAGCCAAGCCATAGAAGGGAACCCACAAGCCCAGGAAGCACTGGCTAAGCCGCTCTACGGGCTGGCCCAAACCTTCATAGAAACCCATGACGACGAGAAGAAAGCCACTCTCCGGGCTGCCGCCAACTCGTACATGCGGACACCAACTGCGCCCGACGTCTCGCCAAGCATCATGACCGACGCCTATTTGAGATGGGTGCGTGAAATGAATCCGATCCACCTCAAACTTTTGGCTGGGGCCAAAGACCTGAAGCGGTTACGGGAAACCGCGACCGCCATAACGGGCGGGCGCTACAGCCCGTATGCTATGGGGGGAGAGACATCCATCAACGGCCAAACCGTAGAGACTCACGCCACACAATGGGAGCACCTTGATGCGGGACGGCCGGGTCCCATGAGTTCCGTAACGGCAGCCCCCCACGCTCTTGAAGTGGAACGGTGTTGGGATGATCTGTACGACAAGGACCTCGTGACGCTTAAATCCAAGTACATCTTTCAGGAGGCGAAGCTGACGGACAAGGGTATGGATCACGATTTACGAACCGGAACCGGCATTAAGTTTTTGAACTATCTCGGCGTGGAAACAGAATGGAGTCGCGGGAAATGACATCAAATCAACGCCTGCCTTGGCGCCGCATACCAAGCGTTAAGTCCCCCGCTCCCTCAGAGACGATAGCGGCTGAGCAGCCCACCGCATGGCTTCGCTCCCCCAACTGGCACTCCCCCGAGGCGGTCGGTGCCAAAATCCCACTAATACCCTCAAATTATGAGCTTATCGACACATAGCTGACAGCTATGGCGGAGGGGCAGTCCGCCATACCCACCTTCCATAACCCGTCAGACCATGCCCGTAAGTTACACCAAATGACTGATTAACATGAACTTATCCAATCACTATATTTCTTGACCCGTCAAAACCAGTCATGTAATATCACGCCTGTTTAGGGACAAATTAGGGACAACTTAGGAGCGTGACCATGAAACTGACTGCAAGGAAAGTTGAGACCATCACCAAGCCCGGCAAGCACGTTGATGACTTCGGGCTGGCGTTGCGAGTCTCGCCGAAGGGGCGCAAGACGTGGAACCAGAGGCTTACCGTGCGCGGCAAGCAGGTGGAGTCCGCCATCGGCAGATACCCGGCAATGTCGCTGGCCGAAGCGCGGGATGAAGCGTACAGGCGGTGGAACATCGCCCAGACCGGAAACGACCCCCGGACTGACGGCGCGGACGGCAAGCCCGCAGTTCCGACTTTCGCTGAGGCAATGGCCAAGGTGATAGCCATACACTCGCCAACATGGCGAAACCCGAAGAGCGGCCAGCAATGGGAATCGAGCCTGACCACCTACGCGAGCAGCATCATGGCCATGCCGGTATCCGACATTGAACCCCGGCACGTCATGGAAGTGCTGACCCCCATATGGGCGGTCAAGCGCGAGACAGCCCGGCGCGTCAAGCAGCGAATCTCAGCAATCTGCCGATGGGCCATCGCGCAAGGGCATCGGATGTACGACCCTGCTGGCAACGTGCTGGACAGCGCACTGCCCCGCGTGAGCCGCCAGCGCAAGCACCATGACGCGCTGCCCTATGATCGGATTGCCGAATGCCTGCAAGCCGTTAGGGCCGCCCCCAGAGCGCTGCCGGGCGTCAAGCTGTCGCTCGAATTTGCCGTGCTGACGGCCTGCCGATCATCCGAAGTCCGCAAGGCCCGGTGGGATGAAATCGACTTCGAGAACCGGGTGTTCGAGATACCTGCTTCCCGAATGAAGGCGAACAGGCCCCATAGGGTGCCCCTGTCGCCAAGGTGCATCGAGATTCTTGAGGTGGCGCGGGAGTTGAACGACGGTTGCGGCCTAGTGTTCCCCGGCTTGAAGGCCGGAACCCCCATCAGCGAAGTAACGCACGTCAAGCTGTTGCGCCAGCTTGGCTTCGACGTGACGCTGCACGGCTTCCGCTCCACCTTCCGGGATTGGGCATCTGAGCAGACAGCGACCCCCCATGCCGTCATGGAACAGGCGCTGGCGCACACCATCAAGAACAAGGCGGAAGCCGCCTATGCCCGCTCGGATTTGTTCGCCAAGCGAAGGCTGCTGCACGATCAATGGGCAGACCATTGCGTTGACGTTGAAGCCGGTAACGTCATGGCGTTTCCTTCCAGAGACAGTGCTTGACAGGTCATAGCGGATTAGGTTTTCATCTGGAAATCCAGCGAGGCAACCCAGACCGCCGCGCCGGATGGCTCCGCCTGCTGACTGAGCAGCCCCACAAGGCGGAGCGCACGACCTAAGCGGCTACCCTAGCCGTTCCTTGGTGCGAAATGACAGAGGCAGCGCAACGCAGCCTCGCTTGTTTCGACAACGCCACCAAGGGAGTGACACCATGACCACACCAACCCTGCTGAGGTTCCCGGCGCTGATTGGCCGGACGGGAATGAGCGAGTCCACCATCCGACGAGCGGTGAAGCGCGGCGACTTCCCGCAACCCGTGCGCCTGAGCGCCCGTGCCATCGGCTGGCGAGTCCGCGACATTGAGCAGTGGGAGGAATCCCGCGCGCCGGGGTTCCTGTCGCCTGACGCAGCTTGAGTCCCTGAAAGCAAAAGCCCCGGCCTAGCCGGGGCCTTAACTGGCGGATTGCTCTATCGAGGGGTGGCAATCCGCCGTAGCTGAGGATTGCAGCATGAGTAATTCTAGCAGTTCACCGGGAGGCGTCCACCAGCTTCCAACCGTCTTCGGCGCAAAGGATGCCGACGCGCTTAAGTCCGCGCTGTCCACAATCGACGTGGAGATCCGGCTGAACCTTCGGGCGGCAAGCACGGAATGGCGGGAGGCCGGTTCGGAGTGGCGGCAGTTGGCCGACACCCAAGCCGACGACTGGCGCGACTGGCTGGCCAAGCGGTTCAAGTACGGCATCAGCCAAGGCCGCAAGTCACCCCTCCGCTACGGCAAGGAGGCATGGCAAACCGCCGTCAACGCCTTGTGCAACCGGAATGCGGTTGACCCGTTCGACGGGTGGCTGGGCGCACTGCCGCGATGGGACGGCAAGCCCAGGCTCGACCGCCTGCTGATCGGCCTGTTCGACGCGGACGACAACCCCCTGACCCGATGGGCCGGGGCCTACCTCTTCATCGGGGCCGTGCAGCGCACCAAGGAGCCGGGCTGCAAGCTCGACGAATGCCCCGTGCTGATCGGGGCGCAAGGAATCGGCAAGTCCGCTTTCATCCGCAGCGCACTTCCGCCAGCGCACGATGACTGGTTCAGCGATGCGCTGTGCCTAAGCGATGCGCCCAAGGTGATGACCGAGGCGCTGTTGGGCCGGGTGGCGGTGGAGATATCGGAAATGGCGGGAAGCACACGGGCGGAGCAGGACAGGCTCAAGGCGTTCCTTACGCGCCGCAACGACAACAGCGTGAGGCTGGCGTACCGGCGCAATCCCGAAGGGCTGCCGAGGCGCTGCGTCTTCATGGGCACCACCAACCGGGTTGAGTGCCTTCCGAACGACCCAAGCGGCAACCGGCGATTCGTTCCCGTCCAATTGCGCAGCGGCTGCGACGTTGAATCCTTCATGCGCGTGAACCGGGAGCAGCTATGGGCCGAAGCCCTAGACCGGCATTCGTTCGGCGAGCGGGCCAACCTTCCCCGCAAGCTGATGGCGGACGCGGCCACAGTGGCCGAGCGTCACCGAAGCAAGGATGAACTGATCGAGGACTGGCTGGCCGAGCAGGCGGACAATCCGGCCTACTCGAACGGCGTCGGCATGGCGACTCTGCTTGAGGACGCACCCCGCGAGGGTGGCCGAGGCGTCACCGCAAAGCGCCTTGCGGGGGTGGCTCGACAGCAAGGGTGGGACAGGCGCAAGACCAAGAAATCAAACCTCTGGTTTCCACCTCAAAAGCCTTGACCGGGTGGAAGGTGGAAGCAGGTGGAAGCTGATCCCTACGAGCACGGAAGATTGATGTTTTCATCAATGTTTAGGGTTCATAGGGATTTGCTTCCACACGTTCCAACGTTCCACCTTGCCAACTGACAAGCGGTTGACGGAATGATGGACACTGGCGAATGGATGCACCCCAACACGGGCGACAGCGACCCGCTCCCGTGCGTTGACATACCCCCGGCGCGACCGCCCTTCACGTCGGCCAAGCCGTCCATGCAGGCCGTCATCGCGCTGTGCGAAGCCGCCTATGGCTCGCCAGTCAGCGACCCATCAGACGACAACGCGCCATCACCGGCGACAGCCGGGACGCAACCCCGCAGCCTGAACGCCTACGACCGGGCCGTTGAGCTGGTGCTGGAAGGGGTGGCGGATGCTGCTTGAACAACGGATGGAGGGCGGCTGATGAATCCCGCAAGGTTTCAGACCATCGCCGACCTGATCGGCAAGCGCATCAAGGCCCGGCGCACTGAGCTATGGATGACCCAAGCGGAACTGGCCGAAGGTGCGCACGTCACTGAGGGCTTCGTTGCGGAAGTGGAGCGCGGCGGCATCATCCCGTCGATGGGCGCGTCAACGCGCATGGCCGAAGCGCTTGGATGCTCGCTCGAATCGCTGGCGGGCGGCTGATGAACCCCCGGCAGTCCGGCCACAGCCCCGGCGCACCCCGTGGGGACCCCTGCGCGGGCTGTCTTCGGACCGTCGTACAGCGGGGTGGGGCTGTCGGAGGCGTGAAAGTGAAGCCCCGAAGCCCCGAAGCCCCTAGCCGGAAGGCTGCGCCGTTGCTGGCTTTGGGCGTTCCGGCAGTGAAGCCCCGGCGGTGAAGCCCCGATGCCCTACGCGGACGATGATCGGAAGGTTGAGCGCCAGCGCCAGCGGCGGGCCGAGGCGCGGGCGGCTGCGAGGCCGAAGCCCCTGCCTCCGCCCAAGCCGCCGCGTTCCCCGGCTGCGGCCTTGCAGCGGTGGTGCCGCAAGACCCTGATCGTTCCCCCCGGCCACAAGGACGCGGGTAAGCCCATGAGCCTGCCGGGCTTCGGGCTGGACTTCATGCGGGACGCGCTGACGCATCGGGAATCCGCCCTGATCGTGGCCCGCAAGAACGCCAAGTCTGCCGTCATTGCCTGCTACCTGTTGGCGCGGTTGGTTGGGCCGTTGCGCACGGCGGGCTACCGGGGCGGCGTTTGCAGCGTGAACCGGGACAAGGCTGCCGAGCTGTGGCGGCAGTGCGAGGAGATTGCCGAGGCGAGCGGCTTGGACGGGCTTCGCTTCCTTCGGGCGAAGAAGCACATCGAGGGGCCATCGGGTACCGTGGAAGTCCTGAGCGCGGACAAGTCGGCTGGCCATGCCTCCGGCTTCGATGACGCGATCTTCGATGAGTTGGGGCTGCTTGATGAGCGGCATCGGAGCTTGGTCAGCGGCCTGCTGAGTTCCATATCGGCGCGGAATGGCCGCTTCATCGCGCTGAGCATCTTGGGGCATGGGCCGTTCCTCCCGGAAATGATCGAGCGCAAGGACGACCCTGCGGTTGCCGTCCACCTGCACCAGGCGGATGAGGGGTGCCAGCTTGACGACCCGAAGGCGTGGCGGGACGCCAACCCCGGCCTTGGGCGCATCAAGAGCCGCAGCTACATGGCGGACATGGCGCGGCGGGCGCTGGCGTCCAGTGCCGATCAACGGGACTTCCGGGCCTTCGACCTGAACCAGCCCGTTGACCCGGCCAAGGAGAGCATCATTCCGATAGACCAATGGATTGCCTGCCTGAGCGATGACCCGCCGCCGCGATCCGGGCCGGTTGTGGGCGGCTTCGATGCGGGCGGAAGCGACAGCATGACCGCCTTCGTTGCGGTTTGGCCCGACACCGGGCGGCTTGAGTGCTACGGGGGATTTGGCGACAAGCCGGACCTTTCGGCGCGGGGCAGCGCTGACGGCGTGGGCGGCGAGTACCGGCATTGGGAGCGGGAGGGCAACCTGTGGACCTATCCGGGGCGCGTGACGCCTGCGGGCGGGTTCCTGAAGGACGTGGCGGCGCGTCTTGCTGGCGAGCAGGTGATAGCCGTGAGCGCTGACCGCTACCGCGTTGATGACGTTCGGGACGCATGGGATGAAAGCGGCAGAGTGTTTGGCGGGCACGTCTGGTCCTTCCGGGGCACTGGCGCGGCTGCGCACGCGGACGGGACAAAGGACATTCGGGCATTCCAGCGCTTGGTCAAGGCGCGGAAGATTCACCCTGACCGGCAAGCGGCGCGCATGCTGACGTTCGCCATCAAGGAAAGCGAGGTTCGGTACGACCCCGGCGGCAACGAGGCGCTGGACAAGCGCAAGCATCGAAGCCGGATAGACGCCTTGCAGGCGGCCGTCATTGCGGCGGGCCATGCCGAGCGCTACTTGGCGCGGAAGGCGCGGCAAAAGCACGAGGAAGGGCCGTTAATCCGCATCGTCGGCAACAGCCCTGACATAGGCTTTGCCGGTGGCTAGGGCTTGGAACACGATCAACCGGCGCCGGTGGGCGCGGGTGCGGCGCCGGGTGCTTGACCGGGACGCTTGGCGGTGCGTGAAGTGCGGACGGGCCGGACGGCTTGAAGTGGACCACGTTCGACCGCTCGGACATTCGAAGATCGACCCCTATGACGATTCCAACCTCCAAACCCTCTGCCGGGGGTGCCACATCGAAAAGACCCGGCTTGAGCGCACGGGGCCGGAAAGCCCCGACGTTGCCGAATGGGAGAAGCTGCTTGAGTCGCTGCCCTGATGGCTGATCCCCTGCTGTCGGTGCCCTGCCCGGCCAAGGCTGCGGCACGGCCTGCGCTGCTGGCCGCAGTGGACGCGCTGGCGGGCCGGTAGGCCGATGGCATGGCCAAACCCGGAAATCGGCTGAGATGGCCGCTTAGGGGCACTCTGGGCGCAAACTGGCCGAACCTGCATCCATGCCAACGGGGCTGAAAGCCGCATGAACGCTGGATTCCGCATCGGCCAAGAAATCCAAAAACCGACGTGTGTGTTGAAAGAGCATACATCCGCGCTCGCCACAGGGCGATTCCAACATTTCGTGGAATCCAAGGGCGGATGGCTTCACGGCAGACCGGAGCGGGGGCTGTCGGAGCAACGGTTGCGTCAACCCGTCAACCCCTGATGGCACCACCGGGCCGGGCGAATCCGTCCAGACCGGAGCGGGGGCTTTTGGTTCTGCGTTCGCGTCACACCCAAACGGGCGTGACATTGGGGTGACATTGGGGTGACTCGATTTGAGCGGGGCAACCTGCCCCGTCATTCGCGTGGGAGCGCCTGTACAGCCCCGTAGGGCCGTTCTGGGGCGATTTCCCGCCTTGGGCGGTGCCGATGGGATGGGCCAAAGCCGCTCTGAGCGCCGTAGGGGCGCTAGGGGCTTGTCTGCGGCGAAGGTAGCCGGGGCGTCACGGCTTCGAGGAACTGGCCTTGCAGCGCGATCACGGCCAGTTCGAGCGGCTTCAAGTGGGCGGGAGCATCATCAAGCCGATAGAACGGCAAGCCGTAGTTTGGGATTGCCGGTGTACCCTTGAAGCCTACTCACCCTTGTTGGCGTAGCTGTTGAGCGTGTCCACTACGCCGCTGAAGTCTTTTGACAGCTTGGCCGCAGCTTCCCCCACGATTGCTTCATGGTCAGTCGAGCCGGACTGCTCCCGTTTGTAATGCGGCACTTCCTGCGACAGCAACGCCAGCACTCTGCGGGTCTCACCAACGGTGAACCCGTCAGCGAACAACTCAAAGGATACCGTGGCCTGTCTGCCATCGGGAAATTCAATTGCCCTGAGCCTGATGTCGATGGCGTTTTCCATACCCAATTCGTGCGGTTCCAGCATTATAACTCCATGATTTCAATGCACGGCTTTGTTGCTCGTTTTGCGAAGCCGAGGAATCACCCTGACGCCTAGCCTTCGCCCATGAACAGGCGCAGCAAACCGAACATGATGGCCGCGTTAAGGCCGATGATGGCTACCGCCGCCTTGAGAATCTCCGCTTTCAGGTCGGCCTTTGTGGCCAAGTCGCCTTGAACGCTTTGGACCACGGAGGCGACAGCCTCCGCCTGCTTCCGCTCGAAGCCGCAGCTTTCAAGCTGCTTAGCGGCCTGCAAGGTATCGAACGCGCTGGCCATAGGTGCCTCCGATGCGTCAATCCGGCAACGCCGGGGAAGTGCTGAGTATGCCATAAAAACCTTGACAACCCCTTTGGGCGGGTAGGATATTCCCCTACGCAAGCCAAGTCGTGACCCGCTCTGCCGGGTTACTCGCTGAATACAAAAGCCTTGCCCGGCACGGGGTTGCTCCCGCGCCTGCAAATAGGCGGGAACTTCAATCGTTGCGATTTGGTTTGCAATGGCCCGGCACCTTGCGGCGTTGGGCTGAAAGGCAAACCAACTTGGGAGCGATGGCATGGCTTTGCGACTTCTCACGGCGGCGATTGCCGTACTCCTTCCCCTTTGCGCCTTTGCCGAATCCAATTTGAAGCGGGCCGATTTCGAGAAGTTCCGGTGTGGGGACTCCGCATCCAATCTGGGCGTGATGCTGACTGTCAAGCTGTTTGGCAGTCAGGTGAAGTCCCTGTTCGACCATGTACTGACGGACGGCAAGCGCAGCGACTACATGACGCCGCCCGATGCCGATGGCTGGCGGAAGTTCGAGTTCGCGGTGATCGAGACTAGCCGGGACGGCTCGGGCTCCGTGCAAAGGCCGTTCCGCAAGTGGGATTTGACGGGCCGGGTGCGGCGGGTTGACGGCAACTGCGAGCTTTCCGACCTCACGTTCAAGCGGGATTGGGTTGCTGACGTGGGGGAGCACGTCATCAAGAAGTGCTTCCGGTACTTCGCCTATATGGCTGGCTACCGAAGCGAAGATGATATTGACTTCGCCATCAGGTTGATGGCTGCTACGCCGGGCAACAAGGACTGGATGATTCGGACAACTATGGCCGTGAAGGACGATCCGATTATGGAACTCAATCCCAGTGGCGGGTCATTGAGAATGGCTTACGGGCAGCACGTCCTTCAATGCCAGCGCGAGATTGACGCGGGACGGCTGACGTTTGAGGCTGCGGATGTGGAAGAACTGCGAAGGGCTGCTAGGGGGGAGTGAAAGGCATGATGAAGCCATGCAGCGAGTGCGGCGAGGGCGTATCGAGCCGTGCCAAGGTGTGCCCGCATTGCGGGATCAAGAAGCCGCAACAATCGAAGCTGCAACGCGGTTTGAATGATGCCGGTAATGCAGCGATGGGCTTGGGGTGCTTGCTAACGCTGCTGGCCTTTCTCGCGCTGGTGTTGGCCTAACCTTGGCGCACCCGAAGGGAACCCTGCGGCGTTTTCGCGTTGCTCCCTGTTAGCCGTTGCCTGGCTGTCGCTCGCGCACAAGTGAAGACCCGAAGACCCGGCGTTTGATGGCACCATCGAGCCGACTGGTTGGCCGTAAACCGGAGCGGGGGCTTTTGGTTCTTCGGTTGCGTTAACCCGTTAACCCCTCAGACCGGCGAGAGAGTCCATAGAGGGCCGTAGGGCCGATCTGGGGCGGTTTCCGGCGCTGGCCGGATGTGGTGGCCAAGCCGTCCTGAGCGCTGTACGGTCGCTAGGGGCTTGTCTAGGGCGAAGGGAGCCGGGGCGTAACGGCTTCAAGGAACTGGTCTTGCAACGCGATCACGGCCAGTTCGAAAGCCCGCAAGCGGTCCGGGGCTTCATCAACCCGGTAGAACGGCAACCCGTAGTGGGGAAGCCCGGCAGTGCCGTTGATGCGGCCATGCACCAAGTGGGCCAGTTCATGGCATAGCAGGTCGGTGGAGGGCTGGCACATCTTGCCGTCAAGTTCCTGAGCGCCGTATGCGAAGATCACTGGCTCGCCATCCTGAATCACGCATGGGGCCGTGCCGTCCACTGACTCGCAAACCACTGCCCGCAACGCCTGCGCAAGCCGGTACGCGCCTTCGATGGCGACGGCGGGCTGCCACTCGATGCCGTCCCGGATGGGAAGGCGGACGGCTTCGCCAAGGTGCGGCTTCATGGCGATGTACCGTTGCTCCAATGCCCGATGCCTTTCCAGCGCGGCCTTGAAGCCTTCGCCTTGCCGGGTGGTCATTCGTGGCACAACCTGCGGATTAGGGACAATTTTAGGGACAACTATTATAAAACCATTGATTTACTTGAATATTTGGCGGAGGGGCAGGGATTCGAACCCTGGGAGGCTCTCACCTCTCTGGTTTTCAAGACCAGCGCTTTCGACCGCTCAGCCACCCCTCCGGGGCGCTCAGTTTCCCCGCTTTGCCCTATAGCTTCAAGTTCAAAGTCCGCCGAGGGCAGTGGAGTTAGGATACGGAGTTCGGCACGGATTCGGTTAACAACATTGGTGTCAATCACCTACATGGCGACGCTTGGCTTCCGCGAGAATGCTCGCGTCCATGTCCTCCATCAACTTGGGGGCGCCGCGACGGCCAAGGCTGCCGAAGACCTGCTCTGGGCTGGTTTCAGCGAACACCGGCTCGGGTTTCAGGAGCACTCCGTCCGAGGTGTTTTCAACGACCAAACGGGTTCCCGCCTTCCACTCCAACAATGTGCGGACCGTCTCAGGAATGATGACCTGTCCGTCGGCCGATACTATAGTGGTCAGCGATTTGGGGGCGGACACAAGCACCCTCGGCAAGTGCGCAAGTAGGACAGAAGCAAACTATGCGTTCTGGAATCCTGAATCAAGGGACTGTGGCGCCTGCCTGCCGGATTGCCGAATCGGTTAAGCACTTTGATCACTACCTTGGGGTAAATCGCCTTGATAAAATTGGGCATCATGTCGATCAAGATTCGCTTGCGCCCACCCAACGAACCGCCCCTGCAGCCCCCACAGGACTTTTCGGACCAACTCGCTGAACCCAGCTTATGCCCTGTTGCAGAGGACGCCGGAGGAAAGTCCAGGGCGGTGAGGGCCCGCATCGTACGAAGCACTGCGGGCTGGCCGGTGCGTCCCACTGGGGATGAGTTCTACGAAGCCATCCGCACCACTCGCCCTTCGGACCGGCAGACGGCGATTGTTGCCATGTGGGCGCAGGAGGCGGAGCCCCGAGAGATGCTCCGAGCTTGGACCCAACGCGCATACAGCTAGCGCACCTTGATTGCGGCGCTGCACCGGCACCAAATGACCCGCCGGGGGAACTTGAACGACTATCTGAATTGCTTTGCGCAGTAGCGCGACCATTCCCGCAGATCGCACCGCAAAGATGGAACAGCTTGTCCTGCCCGAACCCGCCGTTTCCCGTTGGCCTCCTGTTCGGCCAATACTGGTCGATCTGGTGGGCGCTAGCCGAACGTTCAGAATTTGTTTTCGAAGGGAGGGCGGGAATTGTCAGCGCACACGCCTAACGCTTATCCGAAAATCGCCTGATGCGGAACTGTTGCCATGTCCCTGAACGCAAACCTTCGAGATGCCCGGCGCAACAAGAACGACGAGTTCTACACGCAACTTCCTGACATCGAGAACGAGCTCAAGCACTACAAGGCGCACTTTCGGGGCAAGGTGGTTTACTGCAACTGCGACGACCCGACCGAGTCGAACTTCTACCGCTACTTCTCCGCCAACTTTGAGCACTTGGGCCTGAAGCGCCTGATCGCCTCTTGCTACCGCAACGACAGCCGGGACTTGTTCAGCCAGCACGACAGCGAGCAGGCGGCTTGGATCGAGTACACGGGCAACCCCCGGGGCGAAGGGTTGCCGAGACCAGAAGATGCCGCCTTGCGGCATTTTGAAGAGGACGGGGATTTCCGCAGCCCCGAGAGCATTGAGCTTTTGTCACAGGCCGACATCGTGGTGACTAACCCCCCGTTCTCGCTATTCCGCGAGTACGTGGCCCAACTGGTGGAGCACGGAAAGCGGTTTCTGATCGTGGGGAGCCAAAACGCCATTACATACAAGGAGATATTCCCGCTGATCAAGGACAACCGGATTTGGCTTGGAATGACGCCCAAAGGCAGGGACATGTTGTTTGACGTGCCAAGCGAATACGCGGAAGAGTTGCGGGAAACCAAAAAGGAAGGAAGTGCGTACAGGCTGGTGGACGGCGTTGTCAAAGGCCGGTTGGGCAATGCCGCATGGTTCACCAACTTGGACCATGCCGGGCGCCATGAGGAACTGCCCCTGTTCCGGCGCTACACACCGGAGGACTATCCGCACTACGACAACTACGACGCCATCAACGTGGACAAGGTGGCCCAAATCCCGGTGGATTGGGATGGTGCAATGGGAGTGCCGGTCACGTTTCTGGACAAGTACAACCCGGAGCAGTTCAACATTGTCGGGATAACGGATAGGGACAACAATTCGGGCTTGAAGACAAAGGAATATACGTCAGCGGATGTGGCCAACCCAGGCGACCTGAACAGACGGGGAGCCATAAGGATTGGGGCTCGGCTGAAGTCCACTTACGTTCGTCTGCTGGTCAGGAGGATGCCGCCTCAATGAAAATTGAGCTACACCAAATCACCATCCAAGATCTGGTCGCCGGTTACGTCGATGACGGCGAAGGTGGTGTCAGGGGCTACGGCGGCAAGCTCGACATACGCCCGCCCTTCCAACGGGAGTTCGTCTACACCGGGAGGCAGCGGGACGCCGTGATCGAAACCGTCCATAAGGGCTTCCCGCTCAACGTCATGTACTGGGCGGACTGTGATGACGGGCGATTTGAGGTCATTGACGGCCAACAACGCACCATCTCCATTTGCGAGTACGTCGAGGGCAACTTCTCAATCGAGGGAATGGCGTTCCACAACTTGCAGGAGGACGCACAGGGCCGAGTGCTGAACTACCCGCTGGACGTGTATGTCTGCCAAGGAACCCCCACTGAAAAACTAGATTGGTTCAAGACCATCAACATAGCGGGCGCCCAACTCACCGATCAGGAGCTGCGCAACGCCCTTTACCACGGCTCTTGGCTGGCGGACGCCAAACGGTGGTTCAGCAGGTCCAACGCCCCCGCCGAGCTGCTGGCCGGCAAGCTCATTATCGGCGCGGCTAATCGACAGGCACATTTGGAAACCGCCATCAAGTGGCACAAAGCGCCCGATGAGACCATTGAGGAGTACATGGGGGCGCATCAGCACGATCCGACGGCCACGGCACTATGGAGCCACTTCCAAGCAGTGGCTGACCGGGCGATGGCCCTGTTCCCGAAGTACCGCAGCGAAATGAAGGGCGTCGATTGGGGCGGACTGTACCCCAAAATGCAGGACAACTCACTCGACCCGAACGAACTCGAAAAGCGCGTTGCTGAGTTGATGGAGGACGACTCCATCACGAGGAGGAAGGGCATCTACCCCTACCTCCTCACCGGCGACGAGCGCCATCTGAACATTCGCGCCTTCACCCCAGCCATGCGCCGGGCGGCCTATGAGCGACAAAAGGGCATCTGTCCCCGTTGCCCCAAGGACACCAACCCTCACGACCTCGACAACATGGAGGCAGACCACAAAACACCCTGGAGCGAGGGCGGGAAGACGGAAGCCGAGAACTGCCAAATGCTGTGTAAGCACTGCAACCGGCGAAAGTCGAACAAGTAGTGGCAGTTGCGGGATGGCGGCAGCAGTCGCCATCCCTTGATCTCGCAGGAAAGGCGCCGCACGCGCATCGGTACGAACCCAAAAGCACAACCAATCCGTCGATTCGCACGCCGAGTTATCTTTTTGGTCGAAAAAAGATAACCACGGGTTGTCTATCGCTTGCAGGAACGGCGCTACGTGCAGCGGCTTCAGGTTCAAAGCCCGACGGATGGTTAGAGGTTCTGCAGCGCCGCTTGAAGAATGCGGCTAGGCGGCGGGACGTTTTCCGCCAGGCAAGCCCTGACCCCAAGCTGGGGACGACACCCGGCGAGAACACAAGCGTTCAACGCTTGCCGCGTTGTTGGATCGAACACGCCATTGACGGCCTCAATGGCATAGCCATTCCGAATCAGGGCACGCTGCAAGTTCTGAACCAACCTCCGACGAACTCCCTCGGACGCAACAGATGCCCCACTGAGCGGCTCGGTCGTCGCCAGCGCTGCTTCGTACGCTTCAATCGCCGTTTCCAACTCGCCGACCTCAATTAGGGCAAGCGCCCGCAGTTCGTGAAGGAAGGGATCGCTGTCCAGCGTCAGTGCCTGGTCGATCAACTTGATCGCGCTTCGGCCATCCCGCACGTAACAAGAACCGGCGGACAGGCGCCACGCCATCTGCCGGAGGGCCATGACGCTATCGCCGACGAGTTGCACTGCACGGTCAAAGTCCTCCGTTGCTCGGTCTTGAATCCCCATTCTGTCCAAAGCCAGGCCGCGGATGAGGTGAGCCGCCGCATCACCAGGCTTGATAAGGAGGGCTTGGTCAAGGTCGCCAACAGCCGACTGGTAGTTCTTGATTCCAAGCGATGCCAAGCCTCTTGAAACGTAATGGGCGGCCGCGTCCGGCTGCAGGCGAATCGCTTCGGCGTAATCCCGGATCGCCAACTTGAGATCGCCCTTACGCTGCCACATGCCGCCACGGCCGGAGTACGCTACTGCATCGGCAGGCTCTATGTCGATGGCCTGGCTGTAGTCGCTGATTGCGCGGTCGTAGTCCGCCTGTTGCGAGTAAAGAAAGGCTCGGACGTGGTGGGCTTCGGCGGCTCTAGGGTTGAGACGGATGGCGTTGCCATAGTCCTCAATGGCCTGGGCGTGGTCTCCCTTGAACCAGGTGACGCGACCGCGCCCCATATGCGCCAACGCTACATTGGCGTCTTGGGGATCAAGACGAATGACCTGATCGAAATCCTGAACAGCCCGATCGAACTCGCTTTTTCGGAGCCAAGCCCTCGCCCGTGCGTGATACAAGTACGCATCCTCGGGGCTGCGCGCAATCGCTTCGCCGAAGTCAGCAACGGCTCGCTCGAAGTCGTTCTGATCGTGCCAAACCAGTCCGCGTGAGTAGTAGGCATTGGCATCCTCGGGATTCAGCCGGAGAGCTTGGTCAAAGTCATGTATCGCCTTTGCGAAGTCCTGCTCCTGATGCCAAGCGACTCCCCGCTGGTAGTAGTTGAGCGCCGCTTCTGGGTCGAGGCGCACAGCCGCGTCCAAGTCCCGGATCGCTTCCTTGGCGTTTCCTGTCATCAGCAACGCGCCTGCCCGATCGTAGTACCCGGAGGACTCTTCGGGAAGGTGGCGGATGACCTCCCCGTAATCCTTTATGGCTTGCTCGTGATCCTTCACCACATCCGAGGCAAACCCGCGCAGTTGGAAAATCACCGGGTTGTTCGGATTCAAGCGCAGGGCCACGCCATAGTCGTCGATGCCCCCCTGGTGGTCCCACTCCCAGAAGCGCGCCATGCCGCGGCTGTAGTGGGCGATTGCGTCTTCGGGGTCACGGTGAATGGCCTCATCGTAGTCGCCAATGGCTCTTTGCCAGTCGCCTCCGCCGAACCAGGCAGCGCCACGCAGATGGTACGGGGCTGCTCGTTCTGGATTAAGGCGGATCGCTTCGTCAAAGTCTTGAACAGCGCCTTGGAAGTCTCCGCTCCACAACCCGAGCGCACCGCGCATCAAGTAGGCCGTCGCAGCATCCTTGGGCGCATGGGTGGCGAGGGCGTCCACCTTGGCACGCATCGCCCGCGCATGGCGCTGGCGCAGGGGATCGGTCATATTGAACCCATAGTAGGTGATCAGGCTTTCCGGAACCTGGCGGATCGCCTCCGCGAAGTTCTCGATTGCTCCGCTAAAATCCCCCTCGCAGAGAAGTTCCTCGCCTTGGAAGCGGTATGCATGCGTAACCATGCAGTTGTCGTCAACAGCCTCGGCAAAGGGCACTGGATCAGTCTCAATGCCGCCCTCCCGAGCTAACGGTCCTGGATTAGCGAACGTAAGGACAGTGCCCAAGGCGATCCCAACGAATCCATTGGCTCTCAAGCGCAATGCCAAGTTAGTCCCAACGCCAAGCCGCGTCATGCGGTCAAGCGCTTCGGCAAGCGTGCCGGCTGGCTGGTCCATTCGGGTTATGGCCGCATTCGCCTCTCCCAAGCGCCTGAAGTAGTCTCGGTCACTTGCCGAAACCTCGCCGAGTTGGGGATTGCGTTTCTCTGACGTCATGCAGCCATTCTACTTGACCGGATTGCGCGTTGCCGGAATCCAACGCAACCCGGCGCTGCTATACTCCGCGCAACGTTCAGCGAGGCGGCTGGCCTTGGTCATTTCCATTGCCGTACATGGTGCCCCGTACGCTAGCGCCAGCTCAAGAACGGCGCTGCGCTTCGCTGAAAGCGCCCTGCGCTTGGGGCATCGGATTCACCGGGTGTTCTTCTACCATGACGGGGTGCTCGCCGCCGCCGGGCAGGGCGTGGCGCCCCAGGATGAGGAGGACCTGCATGCCGGCTGGGTTCGCCTCGGTGAGTCCCATGGGGTCGAACTCGCCGTCTGCATCGCCAATGCCTTGAAGCGCGGCGTGCTCGACGAGGCGGAGCGCGACCGCTACGAAAAGGAAGCCGTCACCGCCCATCCGGCGTTCGCCATTGTCGGCTTGGGGCAGCTTATCGAAGCCATGACCGCATCCGACCGCTTTGTGACCTTCGCCGCCTGATGGCCAAACGCATCCTTTTTCTGCTGAACCGGGCACCCTATGGCTCGAGCTACGCCTTGGAGGCCATCGAGGCCATTCTGGTGGCCGGCGTCTTTGACCAGGAAGTGAGCGTGCTATTCAAGGGTGATGGGTTGTACCAGTTGCTCGATGAACAGGACGGTGGCGCAGTGGGCGGACGAACGGTGGGCAAGATGCTCGGTGCCGTGCCGGAGTACGGCGTAACCGACCTATTCGCCTGCCGCCATTCGGCGGAGCGCCTTGGCCTCGGCGACGCCAACTTGTGCCTGCCCGTAACTTGGCTGGACTACGCCGAACAAAGGCGCCTGATCAACCACCAAGACATTGTGACGGGCTGATCGTGGCGACCCTGCACTTGGTGAACAAGCCTGCGGCCTGGGAAGGCTGCCATCCGTTGCTCGATGCCGAGGACGCCGTTTTGCTGATCGAAGACGGCACCTACCTCGCACAGCAAGCGCTCAGCGGCGCTGCGTTCCACGCGCTCGAGCCCGACGTTCGCGCGCGCGGTCTTTGCCAGCGCATCCACCCGAACATCCGCCCCGCTTCCTTCGATGACTTCGTCCGCCTCGTGGAAAGCTGCGAGCGCGTTGTCACTTGGAGTGCTTGAGTGTTGCCGGAAACCGACAAGGACGGCTATCTGCGCAACTTGGATGACTGGAGCCCAGCCGTGGCGGAGGAGATTGCCCAGCAGAGCGGCATTACGCTTACCGCCGCGCATTGGCAGGTGATCGAACTGGCCCAGGCGTTCTACCGCACCTACGACTTGAGTCCAGACATGCGCCCCCTGGTCAAATGGGTGCGCGCCAACCTCGGCGAGGAGAAGGGCTCAAGCCTCCATTTGCTCAAGCTGTTCCCCGGCAGTCCCGCCCGCCTCACCGCCAAAATTGCCGGGTTGCCCCGACCGACCAACTGCCTTTAGGCGCTTTTCATCGCCGGGAACGGAGGCTTCCCCAAAGGACATCCGTTACGTGCAGGAACGGCGCTTCGCGCCGAATCGAGGGCGGGACGCCCTCGCTCCGAATCAAAGCCCCCCCCCAGCGGGGTCCCCGGGCGCGGGCGGACCCCCCCCGCATGGGGGGTTGGGAAAAAACATTGGGGG
>JAPPIX010000350.1:20782-21060 GCA_028820495.1 Gammaproteobacteria bacterium
ACATCGTTTTCGTGCATTACGGGCGCTTCGCCCCTTTTCGTGGGCGGTACGCCCTCGCTCGAACGAAACGCCCGCTTCAGGCGAGATCCCGGAGCGAGGGCGTCCCGCCCTCGATTGGGCTGTTGGAACTAGACTTGGGCGATGCCCAGATTGACCACCTCGCCGATGATGATGAGGGTTGGGCCGCTGACTTCGGCCGCGGCGACGGCGGCGGGCAATTCGCGCAAGGGCGCTTGGATTTGGCGCTGCTCCGGCAAGGTGGCGCGCTCGACCAGCAG
>JAPPIX010000026.1 GCA_028820495.1 Gammaproteobacteria bacterium
CAACAGGGGGTTCAGGGGTTCGAGGGGGGCGAGGTCTTTTCGAGGTCTCGCTTTGGTGAAACTGACTTCAGGATTGAAGGGCCGACAGCACTTCGGTTGGTCGCCGACATCGGACAACGCATTTAATCAACTAAAAACCTCCCCTTCCCACAGTCGCTTCAAAAAGTCCCCGGCGGGAAGAACCTGCACGTCATCAATCAGTGCCTCGCGGTTGCCGAGATACACCCCAAAGCACCGCGTCTTGCTGGCCCCCAATTGGGTTCTTACCAGATGAAGGCCGCGGTTGAAACGCCGCTCCCAACGCTGGCTGGCTTTAATTTCCACGGCTGTGTGCCCCGTGGCAGTTTCCGCGATCACATCCACTTCGGCACCGTTGTGGTTACGCCAAAAGTGCAGGGGGTATCTCAACCCCCTGTAAGCGAGATGGGCGCGCATTTCGCCAAGAATCAGGGTTTCGAGCAGACTGCCCCGTTCCTCGTCGCCAACCGGGTAAGGGAGGCGCTCGGAGAGTGCGCGCGCCACACCGCAGTCGAATAGATAGAACTTGCTGTGACTCACCTGCTTGTTCGCTGCCTTCAGTTTCCAAGGCGGCAACCAAAAGCCAACTAGGGTGTCCACCAATAGGTCAAAGTGGTTTTGCACGGTGGTTCGCGCCACGCCCGCGTCGCGCGCGATAGCGCTGACATTGGTCGTCTGGCCATTCTGCCGTGCTGCTACCTCCAGAAAACGCGCAAATCCAGCGAAGTTGCGCGTGAGTGCTTCCGCCCGGATTTCTTGATCGAGATAGGTTTGGGCGTAGGTGCGCAGGTAGTCTTGGGCATTGGGTTCGGTTACCGCCAATGGCAGGCTGCCCAGCCTTAGCGATTGCTCGACGTTGAAGTCTGCGCCGAGCTCTGCAGAAACAAGGGGATACAGCTCCGTGGACACCGCACGCCCAGCAAGCAGGTTCACGCCGCCCCGCCGCAGTTTTCTAGCGCTCGATCCCGACAAGACAAACCGGAGTCCATTTGACGCCATGAGCCGATGCACTTGGTCGAGTAGCGCCGGGGCTTTCTGTATTTCGTCAATGACCACCCATTTGCCCGGTTGAAGCCGGCTCAGCTCGTCGAAGATTGCGTTGGGATTGCGGTTCAGGCGTATGGACTCGCCCGCGTCCAAAAGGTCATAGGAAATGGCTTCGGGAAACCGGTTTTGAATCCATGTGGACTTTCCGGTGCCCCTTGGACCGAGTAGAAGGATGGACCGAGGCGGCGTTGGCAGAAATCTTGTGTACATCGTTGGCATTTTTGCCGGAAATTTGCCAACTATAGTTACATAATTGACTTCGAAAAGCGATGGGGGACATTGTGAAGGCTGCGCTGGTGGTCGATGGAAACCCAGAGATCAGCGCTCACCCGCCTGTTCAATCACAGCGGCTACGACTTGGCGAGACAATCGAAAGTCGCTCGCCTCAAGTCTCTCCAGCAACGCTCGAACACTGCGCACCAACCCTTGGTTCTTGGCTGCGACCAGAACGCCTGCCAGGCCGATATGGGCTATACCGTTAGCTCGGGCATGCGAACGACCTGAGAGGTCGTCCATCAGCACAAGGCAAGGAGCAGGATGGCCAATGGCGAACGCAAGCACACTGGCTTCCCCGGCACCGAGTCCTGAGAAGGCATTGGCGTCGAATGACGAATTCACCACGACAACCCACCCAGACTGAATCGCATCTTTCAATTCGCGCGACCCCGGCAGTTCGCCGCCGGTCAGCACTTCGTCGCGCACTGCGTCAGTAACTGCAATCTCACCGAAAAGCTGCCGCAACAGATCGAATTCACCGGCTGCAGCGAGACCGATCAGTGGGCTGGCGTCGGCTATGACGAGTCGCTTCGCCATCTCTCGACAGATTTGGCGTCGTCCCGCACCGATTCGGCAGTGCCCGAAACCACCGGGATGCCGAGCCTCGACACATGAGCAATAAAGTTTGCGACTTCGAGCCCGGAAAATCTCGCCGCTAGTCCGAGGGACAGGCTCCCGTCCCGAAACAGGGACGTGGCAATGGCCTGCCGAACCCCCGGTTCGTTGAGTAGAGAATCGTCGCTGAGATGGACCAGCACCGCCTCCGGTTGGTGTCGGTTGAGCACCATCACCGGATCTTCACGCGCCGCTCGCAACGCCGACGATGGATTGTTCTTGAGTTCTCGAACGCTCACGGCTTTCATTGGCACCTCTCTATCGTAGGAATACATGGTAGGAACTCAAAAGAGAACGTAGCGCAGGTACAACCTTTGGTCAACATTCACTCCGTTTGACTGCCGCCCCATCCCGCCACATCATGGAGATATTGAGGGGAGCAAGCGAATTGGCTCTAGAGCGGGGTTGATCAAAGAGCTAAATCGGCTGGACTGCACTGTTGCCTTGCTGGGCGATGCCGCGGGGCCAGGGTTGCTTCCGGCTGCCATCGCCACAGGCCATGCAGCGGCGCGAAATCTGTAGTGGGATGACAGAGGGCTAGGATGGACCAACGGATCGAATTCACGCCGGTGCAGGTGGTCACGCTGACCGCGGTGCTGCTGCTGGCGTTCGCCGCCTCGCTGGGCATGCCCTTCAACGTAGATGCCATTGCGCTGTCGTTTTCGGCCAGCAACTTCGACGCTGGCAAGGTGGCCTCGACGGAACTGGCCGCCATCGCCGCCGGCAACCTCATCTTCGCCCGGCTGGCCTCGAAGATGGATCCCCACCGGGTGTATTTGTTCGGCGCGCTGGCCATCCTCGGTTTCAACACGGCTTCGCTGTTCGCTACCGACATCGGCGACTTGCTGCTCCTGAGAGCGCCAGCCGGCTTCGCGCTGGGCGCGGTGGTTTCCACGGTCATGGCAACTGCGGCGCGTTCGGCCTCGCCGGAGTTGACGTTCGGGATCATCAACTCCATGGTTGGCGTGATGGCGATGGGCTTGGCCCTGGTGCTGCCCCGAGCCCTGAACGCGCATGAGTTCGTCAATGCCAATTGGCCGTTGGGCGGCGTAGTCTGGAACGAACTCGATGGGCTGTTCGCGGTCTACGTGCTCTGTTCCCTGGCAGTGCTGCCGTTCATCCGCTTCACGCCAGGCCAGTTGCCGGCTTCGTTGCAGCAGGGCGGCGGCGCCCCCAAGGGCATCGGTTGGCTGGCCTTGTTTGGGTTGGGGATCATTTTCCACGGTCACGGCACCCTGGCGCTGTTCCTGGTGAAGATCGGGCGCGAGGTGCCGTTGGACGCCGAAGTGGTGGGCTACGTCATGATGGCTGGCGCGTTCATTGGCATCGTCGCGCCGCTGGTGGCGGGCTATGTCGGCAGCCGGGTCAAGCCGTTGGCGCCGCTGCTCATCCTCACCGGGCTTTTGACGTTGAGCGGCTTGGCACTGTCCAATCTCAGCGGCCCCATGGCTTTCATCCTCGCCACGCCGGTGTTCGCGGTGCTGCCAACGGCCTTCATGCCCATCATGCTGGGCGTTCTAGCCCGGCTCGACCCCTCGGGAGCGCTGGCCGGGTCGCATCCAGCCTTCGTGCTTCTTGGTGGTGCCCTGGCGCCCTTCGTCGGTGGCTTCATCAGTGATGCCGCAGGTGGCTTCGGAGCCAACGGTGGATTTGCGGTGTTCTGCTTTGCCGTGGGGCTCGGCCTGTGCTGGCCCGTGCTTTGGCGGGCGCAGCGGCCTGCTGCAGGGTCAACTGGCGATTGATGACAGTGATTCGGGCCACAACACACCATCCAAGGCACCTACCGGAGCGGCTCAGTGGATAGTGTCGAGGAGCTGAAACGCGAGATCGAGGCGCTCAAAGAACGCTTGCATGAGGCCGAGCGGCGGGCGAGGGCCGACCTTGAAGCTCAGATTAGGGAGGTCGAGCGTATGCGAGCCGAGTTTCTTGGGATGGTGAGCCATGAGCTGCGTGCGCCGTTGACCTCTATCAAGGGTTCTGCGGCCAGGGTGCTGGGCACCGCCCAGCACCTCAACTCGACCGAGATGATCCAGTTCTTCCGCATCATTGACCAGCAGGCCGATCACATGCGCGACCTGATCGGCAATTTGCTGGATGCCGGGCGCATCAGGGCTGGCATGTTGTCGGTGGCTCCACAGCCTTCCCGAATGGTCAGCTTGATCGACCAAGCGCGGAATGCCTTCATTAGCGGCGGCGGTCGGCAAGCCATACAAATTGACCTGCCCCCGGACCTGCCCCAGGTGATGGCCGACCCTCAGCGCGTCGTGCAGGTTCTCAGAAACCTGCTCTCGAATGCGGCTCGGCACGCGCCGGAGACCTCCGTCATTCTGGTGGCCGCTAAGCGGGACGGAGTTTATGTCAGGGTGTCGGTTGCGGACGAAGGCAAGGGAATTCCACCGGACCAACTCGAGCGCCTCTTCGACCAGCCCGCCACGCTCAGTGGAAGAGAAGGTAACAGCGCGGGCCACGGCTTGGGCTTGGCCATCTGCAAGGGGCTGGTGGAAGCTCATTGCGGCCGAATAGGAGCCGATAGCGATGGTGTGGGCCAAGGCACCAGGATCGCCTTTACCCTGCCGGTGGCGGAAGGCTCCAGCGAAGCCGTCGCCCCACGTTCGAGCCAGTCGGCGGATGCCGTGACGGGCACTCGCGTCCTCGTGGTGGACGATGACCCGCGCACGTTGCGCCAAGTCGGCGATGCCCTTGCGTCGGGCGGTTACATCCCCTTGGTGACGGGCGACCCGGCGGAAGTGCAGGATTTGCTCCGATCGGAGCGGCCCGACTTGGTGCTGCTGGACCTTGTGCTCCCAGGTACCGACGGGATCGAGTTGATGGCCAACATCCCGGAACTCGCCAACCTGCCCGTCGTCTTCATCTCGGGCTACGGCCGGGACGAAACCATCGCGCGGGCCTTGGAAAGCGGTGCCGCCGACTACATCGTCAAGCCCTTCTCGCCCACGGAGCTGAGAGCCCGGGTCGGCGCCGCACTGCGCCGGCGCGTCGAAGCCGAGCCTTTCGTGCTCGATGAACTGACCATCGACTACGACCGGCGCCGGGTGACCTTGGCCGACCAGCCGGTGTCGCTAACCGCCACCGAGTATGAGTTGCTCCGGGTGCTTTCGGTCAACGCCGGAAGGGTGCTGGATTACCAAACCCTGCTGCGCCAAGTGTGGGGAGAGCGGGACAACCCCAATTCGGAAGTGGTGCGGACGTTCATCAAGCGGCTCCGTCAGCGGCTTGGCGAGAAGGCATCGAGGCCGAAATGAATCTTCAACGAACGTGGCGTCGGCTACCGCATGGCAACGCCGGCCGACCTATCCACCAGCTAGCGAGGCCCAGCCTCCTGGTGGCAGGCGGATTTCAACGACCCCATCGACGGCCTCCCGCCCTCGATTGGGCGGCCATCCCATTGGCGGCTTTGTTGGCGTTCTGCTGTCCCGTGTTCGCGGTCGAGTACCAGCACGGCTACGCCTTTCTATCCGAACCCAAGTACGCCGCGGGCTTCACCCACTTCGACTACGTGAATCCCGAAGCGCCCAAGGGCGGCATGATTCGAGTGCCGGAGATGGGCAATTGGGACAACTTCAACGAGGCGTCGCTGCGCGGACGAGTGGTGCGCGGCATGGAATTCTGGACGCGCTGGCGAAACTACGTCTATGACTCCCTCATGGACATGGCCATGGATGAGCCGGCCACCACTTACGGACTGTTGGCGGAGGGCATCGCCTGGGCGCCGGACTTCTCTTGGGTGCAGTTCAAGCTGCGAGACGGCTCGCGTTGGCATGACGGCGTGCCCGTGACGGTGGAAGATGTGGTGTTCAGCTTCGACGCCTATCGCTTCGATGCCCGGCCAGCCATCAGCACACCCCTTCGTGTCATCGACTCGGTGGCGGTGGTGGGGCCGCGGGAGGTGCGCTTCAACATCGTCCCAGCCGCACACGGCAATCCCATCGTGCCGCGCCGCCTCGGTGTGGTGCCCATCATTCCCAAGCACTATTGGGCCAAGCGCGACCTCAGCCGCACGACGGTCGAGCCACCCTTGGGTTCCGGGCCTTACCGCATCGGCGAATTTGCCGTGGGGCGCTGGATCAAGTTTGAGCGGGTAGCGGACTATTGGGCTAAGGACCTGCCCGTCATGAAGGGCCGCTACAACTTCGACACCATCAAGATAGACTATTTCCGCGATGACCAGGTTCAGACCGAGGCCGTCAAGGCCCATGTGGTGGACCTGCACTTGGAGAACGTGCCGCGCCGCTGGACCCAGTCCTACAACATTCCGGCGCTGGAGCAGGGATATCTGAAGAAGGATGTGGCCCGAACGCTGCGCCCCGCCGGGCTTTGGTGGCCAATCTTCTGGAATTTGGAGCAGCCGCGCTTTCAGGACGTCCGGGTCCGGGAGGCGCTGTGGCTGGCCAAGCCGGGCTTTGACTGGGGCAACCGGCGCTCCTACGGCTTCTGGGGCGAGGGCTTAAGCTTCTTCCACGACTCGGAGTTCGCCGCCCGGGGACTGCCGAGCGAGCGCGAACTGAAGCTCTTGGAACCGTTGCGCGGCCAGATACCGGAGCGGGTGTTCACCACGCCCTTCGATTCCGCGCCGCACGGTGAGTTCGGTTGGCATCGGGACAACCTGGAGCGGGCTGCGGAACTGCTGCGCGAGGCCGGCTGGGTGATCAAGGACGGCGCCTTGGTTCACGAACAAACCGGGGAGCCCTTCCACATCCGCTTCGTCGCCGTTTCCCCGGCGCTTGGCCGCGCGTTCATCGCCTACACCCGAATACTCGAGCGGTTGGGCATCAGCGCCTCGATCAAGGCGCCGGAAATCTCCAACTGGCTGTATCGCATGCGTTCGGGCGACTTCGATGCGGGGGCGATCTTCTTTCTGCCCGACAACACCCCCACCTTGTTGATTTCCAACACGTTTTCCAGCGCTGCCGCCGATGCGCCCTACAGCGACAACTGGTCCGGCCTCAAGGATCCGGCGGTGGATGCGTTGATTGGCCACGTCTATGCGGCCAAGAATTGGGACGACTTCGTCGCCGCCCTGCGCGCCCTGGACCGGGTGCTGCTGTGGAATTTCTATTGGATGCCCAACACCTCCAAGACCCACTACCCCTATGTCCGCTGGGATAAGTTCGGCCGCCCGGAGCATGGCCGCCTGCTCTGGGTGGAGAGCTTGGTGGCCCATTGGTGGTGGGATGCGGAAAAGGCCGCCCGGGTGCGGGCCTTTGCGGAATCTGGCTAGTGGGCCGCTACATTCTGAAGCGCCTGGCGCTGATCGTGCCCACCCTGTTCGGCATCATGCTGGTCAACTTCATCATCGTGCAATTTGCGCCGGGTGGGCCAGTGGAACAGGCCTTGGCCGATGCGGCGGGTTTTGGCTTTTCCTCGACTGCAGCGACGTCCTCAGCGGCCATGGGGCCTTCGGGCGATGGCGGCTACGCGGGCAGTTCCGGGCTGGATCCGGAACTGGTGGCCCGCCTGGAGCAGCAGTTCGGCTTCGACAAGCCGGCCCACGAACGCTTTCTGCTGATGATGTGGAACTACCTGCGCCTCGATTTCGGCGACAGCTACTTCCAGGATCGCGCCGTGGTGGACTTGGTGCTGGAGCGGTTGCCGGTGTCGGTTTCACTGGGGCTTTGGTCGCTGTTGCTGATCTACGCCATCTCCATTCCGCTGGGCATCGCCAAGGCGGTGCGCGACGGGCAGCCCTTCGACGTCTGGAGCAGCGCCCTCATCTTCACGGCTTACGCCATTCCCGGCTTCCTATTCGCCATCCTGCTGATTGTCCTGTTCGCCGGCGGCTCCTACTTCGACTGGTTTCCCTTGCGTGGGCTGACCTCGGACAACTTCGATGACTTGAGCCCGTTGGCCAAGTTGGGCGACTACCTGTGGCACTTGGCGCTGCCCTTGACGGCGCTGACCATCGGCGGCTTCGCCACCTTGACCATGCTCACCAAGAACAGCTTCCTGGAGGAGTTGAACAAGCCCTTCGTGCTCACGGCCCGGGCCAAGGGGCTGACCGAGCGGCGGGTGCTGTACGGGCATGTCTTCCGCAACGCCATGCTGATCGTGATCGCCGGCTTTCCCGCCGCCTTTGTCGGCATTCTCTTCACCGGCGCCTTGTTGATCGAAGTGATCTTCCAACTCGACGGCATTGGCCTGCTCGGCTATGAGGCGGTGGTGAAGCGGGACTACGCGATCCTCTTTGGCACCTTGTTCAGCTTCACGCTCATCGGCTTGATCATGCAGCTCATCGGCGACCTGACCTACGTGCTGGTGGACCCGCGCATCGACTTCGAAAGCCGGGGGAGTTGAGTGTGAGCCCGGTGTACGGCTTGGCGATTTCCCGCCGCCTTGGCTGCGCTGACGCGCAGGGAAGCACCTTCGGTCCCCACCATTTCGAGGGCGGGACGCCCTCGGTCCGAGCCCCGCTCAGGGCGAGCGCCCCGGACCGAGGGCGTCCCGCCCTCGTCTTGGACGTCAGCTTTATAGGTGGGCCACACGCGTGACGCCGGTTGGCCGAAGGCGCTGGTCACTATTCAAGGCCAATCGTCGGGGTTGGTACTCGTTGTGGCTGTTCGGGGCGCTGTTTGGCTTGTCGCTCGGTGCCGAGTTCATCGCCAACGACCGGCCCATCGTCTTCACCCAAGGCGGTGAGCTGCGCATTCCCGTCTTCTTCACCTACACCGAGCGCGAGTTGGGCGGGGTGCTGGAGACCGAGGCCGATTATCGCGACCCTTACGTGATGGCGTTGATCGAAGCGGATGGCTGGATGCTCTGGCCCGTTGTGCGCTTTGCCCACGACACCATCGATTGGGAGCTTGCGCCGCCCTATCCGTCGCCGCCGAGCGCCCGCCATTGGCTGGGCACCGACGGCCTTTCCGCCGACAACTTTGCTATTTTGCTGTATGGCTTCCGGCTGTCGGTGTTGTTCGGCCTGTCGCTGACCCTCATCAGTGCCGTCATCGGCGTTGCCGTGGGTGCCTTGCAGGGCTATCTCGGCGGCCTGACGGACCTCGTTGGCCAGCGGGTGGTCGAGATCTGGGCAGGGCTGCCGATTCTCTTCGTGCTCATCATCCTGAGCAGCGTCGTTGAACCCAACTTCTTCTGGCTGCTCGGCGCGCTGGCCCTGTTTAGCTGGATGGCCTTGGTGGGCGTGGTGCGAGCGGAGTTCCTGCGGGCGCGCAATTTTGAATTCGTGCAGGCGGCCCGGGCGTTGGGCGTGCGCGAGATCACCATCATGCGCCGCCACGTGCTGCCCAACGCGATGGTGGCGACCCTCACCTACCTGCCGTTCCTCCTCAACGGAGCGATCACCACCTTGACGGCACTCGACTTCCTCGGCTTCGGGCTGCCGCTGGAGTCGCCGTCCCTCGGCCGCCTGCTGTCGCAGGCGAAGATGAACCTGCATGCGCCTTGGATTGGCCTGGCCGCCTTCGCTACGTTAGCCACGATGCTGACCTTGCTGATCTTCATTGGCGAGGCGGTGCGCGACGCCTTCGACCCGCGCCGAGCCGTGGCTGGCGGTTCCGGGGCCGGTCCAGCTTCCGCGCCCTTGCCGGAGGGCGCTGGTGGCTGAATCCTTCCTGTCCGTGCGCGACCTCTGGGTGCGGTTCGGCGCGGTTGACGCGGTGCGCGGCGCGTCCTTCGACGTGGATGAGGGCGAAACCGTGGCACTGGTCGGCGAATCCGGGTCCGGCAAGTCGGTCAGTGCGCTGTCCGCGTTGCAACTGCTGCCCTATCCACGCGCCAGCCACCCTCGCGGCTCGGTGCGCATTGGCGGCCGGGAGATGATCGGCGCGGATGCGGCCCTGTTGCGGGCCGTGCGGGGCGGCGAGGTGAGCATGATCTTCCAGGAGCCGATGACCTCCCTCAACCCGTTGCACAGCGTAGCAAGGCAGATTGGCGAGACCCTGATCACCCATCGCCGCATGAGCCGAAAGGCGGCAAGGCGGTGCACCTTGGAACTGCTTGAACGGGTCCATCTCTCCGATGCTGGCCAGCGGCTCAACGCCTATCCCCATGAGCTGTCCGGCGGCCAGCGCCAGCGCGTGATGATTGCGATGGCCTTGGCCAACGAGCCCCGGCTACTGATCGCCGATGAGCCGACCACGGCCCTGGACGTAACCATACAGGCTAGGATTCTGGCACTGCTGCGGGAGCTGCAAGCGGAGACGGGCATGGGGCTTTTGCTGATTTCCCATGACCTCGGCATCGTGCGGCAGATGGCCGATCGCGTCTATGTGATGACCGGCGGGGAGATTGTGGAGTCCGGCGCTCGCCAGCAGGTCTTCGAGCGGCCCCGCCATGCCTACACCCAACGTCTGCTGGCGGCAGAGCCGTCGGGCGCGCCGGTGCCCGCGCAGCCCGCCGCCGAGACCTTGTTGCGGCTTCGCGACTTCAACGTCAGCTACGCCCAGGGCAAGGGCTGGCTTGGCCGCCGCCATTGGCGTCTCGCAGTCCGCAACCTCGACCTCGATGTTCCGGCTGGCCAGACCCTGGGGGTGGTGGGGGAGTCCGGCTCCGGCAAAACGACCCTTGGCCTCGGGCTCCTGCGCCTGATTCGATCCCAAGGCACCATCGAGTTCCGTGGTCGCGCCCTGCATGAGGCCAAGGGGAGCGCCTTGGTGGCCGAACGCCGCCGCATGCAGATCGTCTTTCAGGATCCGTTTGGCAGCCTATCGCCGCGGCTCTCGGTGCAGCGCATCGTCGAGGAGGGCCTGCGCGTGCATGAACCGCGCATGACGCCTGCGGAGAGGGTGGCGCGGGTGGGCGAGGCGCTCGAGGAGGTCGGGCTCGAAGCTGACCACATGGCGCGCTATCCCCACGAATTCTCCGGTGGCCAGCGGCAGCGCATTTGCATTGCCCGAGCCTTGGCACTGCGCCCGGAGTTCCTGGTTCTCGACGAGCCCACTTCGGCGCTCGACCGCACCGTGCAGGCGCAGATCGTCGATCTGCTGCGGGCTCTGCAGGTGCGGCATGGGTTGACTTACCTCTTCATCAGCCACGATCTGAACGTGGTGCGGGCGTTGGCTCATTACCTGGTGGTAATGAAGGATGGGGAAATCGTGGAGCAGGGCAGGGCGGAGGCCCTGTTCAAGGTGCCACGAACCCACTACACCCGGGAACTGATCGCAGCCGCGGCGGGCGCGGGCCTTCGGCCCGTTTGAGTTTCGCTGGCGCGAAACTCCTACTCGGTTGGGCATTACACGATGCCGTAGGCGAGCATGGCATCGGCGATCTTGAGAAAGCCGCCGATGTTGGCCCCCTTCACGTAGTTGACGCCGCCGTTCTCCGAGCCGTGGCGCAGGCAGGTCTCGTGGATGTCGTGCATGATCGTCTGCAGACGGGAATCCACTTCATGGGCGCTCCAGGACAGGCGCAATGCGTTCTGGCTCTGTTCGAGGCCCGACACGGCCACCCCGCCGGCGTTGGCGGCCTTGGCGGGTCCGTACAGGATGCCAGCGTCCAGGAAGGCGCGCATGCCGTCCCAGTCCGTGGGCATGTTCGCGCCCTCGCACACGGCGCGCACGCTGTTGTTCACCAGTGTCTGCGCATCTTCGCCACTGATCTCGTTCTCGGTGGCGCAGGGCAGAGCGACGTCAACGGGCACCCCCCATGGCCGCTGGCCCTTGTGGAAGCTGACGTGATCGAAGCGATCCGCCATCTCGGCGATGCGGCCGCGGCGCTCTTCCTTGAGTTCGCGAATGAACTCCAGCAAATCGTGGTCCAAGCCGCCTGGGATGTGAATGAAGCCGGAGGAGTCCGACAGGGTGACCACTCTTGCCCCGAGGGTGATCGATTTCTGGGCGGCGTAGATGGCCACGTTGCCGGAACCCGAAATCGCCACCGATTTCCCTTCGATGCCGTCCCCGGCGTGGTTGAGCATGTTTTCGCAGAAGTACACGCAACCGTACCCAGTGGCTTCCGTGCGCACCAAGCTGCCGCCGAAGTTCAGGCCCTTGCCGGTCAAGATGCCGGCGTAGCGGTTCGCCAAGCGCAGGTATTGCCCGAACAGCACGCTGATTTCCCGGGCGCCGACGCCAATGTCGCCAGCGGGAACGTCGGTGTCCTCGCCGATGTGCCGATGGAGCTCGATCATCAGCGACTGGCAAAAGCGTTCCACCTCGCGGTCGCTCTTGCCCTTGGGGTTGAAGTTTGAACCGCCCTTGCCGCCGCCCATCGGCAGGCCGGTCAGGCTGTTCTTGAAGACTTGCTCGAAGCCGAGAAACTTCAGGATGCTCAGGTTGACCGATGGATGAAAGCGTAGGCCGCCCTTGTAGGGGCCGATGCAGTTGTTGAACTGCACTCGCCATGCCCGGTTGATGCGCACGTTGTGCGCGTCATCCTCCCAGCAGACTCGGAAAATCAATACGCGGTCCGGCTCGGTCAGACGCTCCAGGATCCGCGCCTCCCGATATGGCCGGTGTTCCAGCACAAAGGGCATCAGGCTTTCGACGACTTCGTGAACCGCTTGGTGAAACTGGGTTTCCCCCTCGTTGCGGCGAATGAGCCCGCGCATGAAACGAGCGACTTCGTCCTCGACCGCTGGGTTTCGGTGCGCCATGTCCAACCTTCCTGTGCAAGCAGGCGGGCATTTTAAGGGAGTTGAACCGGCGATAAGAGGACTGATCGTAACGCGGTGACCGGATGCCCGGTTGTGCGAAATCTCTTACGAATTGCCGGGGCAACGGCGCACGGTTGTTTCAGCTTTTGCCGGATTGCCTCGCTGCTTGGGGACACCTTAGCATTCTTGGGAAAGAGGGGGACGCTGGCTTCCAAGATGCGGCGGCCTGTTCATCCAACCACCCAATGGCACTCACATGAAGACCGATGACTTCCAAGCCCAGCGCACCCTGGCCAAGGTGTTGAAACGAGAGCTGTCCCCCGCAACCGTGGGCGAGGACGGCTGGACTGACCTGCACTTTGCGGCAGTGATGGGCCTAAGCGACGATTGCCGCGCCTTGGTGGGCCAAGGGGTGCCGGTTGATGCGCGCCTCAAGGATGACGGCCAGTCGTTGTCAGCGGGCCTCATGCGGACCTTGCGAGACTTGGGCCTCGGCTTCACCACTTGGGAACGGGAGGGCGATGCGCCCTTGCACTTGGCCGCTTGGGCGAATGCGCCGGCCACGGCCGCGGCGTTGTTGGATTGCGGCGCGAACGTCAACGGCAAGTTGGCATCGGGGGCAACGCCTCTGAGCGTGGCCGCCCGGTTTGACAGCGCCGCCACTGCAGAGGTCCTGTTGGCGAGCGGCGCCGATGTGCAGGTGCGGGAGTTTTTTCGCTACACGCCGTTGCACACCGCTGCGTTCCAGAGGTCCTTGGCGACCGCCAAGCTGCTCGTGGACGCCGGTGCGGACATCGCCGCCCGGGCCCATGACCACTGGACGCCCCTGCATGTGGCGGCACTGTTCGACGCCACCGATGTCGCTCGGCTGCTGCTTGATTGCGGTGCGGACATCAACGCCCTGTCGAAGGCCGATGGCGGCACGCCCCTCGATTTCGCCGAGGCCAGGGCGTGTAGTGCCACCGTCGCCATGCTCCGCCGACGGGGCGGTGACATCACCGTAGAGGAGCGCACGGAAATGATCGGCGTCATCGACACCAAGCTAGGCGGCGGCTGGGGCGTGATGCAGCCGATCTATCGACGCAGCAAAAAAAGACGGGCGCCCCGTCGCCGCAGGGCAGTCGGTTGATGGCCGCCAAGCCCTTCACTCTTGGTTGCACTCGGCCCGGTGGAGCATAGGTGCGGGGCCGATTGAGCGTAGGTTGACGCCACCCAGTTCCAGAACCTATGTTTGCACATAGTTCTTATGCACTTGCGCCCAACGATATGCAAAAGAAAACGACGACTCTGTCGGATGACGAGGCGCGGACGGAAGCCCGCGAGCGGAGAAGCCAGCGCGTTCAAGCGCTCCACCGCCTGTTCCGGCTGTTTGAAGGGCACGATGCCAAAGACGAAATTCGTAGGCTGAAGGAACAGGACGAGGGCTTCTAAGCTCGTTGCCCATCCAAGGAGGAACCCATGCGCATTCACGTTCACGCTTTGCCTGCCCTGCTTGCTGCCGCTCTGCTCGCGGGTTGCAAACCAGCCGAGGAGGCACCGCCCGCCCCGCCGCCGAGCCCGGAGGAGACCTTCCGGCTGCAGGTTGAGACGGCGTCGCCTGGCACGGTCATCGAGGTTCCGGCAGGCACCCTGCGCCTGCAGAGGGGCCTGGTCCTCAACACGGATGGCGTCACGATCCGCGGCGCCGGCATGGACCAATCCATCCTGAGCTTCAAGGGGCAGTTGGCGGGTGCCGAGGGTTTGCTGGTGACGGCCAGCGACTTCACGATTGAGGATCTCGCCATCGAGGACACCGCCGGCGATGCCCTGAAAATCACCGACGGGCGCAACATCACCGTGCGCCGGGTGCGCACTGAATGGACCGGCGGCCCGAGCACCGAGAACGGCGCTTACGGCATCTACCCGGTGCAGACCGAAAACACCCTCATCGAAGGCTCGGTGGCCATCGGCGCGTCGGACGCCGGCATTTACGTCGGTCAATCGCGCAACGTCGTGGTGCGCGACAGCCGGGCGGAATTCAACGTGGCGGGCATCGAGATCGAGAACACCGTCCATGCGGACGTGTTCGGCAACGTGGCGGCCAACAACACCGGCGGCATTCTCGTGTTCAACATGCCGGACCTGCCGGAGGAAGGCCACAGCACCCGCGTGTTCAACAACCGGGTCGTTGACAACAACACCGCCAACTTCGGCATCCCGGGTTCCGCGGTGGCCGGCGTGCCCGCCGGTTCCGGCATCCTCATCAACGCCAACGACCGGGTGGAGGTGTTCGACAATGAAATCCGCAACAACCAAACCGCCAACGTGCTGATCTCCAGCTACTTCAGCGCCAACTACACCGGCGAGCGCAAGGTGGTGGAGACCTTCGACCCCTACCCGGAAACGCTGTTGATTCTCGGCAACACCTTTGGTCCTGGCGGCGGCGCTCCGGATCACGAGGGGCTTGAGGCGGTTCGCTTGGCGCTCTTCGGCGCCGAGGGCCACTTGCCCGACGTGGTCTGGGACGGGGTGCGCCACCCGGAGCGAGGGGCGGCTGAATACGCCATCTGCGTGGATAACGCCCCGGCCGACGTGCTCAACGTGGACGGCGCCAACGGCTACGCCAGCCCATCCGTGGTCACCAGCGAGCACCAGTGTTCGCATCCCCGCCTGGGTCCGGTGGAATTGGCCGGGGGTGCTGCCTAGGGCAGTCGTGGAACCGGGCCGGGTCGCCGCAGGATTCGCGCTCTGCTGCGCGCTTAGCCTGCTCGGGGCCTGCACACCGGCACCGGAGGTTCGGCTCCACGCTTCTGCCGAGTATCCGCAGCGGCTCTCCGATTGGGGGCTCATCGAGCGCCGAGGCGACCGAATGGTTTTGGGGGAAGGCGTTCTCCCCTACGATGTCAATACGCCGCTGTTTGCGGACTACGCGCAAAAGCTCCGCACGGTCTGGCTGCCGCCAGGGCGTAGCGCCCGGTTCGATGCCGACCAAGCCTACGACCTGCCTGAGGGCACACTGATCACCAAGACCTTCTTTTATCCCACCGACGGCGGCGTCGCGCAGGCTGCGGAGAGTTGGGATGGCCGCCTTGAGGCGCTTGACTTGGCCCGTGCCCATCTGGTGGAAACGCGCCTGCTGGTGCGTCAAGCCGAAGGATGGGAGGCGCTCGCCTACGTGTGGCGCGGCGCTGAGGCTTGGCTGTCGATCACCGGCGCGATTATCCCCTTGCCACTGGCGCCCCCGGACGGGGGCGCGGCGAGGCCGGTGAATTACATGGTGCCGAGCCGCAACCAATGCGCCAGTTGCCATGTCACCGGGCAGGATGGGGATGCCTTGATGCCCATCGGCCTCACCACTCGGCAACTCAACCGCGGCTACGGCGGCGGCCCCGGCAATCAGATTGCGGACTTCCAGGCGCTCGGCTGGCTGGACGGCGTTCCGCCGGCAACGGAGTGGGCGCGCAACGCGGACTGGGTCGATACCGATGAATCGCTAGCCCATATGGCACGGTCCTACTTGGATGCCAACTGCGGCCACTGCCACAATCCGGTAGGAAGGGCCGACACCACGGGCCTTTGGCTGAACACGCACCACGATACATTGCGCCGCTTGGGTTTGTGCAAGCCGCCGATCGCTGCGGGCCAGGGCACCGGCGGACGGCGCTACTCGATCGTGCCCGGCCAGCCGGATGCCTCAATCCTCGTGTTCCGCATGGCCGATGACGACCCGGCGACGCGAATGCCGGAACTCGGCCGCTCCATCGTGCACCGGCGCGGATTGGCGGTGGTCTCGGATTGGATTGCGGCGCTGCCCAACGAGTGCGCCGAACCAGACTACGCGGGCGCCTTGGCTGAAGGGTAGCGCCTCAACGGCGCTTCGCACCAATCGAGGGCGGGACGCCCCCGCTCCGTGGGTCGTCGCCCGAATCGAGCGGGATTCCGGAGCGAGGGCATCTTGCCCATAAGCGTTAACTTGTTTGGATTTTCAAGGATAAATCGCTTAAGTTGTCTAGCATATTGCCTAAAAATGGTTAGCTCGGACCTTAAAGTGGGCCAAAATGGGCAAAATTGAAATCAAGTTAACGCTAATGGGAGGGACTTGCCCTCGATTAGGCTGTGGGAATACGCCTTGTGCCCTCGAGCCGGTGCCTGTTTGCAAGGCGTCTCGCCCCCTATTGAATCCCGATGGCGAGGTGAATCAAGGCGGGCTGCCACTGGTCCAAAGGGGGTTGATGCGCTTTGGGTGAAGTGGCTTAAAATGGCCAGTGCGGAGTCGGTCACAGAAGGCGGCTCGCGCATCAATTTTCCTGCGATCAAGAGAAATCATGAATACGCCAGACCCCTACTCAATGCCCCTTGAGCAAATCGACGTCTCCGACCCCTACCTTTTTCAGCAGGATGCCCATTGGGGCTTCTTCGAGCGCTTGCGCAAGGAGGCGCCGGTTCACTACTGCCCGGAAAGCAAGTTCGGGCCCTATTGGTCGGTGACGAAATTCAACGACATCATGGCCGTGGAGAAGAACCACGACCAATTCTCCTCCGAAGAAGGCATCACCTTGGGGCCGCCGGTCTCGGTGCCGGAAGAGGAGATCATGGACACGCCGATGTTCATCGCCATGGACCCGCCCAAGCACGACGTGCAGCGCGCCACGGTGCAGCCGGTGGTGGAGCCGCGCAACCTGCAGGCGCTGGAAGGCACCATCCGCGAGCGGGCGGCGGGCATTCTTGATTCCCTGCCTCGGGGCGAGACCTTCAACTGGGTGGATCGGGTGTCCATCGAACTCACCACCCAGATGCTGGCCACCCTGTTCGACTTCCCGTTCGAGGAGCGGCGCAAGCTCACGCGCTGGTCGGACGTGGCCACCGCGGCACCCGGCAACGGCGTGATCGAGACCATGGACCAGCGCCGCGAGGAACTCCATGAGTGCCTGGCCTACTTCACCCGCCTGTGGAACGAGCGGGTCAACCAGCCGCCCGCCCACGACCTGATCTCCATGCTCGCCCACGGCGAGAACACCCGTCACATGGCGCCGATGGAGTTTCTCGGCAACCTGATCTTGCTGATCGTCGGCGGCAACGACACGACGCGCAATTCGATTTCCGGCGGTGTGCTGGCGCTGAACCTGTTTCCCGGCGAGTACGACAAGCTGCGCGCCGACCCGTCCTCAAAGCTGATCCGCAACATGGTCTCGGAGATCATCCGTTGGCAGACGCCGTTGGCCTACATGCTGCGCACCGCCGTGGAGGACACCGACTTTTGCGGCCAGCGCATCCGAGAGGGGGACCGGCTGTGCATGTGGTACGTCTCCGGCAACCGCGATGATGAGGTGATCGACAACCCCAACGACTTCATCATCGACCGCAAGAACGCCCGCCACCACCTCTCGTTTGGCTTTGGCATCCACCGCTGCATGGGCAACCGGCTGGCGGAGATGCAGTTGCGGGTGCTCTGGGAGGAGATTATGAAGCGGTTCCGCTTCGTGGAAGTGGTGGGCGAGCCGGAGCGCACGCTGTCGGCCTTCGTGAAGGGCTACCTCGAACTGCCGGTCCGCGTCCACGAGCATTGAGCTCGACATCTTAGTGAAGGCCGCGTCCGTTGGTGAGCGGGGGCGGCTAGGCTGATGCGCCCCAAGAACGCACTCGCCTTCATTTTCGTCACGGTGCTGCTCGACTCCATTGGCTTCGGCATCATCATGCCGGTGGTGCCGCAGCTCATCATGGACGTCAGTGGCGAGCCGCTCTCCTCGGCGGCGCAATACGGCGGTTGGCTGATGTTCGTGTACGCCGCCATGCAGTTTTTCAGCGCCCCGGTGCTCGGCAACCTCTCCGACCGCTTCGGCCGTCGTCCGGTGCTGCTGCTCTCCCTGCTGCTGATGGGCGGCGACTACTTGCTGATGGGCTGGGCGCCGAGCATTGCCTGGCTGTTCCTGGGCCGGTTCATCGCCGGCGTCTCCGCCTCCACCTACGGGATCGCCAACGCTTTCATCGCCGATAGCTTCCCGCCCGAGGAGCGGGCCAAGAACTTCGCCCTGATGGGCGCGGCCTTCGGCACGGGCTTTATTGTCGGTCCGGTGATTGGCGGCTTTCTCGGGGAATTCGGCCCCCGGGCGCCGTTCTACGCGGCGGCAGCGCTGGCCTTCGCCAACGTGCTGTACGGTTTCTTCGTGCTGCCGGAGTCGCTGAAACCGGAAAACCGGCGCCGCTTTGAGTGGAAGCGGGCCAACCCGTTCGGGGCCTTCAACCAGCTTTGGCGCTACCCCATGGTCATGGGCCTGGTCTTCGCCTACTTCTTCTACCTGATCGGCCACCACTCGCTGCCGAGCGTGTGGTCCTACTTCGCCATCGAGAAGTTCGGTTGGTCACCAGCGGAGATCGGCTTCTCCTTGGGCGCGGTTGGGGTGTGCATGATCGTGGTGCAGACCTACCTGATTCGGCACTTCCTGACGCGCTACGGCACCGAGCGCACCGCCCACATTGGCTTGACGATGACCATCATCGCCTTTCTCGGCTACGCCTTCGTGCCCTTCGGCTGGATGATGTACATCGTGATCGTGGTGGGCGCGGCGCAAGGCTTCATCGGCGCGTCGCTGCAGAGCCTGATGTCGAACCAGGTGCCAGCGGATTCCCAAGGCGAACTGCAAGGCGCCCTCGGCAGCATGGCGAGCCTCGTGTCGATCCTCTCACCGCCCTTCATGACCCAGACCTTTGCTTGGTTCAGCGCCGCCGACGCACCGATCTATTTCCCCGGCGCCCCATTTCTGGCCGCCGCCTTTTTCACGCTCCTGGGCTTGGTGGCCATGGTGAGGGCCTTGTCGGGCGCTCGTGCCGGACGCAAGGCCGCTTAGGTTAAAGGTGGGCTGCCTAGTTCAGGACTTGTTGACGGCTCAGCCAATATCGATAAGTCGTCGACGACAGCATCCTGACGCCTCATCGCGGCAAGCCAGCCGACCTAGCCAACTTGATCGTCTTCCTGGCGTCGGACGCAGCCGCCTATGTCACGGGTCAGACGATTGCCGCGGACGGAGGGCTAATGAGCCACATGCCGTACCACGCGCAAGTGCGGGCTTCGGAGGCGGGGTGACGCAAAGGTCAAGCGTTGGCGGGCTGAAGTCCGAGGTGGTCCACCATCGGCAGAAAGTCGCGGTCGGAGAAGAGTAGCGGCAACCCCTCATCAATGCAGAATGACCCGATGATTACGTCAATGGTCTTGCGTATGGTCACGCCGGACTTGCGCAACCTTCGATACCGGCTAGCTGCCCGTTCACTGCGCTGCATCCCAAGCATGTCGTAAGCCGGCAATCTGGAAAGGGCCTGCCTTGCGGTCGAGTAGTCGGCGTCTGCTCGGAACCCCTGCAGCACTTCAACCAGAATCACGTCCCCGGTCGCCGCGACTTCGTTTCCCAGCAATCGGTCTAGGAAGTCCGTCTCTCGAGTGCCCTGCCCATTGAAGTAATCGATCCACACGCTGGAATCGATGAGGATCATCTATCGCTTCTCATCTGCTCCAGATCGCCCGTCCAACTCAGCTTGCCGCGGAGCTGCCGGATGTCCGCCTGTTCCTTGAGCTGAATCAGCGATGCCAGACCCATTTCAACGGTTTCGCGTTTGGTCTTCGCGCCAGCAGCCCGCATGGCTCGAGTCATCAGGTCATCGTCAATCACTATGTTTGTCCTCATAGGAAAGTCCTAGCACAGTGTGTATTTGAACGACAAAACATACACACAAGGCGGCTTGGCTGCAAGTGGCGTTGGCGCTCCTTGGCGTTGGCGCCCTGATCTACGATTTGACGGGCACCCCCAATCCTCTGGCCAAGGCGTGCAGATGGTCCTGGGCATATCTCTTGGCGAACTGCGTGCCCGGCACCATCTGGAATCCGTGGCAGGCCGCAGGATAAGACACCAGTTCCGTCCTCACTCCAGCGAGCATCAGCTTGCGTGCGTAGTCGATGTTCTCGTCGCGAAAGAGGTCGAGTGCGGCGGTCGCCATCCAAGTGGGCGGCAGGCCCGCAAAGTCCTCCAGGCGGGCCGGCACTTGCGGCGCTTCGGCAGGCGCATCGCCCAGGTAGCTGCGCCAGCCGTACTGGTTGGATTGCCGAGTCCAGATGAATTCCCCCACCAACGGGTCGCCGGGCTGCTCGGGCGTGCCGGTGCGGTCGTCGAGCATGGGATAGGTCAGGTGTTGATGGCAGATCGCATACTCGCCCGCATCCCGCGCCTTGATCGCAAGAGCGGCCGCCAGCCCGCCGCCGGCGCTCTCCCCGCCGATGCCGATCCGATCGCGGTCCACCCCGAACGCCGGCGCCTGCTCGTGCAGCCAGGCAAGCCCCGTGTAGCAGTCGTCCAGAGGCGCGGGAATCGGGTGTTCCGGCGCCACGCGATAGTCAACGGACAGCACCACCGCACCCAGCCGAGCGCAGATTTCGAGGTTTACCGGATCGGACATCTCCGGTGTTCCCATGACGTAGCCGCCGCCGTGTATGTGCAGATAGCC
>JAPPIX010000322.1 GCA_028820495.1 Gammaproteobacteria bacterium
CGGTGGACTTCCTGAACCCCGGCAGCAACGGGCGGCAGGTGAGCGTCCTGCGGCTGGCGAACCCCGGGCCGGAGGACGCCCTTGCGGAAATATCGGGCGTCGACGACGCCGGGGCGCCGGGCGGGCCGGTCACGGTCCCCGTGCCCGCCTTCCGGGCGGTCGAGCTCGCGTCCGCCGAGCTGGAGGCGGGGGCGGCGGACCCGGAGGGGGCAAGCCCGGACGCGGCCGTCGAGGGCGCGCTGGGCGACGGCACCGGCAAGTGGCGGCTCAGGGTGGCGTCCGACGGGCCCATCCACGTGATGTCCCTGCTCCGGTCCCCCACCGGGCACCTCGCCAACCTCTCCGCCGGGTTCGGCGACGGCGAGGCCCAGCCGGAGCCGACGGGCACGGTGCCCTGAGCGGACGTCCCGGGCGCTGCCCGAGACTGGATCCCGTGATTCGGTGCGAGGGTGGGACGCCCTCGGGCCGGTGCGAACCTTCGGTTCGCATTGGAGTTTCGCTGGCGCGAAACTTGTGTCGAGATAAGCGGGGACCCCCCGGCTCGAAGGCACCCCGCCCTCGCTCTGAACCACGGGACACGGGGTGCGCTCGAACCCAGGCACGTCGCAGACCCCGTGCCCAATGCCGCCAAGCCTGCCTCAGTTCCTACTCCGACGAAAATGCCAATATGCGAACCGCTTGGCCTTGGACTGAACCAAGCCGCTAATCACGCCGCAGGTCCGCACTCATGGCAATGGGGCTGGGAAAGCGGAAGACGACCAGGTAGCTCGAGGCGATCAGGGTCAGGATGGTGGCGCCCTGGATGAGGTAGGCCGCATCAGTGCCGATTAGCCCGGCGCCCACGGCGACGTAGCTCAGCAGCAGGGAGAATTCCGACGCCTGCCCGAGCCGAAACCCCGTTTCCCAGGAATCGGCCTTGGACTCCCCTTGCCAACGCAGCAGATAGGCGAATGTGGGGGGCTTCAAAGCGATCAGCAGGCCCGCTAGCAGCAGAATGGGAACCGCCATTTGCAGCGCCGCGCCGATGTCGAGTTCCGCTCCCACGGAGAAGAAGAAGAGCACGAGGAAGAAGTCCCGGATCGGGCGCAGGCTTTCGGCGATGTATTGGGAGACCGGATGAATTGCCAGGGTGACGCCGGCGAGGAAGGCGCCGATCTCCAATGAGAGCCCGGCGGCGCCGGCGGCGAAGGCGACGCTGAAGCACCAGCCGATTGCCAGCAGGAAGATGAACTCGTGGAAGGCGTCGAAGCGGGCGATCAGCGGCAACAGCACCATGCGCACCACCAGGAAGGCGGCCCAGGCCAGCGCCGGGAAGGCGATGACGATGGTGCCGAGGCTCGTTAAGGTGGCTTCGAGGCTCCCGCCGTAGCCCGCCACCAGCACTAGGGCAACGATCGCCAGCACATCCTGTATCAGCAGCAGGCCAACCACGATCTCGCCGATGTGCCGGTGGTGCAGCACCGTGGTGGGCAGCAGCTTCACGCCCAGGATGGTGCTCGAAAAGGTCACCGCCACGCCCGCGACCAAGGCCTCGGCAACGCTGAAGCCAAACGCCAGCGTCAGCCCGAAGCCGACCGCGAAGAACGCCGCCGAAGTGCCCAGCGCGGTCATTAGGGACTTGCCCAGCATGGTCTTCAGGGTGGACGGCTGCATGTCCAGCCCGATCAGGAAGAGCAGGAAGATGATGCCGAACTCGGCGATTTCGGCGAGCAGTTGCGCATCGCTCACCACGGCCACCCCGTGCGGGCCGAGCAGGCAGCCGATGGCGATGTAGGCGACTAATAGGGGTTGGCGGCTGTACAGGGCGAAGGTGGCTAGCACCGCCGCCCCGGCGAAGATCAGGAAAAACGATGCGACTATGTCGGAATGTTCGATGGTCCTCTCTCTATTCGGAAACGGCCCGGCTCGGGCTCAATGGCGCAAGCCTGATAGTAATCCGAATAGGGTGCAAGGGTTTGCGGGTCGGGAACGTCGCCGCCCGGCAGCACCGCGGCCGTGAAGCCGCAGCGGCGCATGTAGTGCAGGATGTCGGGCTGCACCGCGCCGGTGGCGACCAGGTCGCCTTGGTAGCCATGGCGGCTGCGCAGCAGGAACGCGAGGGAGAGCCCCCGACCGTCATTGAAGGCTGGAAACTCGATGCCGATCTGCGGCGCGGCCAGAAACCGCTCGTCGATCTCCTGGTCCACGCTGAGTTCAACGCCCATGCCGGACTCCGCTGTCCATT
>JAPPIX010000263.1 GCA_028820495.1 Gammaproteobacteria bacterium
GCTGGCGGTGGCCGGCCAGCGCATGACGCCGGTCGAAGGCACCTACCTCGCCTGGATCGACGTGCGCGACCTCGGCTTGGCCGACCCCGACGCGCACTTCGAACGCTTCGGGCTCGGCCTTTCCGACGGCGGCGCCTTCGGCGGGCCCGGCTTCGTGCGCTTCAACTTCGGCTGCCCGCGCTCGCTGCTGGAGGAAGGCCTAGCTCGATTCAGCGCCGCCATCGATGCCGCGCTTTCGGCGTAGCGCTCTATGTTGAGCATTCTTGGCAGTGTTCGATTCGAGACCCACGAGGCGACTGGAGGGATGCCATAACCGGCGCCGTTTGCGACGGCAAAAGCGATTTATGCGACAAATAGATGGCCCTATTTGTCGCATACGAACTTGGCCCCCGACGGTCGGAGGCGCGGACGTGCATGGAACAAGTGTTCTCCCCGCAGGTGTCCATCGCACGGAACAACGGCGCTGCGCGCCGTCCGAGGGCAAGATGCCCTCGCTCCAAGGGATTCAGCCACTGGAGAGGAGTTTCGCGCCAGCGAAACTCCAATGCGAACCGCAGGTTCGCGCCGTCCCGCCCTCGATTGGGCCGCTGGAATGCGCTCTCCGAGTAGAAGCTAGGATTAGTTCCGTTGAAGGCCGAGATTATGAGCCTCCACGAAGGCAACATCGCCCGCTACCGCCTGCTGCCCGCCGAATACCAAGCGTGGCGGCAAGGCTGGCATTGACGGACTTCGAAGATACCGACACTACTTATAGCTCATATCTGACATTGCGATATACCAGTTTCGCTTCGGAGCGCTAAAGTGTGCCCGGTCCTGAGCTTTCCGCCGGGTCCGCCACTGCGGCGTAGCAACGAGGGAGAGCATGCACAAGGCAATCAAGCACATTCACGAACACGCGCAGATTCTTCGCGACACGCACGTTCCCAGTGATGAATGCGGATTCCTCGCGGAACCAGCTCGGCAGGTGCTGGAAGAGTCCGGCGGCATGCGGCTCCTGCAGGCCAAGAGCCACGGCGGTTTCGAGGCATCGCCCACGGACTTCCTCGCTTGGGTTCGCGCCGTCGCGCACTACAACCCCTCCGCTGGCTGGATTGCGGGCGTCGTCGGCGTGCACCCTTGGGAAATCGCCCTGGTCGATGAACGGCTGCAGGACGAAATCTACGGCGGCAAACCGGACACTTGGATCGCCTCGCCCTACGCGCCCCAAGGGCGAGCCATTCGCGAAAGCGACGGATTCCGTTTTTACGGTCAATGGCAGTATTCGACAGGAACCGACCACTGCGACTGGATCGTTCTGGGCGGGATCGTCGTTGACGAGACGGGCGACGCCGACGGTCGGCCGCAATGGCGCCACTTTTTCCTGCCGAGGGGCGATTATGAAATCGTCGAGGACTCCTGGCACGTGATGGGGCTGAGTGGCACCGGCAGCAAGGACGTTCGAGTCGAGAGCGCCTTCGTCCCCGAGTACCGAACGATTGGGCACGGCCCGCTGTCTGAAGGAGAGCATGCGAGCCGTCGCCCGGAAACACCCCTCTATCACCTGCCGTTTGGCTGCATCTTTTCCGCCGCCATCGCCGCAGCCACGCTGGGCATCGCATCCGGTGCGGTCGCGCACTACCGCGAGTATCTGCAGACACGTGTCTCCGCGTCTGGCGTGGTCGGCAAGAACGATCCCTATCAGCAGGAAGCGCTCGCGGAAGTCGAGTCAGATCTGGCCGCCGGCATTGCCCATATCGACCTGACGCTGACGCAATGGATGGACCAACTGCGCAACGCGCCGAACGCCCAACTAATCAGCAAAGCGCAGCGGCTTGAATTCCGCCGCAACCAGGTGCGCGCCATCCAGCGGGTTCTATTCGGCGTCGATAAGCTGATGGCAAGGGCTGGCTCCGCCGCCATCTGGTCAACCCGGCCCCTCGAACGCTACTGGCGGGATCTCAGAACCGCCAGCACCCACATCTGCGCCACGCCCGACGTGGTTTACCGCGCCTGGGCGGACCATGAATTCAACACTGGCATCAGGCACTTTCTGCTGTACTAATCGCAGGACAAGGTTGTTACATGAGTCAATTTCTGCGCCCGGCGACCGTCTTCTTGTTGGTCTGAGGCATCGCCTCGTAAATTAAATCTTCTCCAGCAGGTTTCTGAGTTCTCCACACTGCCGCACCCGTTCCGCTGTCGTCGTGCCCATGAATGAAGCGGACAGGCA
>JAPPIX010000367.1 GCA_028820495.1 Gammaproteobacteria bacterium
GCGGAAGGCGAGATGGTGGTCGTGGTTGACGATGACGACCGCGAGAACGAAGGCGACCTCATCATGGCTGCAAGCAAGGCGACCCCCGAGCAGGTGGCCTTCATGATCCGCCACACCAGCGGCATCCTTTGCGCACCCATTCGCCAGAGCTTGGCGAGCCGTCTGCGCCTCGATCCCATGGTGGCGCTCAACGATGCGCCCATGAGCACGGCGTTCACCGTCTCCATCGACTACAAGCAGGGCCTGACCACCGGCATTTCCGCCGAGGAACGGGCGGCGACGGTGCAGGCGCTCACCAGCAGCAACGTGGCGGGCGAGGACTTCGTGCGTCCCGGCCACATCTTCCCGCTGGTGGCCCGCCGCGGCGGCGTGCTGGTGCGTTCGGGGCATACCGAAGCCGGCGTTGACCTGGCGGAACTGGCTGGTTTGCCGCCGGTGGGCCTGCTGGCGGAACTGGTCAATGACGACGGCACGGTGCAGCGGCTGCCGCAACTGCTCGAGTTCGCCGACCGCCACCAATTGAAGATCATCACCATCGCCGACCTCATCGCCTATAGGCAGACCCGGGAGCGGCTGGTGGAGCGCACCCGGGAGTTCCAGGTCAAGACGCGCATTGGCCCGGCCCGAGCGCTGGCCTACAAGACCAAGTTTGAGGATGCCGAGCATCTGGCGCTGGTGTTCGGCGACGTGCGCGGCGATGCGTCGGTGCCCGTGCGGATGCATCGTGAAAAGCTGATCGATGACGTGCTCGGGCCGCAGACAGAGCACGACCTGAATCTCCTTGATGCGTCGCTGGACCGCATCAAGGCTTTAGGGAAGGGCGTTTTGATCTACCTTCGCACCGGCTTTGTGGGTGTGCCCCTAGAGCGGTTGGAGGACCAGTCCCGGGAGCAGGAGCGCAAGGCCCAATGGTTGGAGATCGGCGTTGGCGCCCAGATTTTGCGCGATCTGGGCCTGACCCACATTCGCCTGATCGCGGGCCGCGAAGTGGGCTTTGTCGGCATGCGCGGGTTTGGCCTGACCCTCGACGCGACGGAGCTGCTCTAGTGTGCTGTCTCGTAAGTAAGCGGGCTTTAGGCGCTAGGCCGTTTGGGTTCCCGGCAAGGCGCGACGACGCCGTGTGGCAGGCCCCACAGAAGGAGGAGCAACGCGGCCGGGGGCCGAAACGGCCACGCATAATCACGCTTACTTGCGAGACAGCACACTTGGGCCCATGACCCTTCCGCTGGTCGGCATCACCATGGGCGACCCCGCGGGCATCGGCCCGGAGGTGCTGGCCAAACACCTGCAGGCGGCGGATTCCGCCGGGATTCGGCTGTTGCTCATCGGTAGCGAATGGGCCTTGGCAGAGGGTGCTGCGGCGGCGAATCTGGCGCCGGCTCCACTGCCGGAGTTCGATTCGATCGACGACCTGCCCGCTAGCGCCGGCATTGTCGGAATCCTCGACGTTGGGGTGCCCCGGCCTGCGGACTTTCGGCACGGCCAGGTTCAGGTCGCCTGCGGGCGCCATGCCGTGCAGGCGGTGGAGACGGCGGCGGCGCTCTGCCTCCACGGGCGCTTGGCGGCGATGGTGACCTGCCCCATCAACAAGGAGGCGATTCACGCAGCCGGCTACGTGAGCGACATCGGCCACCAGGAAATCCTGGCGCGGCTGACGGGCTCGACCTCCACTGCAACGATGTTGATGACGCCGGGCCTCAAGGTCGTGCATCTTTCCACCCACAAGCCCTTGATTGAAGCCGCCCGGTACGCCACTCGCGACAATGTGGGCGAAAAACTGGGCCTCATCCACGAATCGCTTGAGCGGTGGGGCCTGCGCCGGCCGCGCATCGCCGTGGCGGCGCTCAACCCCCACGGCGGGGAAGGGGGGCTGATTGGGCGTGAGGAAATCGAGGAGCTCGCTCCCGCCGTCGCCGACGCTCGTCGGCAAGGCTTGGACGCCACCGGCCCCATCCCAGCGGATTCGGTGTTCAACCGGGCCATCGGCGGCGAGTTCGACGTGGTGCTGGCCCTCTACCACGACCAAGGCCACATCGCTGTGAAAGTCCACGACTTTCACCAAAGCACCACCGCCACCTTGGGCATTCCATTTGTCCGTACTTCGGTGGACCACGGCACTGCCTTCGACATCGCCGGCCTCGGCGAAGCCGACAGCCGGGGTCTTGCCGCCGCCATTGAGACAGCGCAATCGCTGGTGGA
>JAPPIX010000262.1 GCA_028820495.1 Gammaproteobacteria bacterium
CCTCCTGCACCACGTATTCGAGGAACTTGAACTGCTCGTGGGCGGCTTGGGCCGTCTCCTCATCCGCCGGCGGCTTCTCCATCAGGTAGTTCTGCACGGTGTAGGACTGCAGCGGCGTCTCGCCGGGGAAGAGCTGGGAGATCATCACGCCCCGGCCGCCGCCATCGAAGCCGGCGATGGAAACGTGGGGAAAGATGGTCCAGACCCCGGCCATCAGATGGGCGTCGCTGGCATCGGACAAGTTTTCGTACTCGCCGAGCGATGGGTCCGGCGAACTGACCCGCTGGTGCGGCCCCCAAGCGTAGTAAAGCGCCTGGTTGGGGAACTGGCTGCCGAAGGTGTCCTTGTGCAGGATGGGCAGGTGGTAGAGATCGAGGTAGCCGTCGTAGGCCACCTTCCAGTTGGGGCCCTCTAGGGTGCGGCTCTCAAAGAAGTGCCAGTTGGCGAAGTCGAAGTGGCCGAGGACTTCGTCGTAGCCGGCCAGGAAGGTGTCGATGTCGAGGCTGGCGTTGGGGTTGATCATCACCCAGATCAAGCCCGCCCGCTCCGCCGCCGGAAGCTCGACCAGGCTGTTGCAGGACCGATCCACCTCGCCGAAGTCCCGTTCCGAGTACACGCCGATGAGGGTGCCGCTCTGATCGTAGGACCAAGCGTGGTAGGGGCAGGTGAAGCGCTTGGCGTTGCCGGTGCCGGCCTTCATGATTTGCGAGCCCCGGTGGCGGCACATGTTGATGAAGGCGCGCACCTGGCCGTCTCCGCCTCGGCTGATGAGCACGGGGGTATCCACCGCGTCCATCGCCTTGTAGTCCCCAGGGTTGGGAATTTCGGCGCTGGCGGCCAGCATCAGCGGCATCCGCTTGAACACCCGTTCCATTTCCAGCCGCCAACGGCCTTCATCGTAGTAGTGGTCGGCGGGCACCTTGAGGATGGCTTCGGCCTGCTCAATGGTTCCCGTCTCAGCGTACTTGAGGTTGTGCTCGGCCATCTCGATCAGTTGGGCGCGGCTCATTTTGGCTCCTTTCCTTGGGCACAGGCGATGCGGACGGGATTATTGCAGATTGCGTTGTGCAACAGAAAGTCCTCGACCGAAGCGGTTGGGGCGGTTTCACGCAGACTTCGGCCCGGCCGGCTGTGCGAGATCGCCGATGCCCGCCGCGGCCGGGCGCCGGCGCCCGGGCAAGCCCGGCCGGCCCAACCCGGAAAGCCCAACTCATTCATGGGGTTGCGGGCCTGCGCGGCCGCCCCGATGGCAAGGCGCAAAAAGCGTCATCGCCTACAGAAAAACCGTGCGCCGCCGGCCATCATGGGGGCATGGAGCACGACGCCCTCAGCAAGTCGCTGTTCGCCCTGCCGCAGGTGGAGGCGGATGTTCTGCGCATCGTCGCCGCCGGCTGGGTCCGCCTGCTGGACCTCGGCACGCTGGAGCGGCTCAGCGCCGAGCACCCGTCGGCGGACCTGACGCTGCGGGCCGGCGACCTGGCCTGGCGGGTGCGCTTCCGCGCCGGAAGGCTGGCGGACGGCGCGCGGCCCTGGCTGCTGCTGCCCACGGAGCTGCAGTCCACGCACAACTGGAACATGGGGGAACGGCAGTTCGAGTACGCTGGCCGCCACTTCGGGGCGCTGCGGCGGGAGGGCGCGCTGTCGCGCGAGGGCGAGGAGCCCCGGGTGCTGCCGGTGGTGGTGTACAGCGGCTCGGGGCGCTGGCCGCGCCGCCCCGCCCTGGCGGAGGCGCCGCCGGGCTTCCTCCAGCCCGGGGGCTATGTTCTGCTTGACGCGGCGGCGGGGCCGTTGGAGGATTGGCCCCAGCCCAACCGGGTGTCGTCATGGGCGCGGCTGCTGCGGTCGGACAACCCGGGCGGGCTGCGGTCGGCCCTGCGGGCGGGCCTGGAGGCGTTTTCGGGCCGGGGCGATGCGGCGTACCGCAACTCGCTTCGCGCCTGGGCGCTGGCGCTGGTGCGGGCCAGGATGCCGGGCGGCGGCGACGTGCCGCTGCCGGAGATTGACGACGGGCAAGGAGAATCGGAGATGACCACGTTGCTTGAGGCGAACTTCGAGAAGTGGGAGGCGAGGGTGATGGAGCGGGGCCGTTCGGAGGGCATCGCCCAAGGGATGGAGCGGGGCCGTTCGGAGGAGCGCGAGCGGCTGCGCGGGCTGGCGCGGCGGCTTGACCCGGAGACGGCCGCG
>JAPPIX010000068.1 GCA_028820495.1 Gammaproteobacteria bacterium
GCCCTCCTCGCCAAGTCCGACTTCGGTTTTGGGGTCACGCACCTTTAGGACCCACCAGCGATTCCGGCTCCATGTGAGCAAATCGTCCGCTTGTCGAACCTCGCCCCTCGACAACCACCACGGTTGGCAACCATGTCGTTGCCAACGACACGGTTGCGAACCGAGCCTTGCTGAGCGAAGGTAGTGGAATTCGACACGTCAATCGATCACCCTAAGAGCCGCTGAAACTCTTCACCGGGCTGAACATGTCGTTCGCGCTGACACCCCCGCGAACCATGGCCACGCTGGTTCTGGCCGCAGTCGTCCTCGGTTGCCTGGCGATGGGCTTTCGCCTGTTCGTGTTCGAATCCCCCGAAGCTTGGATGGCTTGGATTCTGCGCGGCTCGGTGGCACTGGCCGTGGGTCTGGCGGGCGTGTTCGCCTACTTTCTGTGGGGCGCTTTCCATTCGACCGCCACCATCGAGAAAGGCTTGATCCGCCTGCAGGTTCCGATCTATTCCGTGACGATCCCGCTCGATTCGATCGACGCAGAAGGCGCAAGGCTTGTCGACTTCGCGAAAAACCCCGAATTCAAACCGGGCATCCGCACAAACGGACTGGGCGTTCCCGGCTACCGGCTAGGCCATTTCAGGCTGGCCAACGGGCTCCGCGCCCGGCTCGCGCTAACGACTAAGTCAAGCATCGCCTATGTTCCCTTCGACAGGCGCACGGCACTGCTCCTGAGTGTTGAGGAGGGCGAGAAGTTCATCGCGGCCCTAAAAAGCGCCGACGCCGGGAACGCCGGTCGAACCTAAAGTCAGCTGAGAAGCGTTAACCTGTTAGGATCATCCTATAGGGCGAGCGACGCATTCACCATTGATTGAGTGGACGCGGCCTGCGCAGGGATGAACGCACCCAACTGCAAGGGCTAGGCGGCGTGCGCAAGATCCGCTGGTCCGTGGAGGAAATCGAAACTGACTGAACGCAACATCGCTGACGAGGTCCTCGACGGGCTTCGCGAAGCCCGCGAACACCGCGCCGGCAAGCGCACCTTTAGAACGGTCCGCGTCGAACCGCAGCTCAGGCCTGCTGATGGCCCAGAGGGACAAGCTGCAAAGCAGATAGACTAAGGGGCCGAGAACTGGTTCAGCCAGCGAATCAGGTTCGCGTTGGTGACGCCCGCATGTCGGGCGTGCTCCGCCAAACGGATGATGGGAATTCCGCAACACCAAGCCAGCTTGTGCAGGTCCTGCACCCAGATGGAGCCAAGCAGCCAACGAATCGTCTCAGCCGCCCCCCGCGCCTCGCCCGCTTTTGCGATAAGCGCCAAGCGCAACTCCCGTGCGCCCGCCCGCTTGGACATTCCGGCGCAATGCCGACCAAGCATGGACGCCACCAAGTCGTCGCAGTCCGCTTCGGCAGGCGGGGCGTTGTGGGTCTTCGGGTTGGCCATGAAACGTTCCTCGGGGGCCAATGCCGGCCGCCCTTCCATCCGGCTCATCGCCCAATCCCCCGTGTGCTGCGGATTGCCGGGCAGCCCCCAAGCGCCGAGCGCAGGGATTCAGCCATCTCCTCTTCGCCCCATGGCTCGGAACGATTCGCGGTGCCCCCACCGAGCCTGAAGCACCGTGCCACCACCCATGGTGAGGTCGGCCAAATCAAAGAATTCAGCCAAGGTGACCGCCGCTGGCTCAGCGGCCAGTTGGATGCGTTGGGGGAAGTCTTGCGCCATGCCGACATTATACGCCGCCTCCGAAATCCATGGCAGTCGGGTGCTCCCTTCTCCTTGCCTGAGACACTCCCGAACTCCGCTGGGCCATCAGTTGGGAGGCAACTGCCCAGAGCGTCAGGGCGAACGACAAAGCTCGCATGGAACAAATTCCGATTCTCCGGAGGGAAAGCGCCTTCCAACAGCCCAATCGAGGGCAAGATGCCCTCGCTCCGGGATCCCGCTCGGTGCCGGCATGCCGCCCCGGAGCGAGGGCGTCTCGCCCTCGGACGGTGCGCAGCGCCGTTCCTTCACGCGATCTCCCGTGCAGCCCCGGCGCAGGTTCATGGGCAGGAAACCAGCTACCGCCGGTAGCCCAAGCGCAGGTATCCGACCCGCCCGGGCAGATCATGCACAACCTGGCTCATGCCAATGACGCTGCAGGGGAAGCAGACCGGCGGGTTTTCGTCGAATAGGTTGTTGAACCCC
>JAPPIX010000287.1 GCA_028820495.1 Gammaproteobacteria bacterium
GTGATGGCCCCCGAGCTCGGCATCGCGCAGCCCGGACTGACCATCGTCTGCGGCGACAGCCACACGGCCACGCTCGGCGGCGTCGGCGCCCTCGCGTGGGGCATCGGCGTCACCCAAGGGGAGCATGCGCTGAGCACCCGCTGCCTGCCGGTGAAGAGGCCCAATCAGGTGCTCGTCAACCTTGAGGGAACTCTCCCCGAGGCGGTTTCCGCAAAGGACATCGTTCTGCGCTTGAGTGCCGTGGAAGGAGGCAGCGTCACCAAGGCGGATGCGGTTGAGTTTGCCGGTTCGGCGATCCGGGCCATGTCCGTTGAGGGGCGCATGACCCTGTGCAACATGGCGGTGGAGTTCGGCTGTTGGACGGCGGTGGTGGCGCCGGACGAAAAGACCCACAGCTATCTGCGCAACGGAAGATACGCGCCCAAGGGGGAACTCTGGGAGCAAGCGGTCGCTCACTGGTCCGCATTGAAGTCCGACGGCGATGCGAGGTTCCACAAGGTGATTTCGATCGACGTGTCCGGGCTTCGGCCGCAGGTGACCTGGGGCACCAGCAGCGATCACGTGGTCAGCATTGACGGCGCCGTTCCCATCCTGACGGAGGAAGCCGATGCCACAAAACGGGAATCAATGCGGCAGGCGATGGAATACATGGGCCTGCCCGAAGGCACCGGCCTGCGCGGACTGCCGATCGAAGCCGCCTTCATCGGCAGTTGCACCAATGGGAGAATCGAGGACTTGCGCGCCGCAGCCGAGCAGCTGCGCGGGCGCAGGGTCGCCGTCGGCATCAAGGCGCTGTGCGTGCCCGGCTCGGCGGCGGTGAAGAGGCAGGCCCAGGCCGAGGGGCTTGACGAGCTGTTCAAGGGCGCAGGTTTCGAATGGCGCGAGCCCGGCTGTTCGCTCTGCTTCTATGCGGGCGGGGAGACCTTCGGCGCCAACAAGCGGGTCATCAGCACGACCAACCGGAATTTCCAGAACCGCCAGGGCCCGGGCGTGAAGACGCATCTCGCCAGTCCCGCCACCGTTGCGGCCTCGGCCGTGGCGGGGCGGATCGTCCCGCCGTCTCCATCCCGTTGATTTGCCGGCAGAGGGATTGGCGATGGAGCCCCTGACCAGGTTAAGCGGCATAGCGGCGCCCCTGCCCATCGACAACGTCGATACCGATGCCATTGTCCCCTCCAGGGAAACCCAGTCGGTTTCCCGTACGGGATACGCGGAAAAGCTGTTCGCGAACTGGCGGTACAAGGCCGGCACACGCATCGTAAATCCCGATTTCGTGCTCAACAACAAGCCCTTCGATCGGGCGGTGTTCCTTGTGGCGGGGGCGAACTTCGGTTGCGGTTCGTCCAGGGAGGCGGCGGTGTGGTCACTCAGGCAGTTTGGCATCCGCTGCGTTCTTGCCGAAAGCTACGGCGCGATCTTCCACAACAACTGCATTCGCAACAGCCTGCTGCCGGTTGCGCTTGCCAAGCGCGAGGTGGCGGAGATCCTTGCGCATATCGAGGCCAATCCCGAAGCGCCGGTGGTCTCCTTGGACCTTGCCGAACGCACGGTCTCGGCGGGCACGTCCCGCTTTGGCTTCGACATCAATGCGCGGGACCGGGACATGCTGCTGAGCGGCGAAGACGAGGTTGAACTCACGCTCCGCAAGGCGGCGATGATCGAAGATCACATAGAGCGGGACCGCATTCAACGCCCTTGGCTGTACCAAGCGCGCAACTAAGCCCAGGCGCCTACTCCTGCCCGCCGCGTCCGGTCGCTTCGATGATCTCTTGCTTGAGCTGTGGCTTGAGGACTTTGTTGGCGGCGCTCAGGGGCAGGGGTTGCCGCCGCAGGGTGACGGACTTCGGGCACTTGTAGCTGGCGAGGCGCCGCCTGCAATGGTCGATGACGCCGGTCTCGGTGATGGCAGCTCCGCCCTTGTCAGGAACCACCACGGCATGAACGCGCTCACCCCATTGGTCGTCGGGAATGCCGATGACCGCGCAGCCGCGGACCCCGGCCATTTCCGCAATCACGTTCTCGATTTCCTGGGAGTGGATGTTCTCGCCGCCGGAGATGATCACGTCCTTGAGACGGTCAACGACGAACAAGTACCCCGCTTCGTCCAAGCAGCCGGCGTCGCCCGTTCGCATCCAGCCGTCCTTGATGGCCGCCTGGGTGGCCTC
>JAPPIX010000346.1 GCA_028820495.1 Gammaproteobacteria bacterium
CTCTACGCCGATGTTCTGGGCGAATCGCAGGCGCTGGTGGCCTTTCATCACGTGGGCGTCATGGTTGCCGGAAACCTCGATGCGTGGAACCGGCATCGGAAGCAGTTCAACGCGGCTCACCCCGTGGTGCTCGAAGGCGCGGTGGGCGACGACGTACGCTTTGCGTTCACCGATGAGCGCCCGCGCCTTGGGCACTACATCGAACACGTGTGGTTCAGCGCCCGGCAGGCCGCCGAGTTCGAAAAATCGATACCGCGATTCTAACGGCGGCTTGAGGGGTTTATCTCGAACAGGTCCGGGTGGCTCGGGATGAAGCGGTCCCCGTCACCACCCGGATTGCGCACCGGCCTGTTGTTGGCTGCCGCAGTCCTTGCCGCCGCGGACGGGCAAGCCAAACCCTCCAGCCACACGATCGCGGAAACCGAGGAAACCATGGCCAAGTACCACAGCTCCCAGCATCACCTGGTTGATGCCACTGCATGGAGTCCCGAGCAGGGCGCGATTCGCATCAATGGCTTCATCCTGATGTCCAAGGGTACCTCCAATGGCTACCTGGTCACGAGCGACGCAGGCGATGTGGTCATCAACACCGGCATGGCCCACCAAGGCGCGAGATACCGCCAGCGTTACGAGGAGCTGTTGGGGCGCCCGCTCAACGTCAGGAAAATAATCTTCACCCAGCATCACGGGGACCACATCGGGGGCTGGGCCGCATTTGCCGACCCTGGCAACGAAACCATTGCCCAACGGAGATTTCCGGAGTTGAAGCAGGCCTTCGAGATGCTCCTACCATTCTTCGGCCCGCGCATGATGAACGTAATCCCAAGTCTGGTTCAGACGCCCAATCCGGACGATTTGCCCCTGCCTCCGGCGCAAGTGGCTTTCGAGCCCGTGCTGTTTGACGACAGCCTGGCATTTGCGGTGGGCGGTCGCCGGTTTGAATTGATCGCCATGGACAGCGGCGAAGCCCTGGATGGCGTTGTCGTCTGGTTGCCGGGGGAGAAGGCGCTCTTCACTGGCAACCTGACGGGCGCCATCCACGGGGCGCTGCCCAACTTCTACACGCTGCGGGGCGACAGGCAGCGCAGCGTGGCGCAATTCATCCGCGACATGGAACGCATTATCGAGCTGCGTCCCGCACTCCTTGTGACGGGGCACGACGACCCCATCGAGGGAGAGGACAGGGTTCTGGCCTACGTCACGAAGCTCCGTGACGCCGTGAGGCACATTCACGACGAAACCGTGAAGGGCATGAACGCCCAGCGGAGCCTGTCCCACCTGATGGACAGCATTCAGCTACCACAGGCTCTGGCGATGGAACCCGGCCGCAGTCCCGTATCCTGGACCGTCAGGGCTGTCTATGAAGAGTATGCCGGGTGGTTCAGGCACGAACGCACCACCGAGCTCTATGGCACACCCGCCAGCAGCATTTGGCCCGAGCTGGCGGAGCTGGCCGGCGGCCTGGATGCCGTGGTCGCGGCGGCTGCCAGGCATCTTGATGCCGATGAGCCGGTCAAGGCCATGCACTTCATCGAGATCGCGCTGGCGAGCGACCCCGGCAATCCAGCGGTCAGAAAGGCGCAAATCGCCATTTTGAATCAGCTCGTCGCGCGCTCCCGCGGGCGCAACTTTGATGAATCCGGTTGGCTGGAAATGCAGATACAACAAGCACAGGAGGTCATTGACGGCGCCGAGTGACCCGTGCGATCGGTTCTGTGGAAAGCGCCTGAATGTCACAGCAAGTTGCATTTGAGAATGGACTACGATGCAGGGATGCGCTGGTGCCATGCTTCAAGCAGATGGCCCCCAAAGAGATTGACCTTGTGGCGAGTCCATGGCGCATCGGCGCAGGCGGCGACTCGTCGCAGATCTCAAAAGGGTGAGCCGGGGCTGCTGTCGGCCACAACTCAATTCACTCATAAGGTGAGCGCACCCGATGTCCGCAGTTAGCAGAGTTTTGAACATCAGTCACATCCATCTCAACTGCAGCGACTTGCAGCGGAGCATCGCCTATTACCAGCTTCTGGGATTTCAGCTGGACAGGATCATCAGCGACATCCCGATGAAGGTCGAGGATTTGCCCAGCCTCGACCAAATCCCCAAGTACTCCGCGCCCGAAGGGGTGTGCCTTTGCGTGGGCATGGGGCTGGGATCCGACC
>JAPPIX010000372.1 GCA_028820495.1 Gammaproteobacteria bacterium
CTCGCCGGAAGCGGTCAGGCGTATGGGGTTGACTAAGGTGAGCCCGTCCTCGTCCTTGAGAATGGCCATATTGCGGCTGATCCGCAACAACGCATTCATGCGAATGCTGCCGCGCACGAAGGCAAGGCGGTCGGTGACCGTCTCGATGGGGCCGTGGGGGCAGGGGTTGGCGTAGTTCATATGGATTCTGCCGTGTGGCGCGCGACGGCATCGTCCAGCTTCGCGAGGCACCCGTTCCAGCCCCGCTCATGTTCGTCGCGGGATTTGTCCTCCGGGAACCGGGAGTGGGTCAGGGTCAGGCGGGTCTTGCCAGCCGCCGTCGGCTCGAACTCGACGGTGACCAGGCTCTCAAGGTCGCTGCCTTCCCAACACCAAGTGTGTACGAGGCGACGGTGGGCCAGGACTTCCCGATACAGGCCCTTGACGATGAATTTCGTGCCGTCGGACCCGCGCATCTCGATGAGAAACTGCCCGCCGACCGTGGCGTCCGCGACAACACGCGCCACCGCGGCATCGCTAGGCACGAACCAACGTTCCAAAATCGACGCATCGGTCCACGCGGCATAAACTGCTGCGACCGGGGCGTCGATCACGCGATGCAGCGTCAGGCTGATATCGGATTCAGTCGGGCGACTCCTGTGGTCCTTGATGGTGTCGTGCATGGGTTCTCCTTGATGTTCCTAGATCTGGCCGCGAGGTTTGAATGAATGTTGGTTGAATGAAAGGGACCCACAAAGTGTTGACATCTCTATGGATGTCCAATGGATGTGTTGACATCTCTATGGATGTCCGATTATGGTTCGTAGGTGAGACTTGTGATCGACACCAATGTAGTGATTGCTGCCTTCCGCAGCGCTTCGGGCGCCAGTAATGAGCTGCTGCGGCAAGCGGCGCTCGGAAGGGTGACGTTGCTTTGTTCGACGGCTCTTTTTCTGGAGTATGAGGCAGTGCTGGGACGATTGGAAGTGCGCGAGGCCACGGGCCACAGTCTGGACGATGTGGCGTCCATCATGGACGGGATTGCCGCAATTGCCGAGCCGGTAAACGTGCATTTCAGGATGCGGCCGACCTTGCGCGACCCCAATGACGAAATGGTGCTGGAAGTGGCCAGCAACGGCGCTGCTGACTACATAGTGACCCACAACCAAAGGGACTTTGGGCCAGCGCCGGAGCTTGGCATATCGGTCGCATCACCAAGGGACATCCTAATGAGATTGACAACATGAGCGAATCCACCCGCTACAAGTACCCGTTGAAGCTACCGATCTCGTTGAAGGAGACGGCCGCACGTCTGGCTAGGGACGATGGGGTCTCGCTCAATCAGTGGATCGCTACAGCGGTGGCGCAGAAAATTGGTGCTGTGGAGACGGCGGCTGAGCTGTTCGAGCGCCGTGGCGCTAGGTCAACGCCAAGCGACTTGATGCGCCATCTCGACAACGCGCCGAACGTGCCCCCCGAACCTGGAGACGAACTGCCAGATACCAGATTGCGCGCTCGGCACCCAAAGCTGGACCGCGATGGCGGCGCGTCATTTGGGTTGTGAATCAGCCTGGCTGGGAGAGGGTGGTCGGGCTTACCTCGGGCGTGGAACCTTCTCCGTCTCCGGTAAGGTGCAGATGCGATCCATTCGTGTGACGCTGCCGTCGGCGTATTCCCACACGAGCTGCTCACCATCAAGGTAGCGCCGCACCACCACGGGGCCCCAACCGAACACGTGGAAATCCAGGACCCCTTGGTTCCAGATCATGCTGGCGGATGTCCGCGGGCAATAGGGTTTGCCGCCGATTCTGAAGGCCGCGGAGCCCTCGGTGTCGTTGGTGTTCTCGCCCAAGGTGCTGTTCGGGCCGTAGTCGTGAATGATGCCGCTGGTGGTGACGACCACCCGGCGCCCGCACTGTTCGATGCGTTCCACGTGCCCGACGTGCCCGCCTTCCACCCCCAGCCACAGCCCCCGTATGTCGTCGGCGCCAGCCACCAGAGGCTCCGTGCACTCCGCCAGGATGGGCAATGGGAAGTGGGCGTAGCTGCAACCGGGGGTGTTGCCCTTGGGTATGTCAGCCGCCAGCTTGCCGCTGCCATCGAGCGGGGGAAGGTCGCAGTAGTCGATCAGGCTGCCGTCGCCGGCGAGGGTCGCCGGATCGGTCGTGA
>JAPPIX010000329.1:0-16906 GCA_028820495.1 Gammaproteobacteria bacterium
GGGTCTAACCCACCTGTGCCTGCGCACCCTCGGCGGCGGCCTCAACGCCGTCGAACACATCGAAACGCTCAAGAGTGCGGCGAACGAGGTTCCGGGTGGCCTTCAATCCACCAGTTGACGCACTGACTCGGGACTAGGACCGCCCGGCAGGATAAGCACCACGGCATCATCAAAGCCCGCTTCGGCAAAGCGGTCGAGCTTGGCCTTGAGTTCGCCAAGGTCCGTGCCCGGCGGCAACTGAATGGTGGATACCACGGCCCGTCCGCCGCCAGCCTGTCGGTAACGGCCCAAGGCGGCGATGACCTGATCCGCGCTGCGGTAGTGGGCGGAGGCGATCCAGCCGTCGAACTCGGCTGCTGCCCGTTCCACCCCTTTGCCCCATGTGCCCAAATAGAGCGGCGGTCCGCCGCGGACCGCTGGCCACGGCGTCACATCCGCTCCTTGGTGCTGGCCCGTGCGGAGGATCTCCCGAAGGACGCCAATCATCGACGAAAAGTCGTCAAATCGACTTGCAAAAGGGCGATCCAAGGCAGCGAAATCACTCAGTGCCGAGCCGACGCCAAGGCCAATCACGAGCCGCCCGCCGCAGACCTGATGTAGGGAGAAGATGCGCAGCGCCAAGTCCACCGGGTGGTAGAGCGGCGCTTGCAGCACGGCCGTTCCGACCTCCACGTTCTCCGCCGCCGTGGCCGCGACGCTGAGCGCGATGAAGGGCTCGGTCAGCATGAAGCCACGGCCCAAGGCGTGCGCCGACCACAGGCTCTCGAACCCTTCCCCCGCGTAGGTTCGAGCCTGCTCGGCCAGCCGGTCGGGAGCCGATTCGCCGGTCACCGGCCCCAACAGCGCACCCAGCCTCATAGCGTGAGCCAGCCGCCGTCAACCGGCAGGTATGCGCCGGTGACGAAATCGCTCATCGCCGAGGCCAGAAACACCGCCGCCTTGCCTTGCTCCATGGGATCGGCCCAATGGCCCGCTGGCAACCGGGCGATGCGATCCGCCACGGTGTCCGCCAAGGGATCGCCGGTCGGCGGCGGCGGTTGGCCGTCAACCGGTGGCGGATCGCCGCCCTGCACCCAAGTCGGCCCTGGCGCCAAGGCATTGACGTTGATGCGGTGGGGCGCCAATTCCAGGGCCAGCGCCTTGGTGATCTGCGCCACCGCGGCCTTGGAGCCGTCGTAGGTGACCCCCAAGCCCGGCGTCACCGCCTGGGTGGAACTGACGTTGATGATGCGCCCGCCGCGGCCCGCCTCGATCATGATCCGTGCCGCCGCTCGGCAGCAATAGAACACCCCATCGACGTTGACCGACCAAAGCTTGCGCCACATCGCGTCGCTGATGTCCCGAACTGGCCCGATCAAATCCCGGTAAACCCCCGCGTTGTTGACCAGGATGTCCAGGCCGCCTAACCGATCGACCGTGGCGGCCAACGCCGCGTCCACCGCCTCCCGGTCGCTGACGTCGAGTGCCATGCCGACGCCGCCCACCGCTGCGGCGGTCTCTTCAGCGCCGGCCGCGTCAATGTCACTCACCGCCACCTTCGCGCCGGCCAAGGCAAGCGCTCGCGCGATGGCGGCGCCAATGCCGTGCCCGGCACCCGTCACATGGGCCATCTTGCCACTTAAGTCGATCCAATCCGTTGCTCGCATAGCACCTCCGTAGTGCCGAGTATGCTACCTCTAGACTCAAGAAAAAGGACAGTCCAATGGACGAAGAACCCAATAGTTGGTGCGCAACTTCGGCTCGAGGGCATCTTGCCCTCGCTCCGAACCACCGAACCCCCACCAAGGGCATTCCGTCTTTGATGTAACAGTCCCGGCTAGGACGAGGGCGGGACGCCCTCGAGCCGGGGGAAAACGCCCGGTTCAGGCGGGAGCCCTTGGATCGGGGGCATCTCGCCCTCGGACAGCGCATAGCGCCGTTCTTTCAGGCGATACATGAGCCTTGCGAAGCCGAACATTGAAACAAGTGGACCTCGCGCCCGCAAAACGATTGAATAGCGCCGCAAAACGAACTGGATGCAACCATGCAGCTTAAAGGGAAGACAGCCCTCGTTTCGGCGGCGGGACGGGGGATTGGGCGCGGCATCGCCTTGGCGCTGGCTGAAGCCGGAGCCAATCTGATTGTCAACTCCTATGCCGAGGTGACGACAGCGGGCACTGCCGAGGCCGTGCGGGCGCTGGGCCGGGAGGCGCTGGCGTTTCCCGGCGACATCACCGACCCGGCAATCATCATCGACTGCGTCGATGCGGGGCTTAAGCGCTTTGGGCGCATTGACATCTTGATCAACAATGTTGGCGCCGCGCCCAAGTCGGCCATCGAGCCAGAGGCCGGCCCCTTGGCAGGGCCAGCCGCCATCTGGGATGCCCTCTATGCCCAAAATCTCAAGCCCGTGGTGCTGATGTGCGAGGCCTTGATCCCCCACCTCAAACGCCAGGGCGGCGGCAAGATCATCAACCTGTCCTCCATCGCGGGGCGCGCTTCGCTGTCCGCGAAAATGCTCGACCACTTCGTGCATCCATCCTACAGCGCCATGAAGGCGGCGCTGGTCAACTACACGCAAACCCTCGCCGAGCAGCTCGGCCCGCATAACATCAACGTCAACGCCATCTGCCCGGGGATCGTCTATACCGACGCTTGGGCGGGCAATGCCCGACGCGCCGTCAGCCACATGCGGGAATTCAAGGGACAGGACCCGCGCCAGTGGTTCGAAGGGATCGCCCGAGGGGACTATCCGGAGATCTTCGACCGCACGCCGCTCAAGCGCGAACAGACCGTGGAGGACATCGGCAACGCAGCCGTGTTCCTAGCCTCCGAGGCGGCCAAGAACATCACCGGACAGTCCCTGATGGTCGATGGCGGCATGGTGAAGTGCTAAGGAATTGCAAGCGATGACCGAGATTCCCATAGACCGAGTTCCCGCCCACTGGGCCGACGCCTTCGGCGGCGCCGCCATCGCCTTGGTGCATGACGATGAACATCTGACCTGGACGGAACTGGATGCCGCCTCGAACCGGTTGGCCCGCGCCTATCGAAGGCTCGGCGTACGGGAAAACGACTTCGTGACCGTCGCCTTGCCGAACGGCATCGAGTTCTTCATCGCCTGCTTTGCCGTCTGGAAGTGCGGCGCCACGCCGCAGCCGGTATCCGCCAAGCTGCCGAAACTTGAGCGCGACCAGATCATCGACCTCGCCCAGCCAAGCCTAGTGGTCGGCGTGGGCGAGAACGAGCATCCCGGCTTTGCGTGCGTGGCGGCGGGCTTCAGGGCCGACGCCGAGTCGAGCGAGCCCATCGCCGCCGCGCCCGCAGCGTCGTTCAAGGCCATGACCTCCGGGGGCAGCACCGGCCGTCCCAAGCTCATCGTCTCGGCAACGGCGGCCGTCTGGAATCCCGATCAGGATTTCCTGCAGATGCCGATCGGCGCCTCGGTGCTGGTCCCCGGTCCGCTCTACCACAACGGGCCGTTCATGTGGGCCATGATCGCCCTGTTCAAGGGCAACCGCGTGACCATCACCACGCGCTTCGATGCCGAGAACACGCTGCGCCTGATCGAGGAGCAGCAAGTCGAGTTGCTGTACCTGGTGCCCACCATGATGCAGCGCATCTGGAGCCTGCCGGAAGCCGTGCGCCACCGCTACGCCCTCGGTTCCCTCAAGGTGCTCTGGCACTTGGCCGCGCCCTGTCCGCCTTGGCTGAAGGAAGCCTTCATCGACTGGCTCGGCGCCGAAGTGATCTGGGAACTCTACGGCGGCACCGAAGGCCAGGGCGGGACGGTCATCACCGGACCTGAGTGGCTTCGGCACCGGGGCAGCGTCGGCAAGCCGAACCCCGGCTGCCAAATGAAGATCGTCAGTGAAGCGGGCGAGGTCCTGCCGGCCGACGAGGTCGGGGAGATATTCATCCTGCCGGACACCGGCCAAGGCAGCACCTACCGTTACATCGGCGCCGAACCCAAGGCCATGGAAGGCGGCTGGGAAAGCTTGGGCGACCTAGGCTACATGGATGAGGACGGCTACCTCTACCTCACCGACCGGCAAACGGACATGATCCTTTCCGGCGGCGCCAACATCTATCCGGCGGAAGTGGAGGGCGCGGTCGAATCCTTCCCGGGGGTGCGTTCATGCGCCGTCATCGGCCTGCCGCACGCCGACATGGGCAACATCGTGCATGCCATCGTGGACGCTCCCAATGGCGGCATCAACGAAGAGGCCTTGCTGGTTCATCTCGCCGAACGATTGGTGCGCTACAAGCTCCCGCGCAGCTTCGAATTCACCGATGAGCCCCTGCGCGACGACGCCGGCAAGCTGCGCCGCAAGCAGCTCAGGGCGGAGCGCATGGCGGATTGACGCGACTGGGCGGCACTTTCAGAGATGTCGCACAAAGAAATAGAGATTTCCTACAGACGGTGGTTGTTCGAGTGCTCGACAATTCGGCACCAATTCATCCACAATGCCGTCCAGGAGCCATCCATGAAGCACAAAATCAACGCCAACATGACCACCACCCTGCTGGTTGGGGCCAGCATCATTGGCGTGAACCAAGCGACGATACTCTCCGTATCAAGCGCTACCGACGCCCGATTTGAGCAGGTTGATGCCCGCTTCGAGCAGGTCGATGCCCGCTTCGAACGGATGGACCGGCGGTTGGACCACATGGAAGCCCGCTTTGTCGTGCGCTTTGAACGGCTTGAGTCGCAATTCAACGAAATGAGCACCAGCATCGCTAGGATCGAAGGCATGATCCAAGCCTCCCATGGCCCGAAGCGGACCACCGAACACCCCTCCGCGCTACCGTCGGCTCCCCAAGCGGAAAGCTGAGGCAGCCGGGGCTTACACCCGGTTTCTGAATGCCGCGCCTTCCTCGTAGTAGCGGTGGTGCCAGATGCCCTCCCCGGCTTCGCCTTCCAAGGGCATCCGCCAGGTGGTGACCCGCGCCCGCTTAAGCGGCAGCCGGTAAAGCCCGCGCGGCTGATTGATGGTGTTGCGGATGTAGGCGTCCGCCCCTTCAGGCGGCACGTAGCGCTCCGCGATGCGCCGATAGAGGCCGCGCCAGACATCGTCCTCACCGATGTCATGGAGCAGCTCGGCCTCCCCTTCGGCGAGCACTTTGCGGTAGGGCAGCGCCTGCTCATCGATGCAGAGCGCCACCCTGGCATCCCGGCGCAGGCAGGCGAACCACTCCGAGCGCTTGCGCGGCGTGAAGTAGATGGCCCCGTCCTCGTGCAGGAACCAGATGGGCGTGACCAAGGGGCTGCCATCCTCACGCACCACGGCCACCCGCATCAGCACACCGGGTTCGGCAAGGAATCGATCGACTTCAGTCTCAGTCAGCTTGGGCATGAAACGGCTTCCTAGTTGCCGAAGTCCCAGGACTCGCCGGCGTGGTAGCGGCGCAGCACGTTCTTGGCGATGAGGATGCGATGCACCTCGTCCGGGCCGTCGGCGATGCGCAGGGTGCGGGCGCCCTGGTACATGCCCGCCAAGGGCAGGTCGCCGGAGACGCCGGCCGCGCCCCAGACCTGAATGGCGCGGTCCACCACCCGATGGTAGGCCAGCGGCACGAACACCTTGATGGCGGAGATGTCGGTGCGGGGGTCGGCGCCGCTCTCCATCTTCTCGGCGCAGTGAATGGTCATGAGCCGAGCGCTCTGGATGTCCATGTAGCTGTCGGCGATGAAGCCCTGCATGAACTGTTTCTCCTCCAGCTTTTCGCCGCCGTGCACCTCGCGGCTCATGATGCGCTCCACCATGAGGTCGAAAGCCCGCCACATGGCGCCGATGGAGTTCATGCAATGGTACACCCGGCCCGCGCCCAATCGGTCTTGGGCGGCGGCATGCCCGGTGCCGGTGCGCCCGAGTTGATTCTCCCGAGGCACCCGCACGTTGTCATAGACGATCTCGCAGTGGCTGGAGCCGCGCCCCCATACGGGCACGCCACGCACGATGTTCACCCCGGGCGTGTCCTTGGGCACGATGATCTGGGTCATCTTCTCGTTGCGCCCGCCGGACTCGTCCGGCTCGGACGTGCGGCACATCACGATGTAGAAGTCGGCGGCATGGCCGTTGGAGGTAAACCACTTGTGGCCGTTGATCACCCATTCATCGCCATCGAGTTCGGCACGGGTGGTGAGGGAGCGCGGGTCGGAGCCCGGGTTGTGGGGCTCGGTCATGGAGAAGGCTGACTGCATGCGGCCTTCGGTGAGCGGTTTGAGCCACTTATCATGCTGTTCCGGGGTGCCGTACTTGACGAGGATCTTCTGATTGCCCGAATTGGGCGCCACCACGCCGAACAGCGAAGCGGCGCCAGGGCTGTAGGCCAGCACCTCGTTCATGAAGGCGTGCTGCATGAACGTGAGGCCCATGCCGCCGAACTCGCGCGGCAAATGGGGTGCCCAGAGGCCAGAGTCCTTGACCTTGTTCTGGATGCCGTGACGGAGTTCCCGGGCCTCGTCAACCACCGCCTTGGGCGCTTTTGCGCCCTGCGCCATCCAGCCCCACAGCTTGTCCTCCGCCGGCAGGATGTCATCGTTGACGATTTCGGCGGTGGCCAGCCGGATGTCGTTGACCTCCGCGTCGAGCGCCGGTACGGGCCTGACGTTCATGGTCATGTCAGCGGGACCGGTTTGGCCGGTTGGAGAGGGCCAGGTAAATCGCCTTGGCCATCTCCCGATAGCCGGCTGCATTGGGATGCAGCCCATCAGCCGTCAAGGTCTGGCGCATGAGCGTAGCGTCATCCGGATCCCTAAGGACGGCATCGATGTCCACCACGATGTCATAGGCGCCGCTGGTGCGCATCCATGCATTCAAGCCTTGGCGAGCCTCTTCAACCGCGCCCATCCCGTAACCTGGCAGAAACGAGCCGCCGGACGGCGGCAGGGTCAAGCCGATGGTGGTCAACCCGGCCACTCCGGCGCGGGCGGCGATCTGCTGATGGGCGGCTATCAACTGCGCCGCCGACGCACCCGCCGGGGCGCCGAGCAGCACCGGCAACCCGATGTCATTGATGCCTCCGAGCGCTATCACATGGGTAACGCCGGTTTGCGAGAGCACATCCCGGTTCAACCGCGCCTGGGCGCTCTCGCCCAGGAAGTCGCTGTTCACCTGGTTGCCTGAAATGCCCAGATTCACGACCGTGGCGTACCGGTAGCCGTTGGGATGCAGGTCGTTGGCTCGAAGAATGTACTCGGCGAGAAAATTGGTGTAGCGGGCATTCTGGTCCACTGGCTCAGGCTGCGTCTGGTCGCCGTCGGTGATGGAATCGCCCAGGGCGGCGACCACATCCACGGGACGGTCCCTGCCGACGTCAATGGCCGACAGGTAGAACCAGGACGGCACCATGGTCGGCGCATCGAGGTCCGCCGCCGCCGTCTGGTTGCCGTCCGCCAGGTAGTTGGTCTGCAACGCCCGAACGTGATAGCTCACCGGCGATTCGGACATGGAGATGTCATCGGGGAGATGCACGCTGACGACCAAGTCCGATAGGTGCCCGGCAAACAGTTCAACCGGGTCGCTGACTACGCGCGCGCCGGGCGGAATGACCACGGAGGTCTGGCCGCCAAACATGAGTTGCCGGTCCGTTCCTGGACGAACCGCCGATCCGGCCTCTCGCCGAGCGAGGCGCGCCTCCCCAACGTTCAACGGCTCCGTGCCGAACTCGTTGGTTAGCCAAACTCGGAACCAGGAGCCGCCCATGCTGATGCGAACCAATTGGCGGATGGTGGTGTCGTTAATGGCCGGCAAGGGCGCATCGAAAGGCGTGATGGTCTTGGACGCCGTTGCCCAAGTTGCCGCCCAGTGCGGGGGGTGATCCGCCACGGCACCGGTAAAGGGCATCGCCAACAATGCCAGCCCCACGAGAATTCCGCTGACCGTGGTCCGCCAACCCCTTCGGTGCACAGGTTCAGTGATTTTTCCAGTCATTAAACAATCCTCCCTTGATTGACCCGCTCGAATGAGCGAACCCTTGATCATAGGGAGGCGTCAATGCGTTGACAACCAGCGCGCCCGCTTTCGCTGGCGCGATACTCCGCACCTGTTGGCCGGTGGCAATCAGATCTGACGCAGGAAGCCCTCGATCGCTCGCCAGAGTTGCGGCACCTCCAGCGGGACGTTGTGGGGGCCGTCGAACGTCACGACCTGGGGGTCGGATTTGAGTTCGCGGAGGAAAGCCCGGGACTCGTCGGTCGGCACCACCGAATCCGACGTGGCGTAGAGCACCAAGATGCGTTCGGGCAACGCGTTGATGGCCAGTGTCGCGTCGATGTTGTGCCGCAGCAGCCAGCCCACCGGCGCGAACGGGAAGCGGCGCTTGGCGATGCGCTCAATGCTGCGGTAGGGGCTGAGCAGGATGAGGCCGTCTATGCTCTCGTCCCGGGCGGCCAAGGTGGCAATGCCGCTGCCCAGGCTGCGTCCGAAAAGGACCACCGGTCGGTCTGCGCCGAAGCGGTGGCGGAGGCCGCCCACCACTGCCGCCGCATCCTCGATCAGACGGGCCGCCGACGGTTTGCCCTCACTTGTGCCGTAGCCCCGGTAATTCATTAGCACCGTGACGGCATCGAGCCGGGCAAATACATCCACCAACCCCGACACTTCCTCGGCGTTGCCGCCAAAATAGAACAGCAACGGCCCTTCGGAGTGGCGATTGACCACCCACCCGCGCAAGGTCACGTCGCCACGCTGGAGCGATGTGCGCTCGACATGCGCCCCGGTCGGCTCGTTCGCCAGCGATCGCGGAAAGAAGATCATCCAATCCTGCAGCAGGTAGAGCAGCAGGCAAACGCCAACGTAGGCGGCTAGCGCGACCGCCGCCAGCCGAAGCCAGGTTTCCACGGGATTGTGAAGCGCGGCGATTCAGAACGCCGGATTGGGCACTACCAAGGGTGGATGTCGCCGTTCCACTTGTAGAACTTGCCGGAGTCCGCCTTGGTCATGCCGGCAATCAGTGCGCGGATACCCGAGGCGCTTTCCTCGGCGGAAATCTCCGCATTGGGGCCACCCATGTCGGTGCGCACCCAACCCGGATGCACCAGCGCGACGGTAATCGGATCCTCCTTCCAGTCGAGCGCCAGGATTTGCGCCACCTTGGAAAGCGCCGCCTTGGTGGAGGAATAGACCAGCATGCCGCCGAAAGGCCAAGTGGAAGCCGCCAACTGGCTGGTGACGTTCATCAGCTTGCCGTCGCCCGATGCGGCCAAGTTGGCCTTGAAGGCGCGGGCGATGAGCAGCGGGCCGATGGTGTTGATGTCCAACGTGCGGTGCCACTCGTCCAAATCCACATCGTCGATGCCCTGCTTGGCGCCGCCGACGTAGCCCGCATTGTTGATGACCACGTCGAGGGCTTGGTCGCCCACTTCGGCAGCCGCAGCGGCGATGGACTCCGGACTGCCGGTGTCCATCTGCACGACGCGCACGTTGCCGTTGACGCCATCGAGGCCCGGTGCCGCGGCAGTGTCCCGCACGCAGGCGATGACCTCCGCCCCGTCCGCCAAATACTGCTTGACGAGTTCCGAACCGATGCCCCGGCTGGCGCCGGTGACCAAAACTGTTGCCATGGTGGTGTCCTCCGCTTGGAATGATGTTAACTTGAAATTTCGCCCATGCTAACCGGAAATCACATGAAGATGCTCACTTCCTACCCGCTGTTCCAACAAGCCTACTTGGTCAACGACCTCGAACAGGCCTGCCACAACTGGTCAAAACTGTTCGGCGCCGGCCCCTTCGTACTGGTGCCCCACCACGTCACCGACCGCTTCACCTACCGGGGCACCGACCAAGAGGCCGACGTGTCCTACGCCTTCGGCTACTTGGGCGACATGATGATCCAGTTCATCCAGCAGCATGACGACACGCCCTCCATTTACCGGGACATGTACGCGCCCGGCGAGGAAGGCTTCCACCACATCGGTGTTTTGGTCAACGACTTCGATGCCGAGATGAAGCGGCTCAACGACATGGGCTTCGAGACCGCCTGCGACCTCTGGGCCGACAACGTCAACGCCGCCTACCTGGACACCCGCAGCGCCAACGGCTGCTTCACCGAAATCCACGGCGACCCGCCGCACATACTAGCCACATTCGCCGGTTGGAAACGGGCCCACGAGCTGTACCGACCGGGCGACAGCCCGATCATGCCGCGGCCGGAGATTGGGTAACGCCAATCACTGCCAAGCGGGGCTTGAGTCCTTCATGAAGCGTAGCATCATCAGCATCCGCGCCCGGTCCGCGCCACCGGACGGTTCCGAGAGGATGCTCTCGTACCAGAGGTACTCCGTCTTCGGCGTCTCGCCCACGGCAAGCACCTCCCCCCGCGCCTCGTAGTCGTGCTCCACGAAGCAGGGGCCAGCGAGATGCTCGATCTCGATGGCACCGTAGAGACCGACTCCCAAGTCAGGCCAGTGCTGCAGCATCGTGGTGTGATAGGCCGTGAGCGCCTGCACCAGCATGCTCGGCGGCAGCACCCGCTCACCGTAGCGGCTTGGCGCCACGTACTCATCAAGCGGCTCCACGATGACATCAAGACGGCGGGCCAGGGCCGCCTCATTGATGCGAACCGGGATGCCCTCCATCGCCCTGCCGATGCCGAAATCTCGGAATATCCGCAGATCCCTCGGCGGCGGCACGTTCGCAGCCCGCTCCGACAACGGCGTGGGCGCTTGTGTCCGACCGGTCCAAGCGGTGCCTTCGGCGACTAGACGCCCTTCTTCGGTGTCCATCCAAACCGGCGCCTGCTCCCCAAGGTCAGGGGAATCCGGCCGCTTCGCAAAGCACTGCACCGCCTCCCGATCCGTCGTCGCATATTTGAAGTAGAGCGAGAGCCCCCCATTGGACCACCACTCCGCACCGAACAACGAGACGAGAAGCGGCGGAAACTGCTCCATGTGCAGCGACCCGGCCACCGTGCCCCCGCGCAGCCCGAGCTTCTGGGCCACCGCATCGTTATGTATCGAATTGGGCAGGGACTGCTCAATGTTGCGGGGGCTGCGAACTGGACCCGCAACGGCTCCGTCGGCGGCTGGCAGCACCTCAAAGGGCTGGTGATTGATATCGTTCGCTTGCGCCATGAGCGCGCTCCTTGTTGTTCAAATGTGCCGGATACTAATGTGACCGCCCAGCCCGCGCCAATTCGCGGATGCCGACGGGACGGATACCGGTAAGGCACACCAGAAACAAGGCGGATGCAAAACAGGTCGCAGTAGCTGCTTGAGTCAAGCAAAGCGCTGGGCTGCCCTGGCCCTCGCCTTTGCCGCCTCCGCTGCCCGGTTGCGTTTTGGCGCCGCCGTCACCAGATCAGATAGCAGGCGCTCCGCCGCGAACGTCACCTCGTCCACGGCCCGCTCAAAGACTGCTGCGTTGGCCCGCGAAGGCTTGTTGAAGCCGCTGAGCTTGCGCACGAACTGCAACGCGGAGGCGCGGACCTCCTCGTCAGTGGCGGGCGGCTCGAAGTTGTAGAGCGTCTTGATGTTTCGACACATGATCGAATGGGCTCCCTCAGCGAAATCGATTAAGTGACCGTGAACTCGATGCTTCCCAAGACGCCGTAGTCTGCGCGGTAGCTGCCGGGCTCCGCCGGATGGATGCCGCCGATGGCGCCGGTGATGAGCAGCATGCCTTCGGCAATCGGCAATCCGCGCAAACGGGCTTCGCGGAGAATCCATTCGACGGCTGGACCGGGTCCGCCCAAGGCCTCGGTGGCTGGCGCGGCGCTGACGGTCTGGCCATCCCGGATGAGCCGCGCTTCGATTTCCGCATAGGACGCCAGCATCGGTAACTGGGTACCCACGATGTAGCGGTCGGCGGCGATGCTGCAGGCAAGCAGGTTGACGCCGTTGACGTCCTCCGAATCGGCAAACGCCATGCGCGGCACTTCAATGACCGGCCCTGCCGACTGGGGCACACCCCGCTCGTCGATCACGACGCCGATTTCGCATTCCAGCATGACGCCCGGCGCGCTGGCGAACGAGACGCCCGGGGCCATGCGGCCCTGCTTGTAGAGGCTGCCAATCAGAGGATGGCTGACGCCGAACTGCGCTTGGGCTGCCGCAGCGGTCAGGCCCGCTTTGAGGCCGGCCACCGAACCGCCCGACACGGCTGCGACGACCGTTTTCTGAAGCGCATAGGCCTCTTCGATCCCCAAGTTCGCTGGCATCTTTGGGAGTGTTGAACCATTGCGGATGGCCGCAGCCATGCCATTGGCCAGATCATCCATGCCACTCAAAGGACTATTTTTCTTGATCGCGGGACAAGGCTGAGACTTGAGTCCAGATTTGCGCCCGGCGACCGTTCTCCCGTCGCTCTGAGGTTTAGCTTCGTTAGCCATTCAAATGCCTGCTCATATCGCCCGCGTTCTCAATGATGATCTCCCGCTGATCGATGTGCCAACCTTGCAGGGTGCGCGCGAACTTATCGACGTAGCGCCCTCCCGCCACTATTTCATTGCGGCCAGCCAAAGTTTGGTAAACAGTGAAAACGCTGCGCACCGTCGCTTGCTTGACCGCATTGTCGAACTCGAATATCAGGTTGGTGGTGACGTGCCGGGTGCGCGGGGTGCATTGGCCGCGCTCGTACGGGACGAGGCTCTCATCCGCGTCGTAGAACTTCACCACGGTGGAATAGAGCCCGAAGACCTCTTCGGCACCCTTCACGGGCTCCCCGACGGCGGGCTTGATGGCGCCTCGGGCGAACAGGGCGGAAAGGCCTTCAAGATTGCCGGAATCAAGCAGTTCGGCGTAGCGGAATATGATCTCCTCGATCACGAAGCGGGCTTGGGCAAGCTGTACGGTGCGGTCCATGGCGTATCTGATCTGCTCCTTTGTGGATGGATGATGGATTCAGGCCGCTGGCTCGAATTGGGGCACCGCGATGCCCTGCGCACGCATCTCGAAGGTGACTCGAACCGGCTGGCCGATGGCGACGTCGGCCGGATCGCAGCCGACGATGTTGCTCATCAGGGTCGGCCCCTCCTCCAGCTCGACCAGCGCCACCACGTAGGGTGCATCGGGTTCGAAGGCGGCGCTGACGGCGCGGCGAATGATGGTGAAGGTCTTCACCCTGCCCCGACCGCTGACCTCCGCCCACTCGAGCGTCCGACTGCCGCAGGCGGCGCACAGCAAGCGCGGATAGAACTGTAGATGGCCGCAATCGCCGCAACGCTGCAGCAGCAGGCGTCCTTGGGCGCAGGCATCCCAGAAGGGCTGGGTGCTGGGATTGATCGGCGGCAGGGGCTTGGCGTCAACGCTCACCGGTCTCGCCCCAAAATCGCGGTGCAATGGCTCGACAGGATGCCGCCCTGGGCGTGGATCAAGGCCGTTTCCGCATTCACCACTTGGCGTTCGCCTGCCTCGCCGCGCAACTGGCGCACCGCTTCGGTGAGCGCGAACATCGCGCCCGGGTTACCCGGATGGGAATGCGACAGCAGGCCGCCGTGGGTGTTCATCGGCAAGCTGCCGCCGAGCCTTGTGTGCCCCGCGGCGATAAATGCGCCCGCCTCCCCTCGCCCGCAGAAGCCCAAGTCTTCCAGCTCGATCAACACCACCGGCGTGAAGCAATCATAGAGTTCAATAAAATCAATATCTTGCGGGCTTAATCCAGACATGGCGTAAGCACGCTCCCCGGCCTGACGAGCATGGGAGGAAGTCAGGTCCCCGGCTTGGCTGATATGTTCATGGCCATGCCCCTCCCCGGCACCGAGCAGATAGACCGGCTGGTGCGGACGGTCGCCCGCTTCCTCGGCGCGGGCCAGCACCACCGCGGCACCGCCGTCGGAGACCAAGGAGCAATCGAGCAGGCGCAGGGGATCGGCAATCATGCGGCTGGCCAGCACGTCCTCCACGGTCAACGGCGTGCGCATCTGGGCTCCTGGGTGCAGCGCTGCATGGGCCCGGGCGGTGACCGCCACGGCGGCCATCTGCTCCGCCGTGACGCCGTACTTGTGCATGTAGGCGTTGGCGATCAGGGCGTAGTAGCCAGGCACCGTTGCGCCGTAGGGCGTCTCGAATTGGGGATGGCCCGAGGAGGACTGCATCACCATGGCTTGCTCCCGCGTCAGCCCAGTGCGCAAGCTGTCGGCCATGCTGATCAGCACACGGTCGCAAACCCCGTGCATGATCGCCAAGGCGGCTTGGTAGAGCACGGCAAAGGTGGTGCCGCCGCCCGCTCCGGCGCTGACGCAGTAGCTGGGGAAGATCTGCAGATGCTCAGCCATCGCTTCGGCGTGATACATGTGCGGCTCGGCCATGCTATTGCAGGTGACCAACCCATCGATGTCGTTCTTGGTGAGACCCGCATCGTCGAGCGCCCGTTGGGCGGCGTCGATGCACAGGCCCGTGGCGCTCAACTCCGGCACCTTGCCCACTTGGGTGTCGCCAACGCCGACGATGGCGACTTGGCCGCGCAGTGAAGGACCCTCAGCCATGCAGGCGAACCAAGGCGCGCCCCGGCGTGATGACGTCGCCCGCTTCGTTGCGGACGAAGAGGGTCAAGGACGCCTCGCTCTTGGCGGCATCCACCGTTTCCACGGCCCCGCCAGCGGTCAGGGTTTCGCCGATGTAAGCCGCGCCGCGATTGGAGTACTCCAGGTTCACCAGGGCACCGCCGTCGCCCAACCAAGCCTCCACGCACTGCCCGAGCCAGTCGCCCATCAACGGGCCGGCGATGACAAGGCCCGGATAGCCTTCCGCCTCGGTGGCGTAGGGCAGGTCGTAGTGGATGCGGTGGGCGTTCCAGAGCGCAGCGTTGTAGAAGAAAAGCTGCACGTTGTCCGGCTTGTGGGTCTGCGCCGGCAGTTCATCGCCCGGGCTCAGCTCGTCTAGGTTCGGAAACATGTCGGAAACTCTCCTCACTCCAAGGCGCGGAGTTTCGCGCCAGCGAAACTCCAAACGCACACGCGAAGCGGGTGCGCCGGTGCACTCATCGCAGGATTCTCGTGGTCTTTTCGGTGATCACGGGACCGCCGTCCTGACGGCGCACTTCGAGCACCACTTCGTAGAAGATCAGGGGACCGGAGCGGCCCTCCTTTTCGTAGATGTCGGTCAGGGTGCGCTCGCCAACCAGCACGTCGCCCGGGCGGATGCGGTCGTGGTAGGTGATGTTCAGACCACCGGCCATGGCCTTCTCCAAGGGGAACTTGGGCAACAGCGCGTCGATGGAGACACCATCCGGGGTCAGTTCGTCGAGTTCCACCACGTCCCAAAAAAGCGCCACATGGTAGAGGGGCGGCGCTTCGTCGCCATCCAGGTACTTGCGCTGCCGCTGGTTGGTGGCGATGGCGTACTTGCGGATGTCCCGGCGGGTGACCACCTCGGTTCGTGGCGGTGCGGCCTTGCCGATGTTGGCCTTGAGTTCCGGGGTGAGCACGCCCATGGGTTCAGACGTTGCGGCCCCGCGCCTGCCAGTACGGGTCGCGCAGGTCACGCTTGAGGATCTTGCCGGTAGGGGCCTTGGGCAGGCTGTCCACGAAGTCCACGCTGCGCGGCTTCTGGTAGGAGGCGAGATGGGCGCGGGCGGTGTCGATGATTTCCTGTTCGGTGGCGACCGCACCCGGCTTCATCACCACCACCGCCTTCACGGCCTCGCCCCATTCGTCGTCGGGCACGCCGATCACCGCCGCCTCCAACACGCCCGGGTGCTGGTGAATGGCGGCTTCCACTTGGGTGGAGTAGATGTTCTCGCCACCGGAAATGATCATGTCCTTGGCGCGATCGACGATGAAAATGTAGCTGTCCTCGTCCCAGGTGGCCACATCGCCGGTCCACATCCAGCCGTCACGCAAGGTGCTGGCGGTCAAGTCGGGCTGGCGCCAATAGCCGAGCATGTTGGCCTCTGATTGAATGACGATTTCGCCGGGCGTGCGGCCATCCTTGGGCACGTCCTGGCCCGCGTCATCGACCACCCGGGCGCGGGTGACGAAGCCCTCCCGTCCACAGGAGTTGAGCCGCTCGGGACGGTTGCCCGACACCGCGTCGGCATGGTCCTCCTGGGAGAGGAAGGTCATGGTCATGCCCTCGGTCTGGCCGTAGCCCTGAATCAGGGTGCAGGGGAAGGCGTCGAGGGCGGCCTTGACCACCGTTTCCGGCATCGGCCCGCCGCCGTATTGGATGTTGCGCAGGCTCGACAGATCGTAGCGGTCGAAGCCCTCCACCGCCATCATCCAGTTAAGCATGGTGGTGATTCCCAAAAACGCCGACACCCGTTCCGTTTGAATGATCTCCAAGGCTTCGGTGGCTTCGAAGTTCATCAACACCACTGGGCAGCCATGGGCCATGTAGTTCATCGCCAGTGCCACCGGGATATGGAACATCTGGCCAGTGAGCATGTACACGTCGCTCGGCACCACGCGCTCGGCGACTGTCTGGTTGAGCATGCCCATGGTGAGCGTGCGATGGGAATGCAGCGCCCCCTTGGACAAGCCCGTGGTGCCACCGGTGTAAAGGATGAGCACCGGGTCGTCGCCGCCTGCGGCGGTCCTGGGGTTGGCATCCTCAGCGCTGGTCTTAAGCCGTTCAAAGGAACCGTCGCTGCCGGGGCCGTAGTGCAGCCAATGGGGAATGTCCACCTGGCCTTCGAGGGCTTGGCGCTCGGCCTCGAACTCCGTTGAGGTGACCAACGCCGACGGCTCGCCATTCTCAAGAATGCGCGCCAGCTCGGGCACGCCCAAGCGCCAGTTCAGGGGTTGGGCAATCAACCCGGCCCGGGCGCAGGCGTAATAGACTTCAAAGTACTCAATGCCGTTCTTGGCCAGCACGGCCACCCGGTCGCCCTTGGCCAGCCCCAAGCCGAGCAGGCCGTTCGCCAGCCGCCGCACCGCCTGCTCCAACTCGCCGAACGACAGCCGCCGTCCGGCCGGAATGTCCACTAAGGCCGGACGGCTAGCGTCAAGGTTGGCCCACTTGGCGGGAATGTCGCCGATGTTCATG
>JAPPIX010000329.1:17006-20196 GCA_028820495.1 Gammaproteobacteria bacterium
GCGCCGCTGGTCCATCTTGTCGAGGATCTGCTGCGGGGTGCCGAAGGTGTTGATGTCAACGAAGGCGTTGGCGGCGTCCGCCATGCCGGTGTCCTTCAGCAGTTCGGCGTTGTCCGCGTAGTCTCCGTAGCCCTTCATCTTGCGAAAGTGCTCGCCCGCCATTTCGTAGTGCTCCATGACCGTGATGTAGTAGTTGGCCATGTACTTGCGGGCGTTGGCTTCGGCGAGTTCGGCGGATTCGTCGCAGCTCAGGAAGTCCACGCACACCGGCGAGGGCGGCTGGGTGTTGTGATGCTCTCGGTACAGGGTGCGGTAACGGTCGAAGTGGGGCGCCATTTCCGCCCAGGGCTTCTGCGCGAAGCTCATCATCTTGGCACCGAGCCGGGCCACCACAGGCACCGAATCCGACGACATGCCAACGGCGTAGAAGCGGTCCTTGAAACTGGCGTACGGGCGCGGACGCACTTCCGTGCGCACCTGCTTGTAGTAGGGGCCGTCGCCTTCAATGACGCCGGTCTCCAAAGCCCGAATGATCATTTCCGCGGACTCGTCAAAGCGGTCCCGCGCCTCGTTCATGTCCACGCCGAAGGTGTCGTACTCGCGCCGGGCGAGGCCCCGGCCGATGCCGAACAGGGCGCGGCCTTGGCTCAAGTGATCGAGCACGATCATGCGCTCCACCACCCGCAGGGGATCATGCCAAGGCAAAATGACCGCCCCGGTCAGCAGGCCGATGTGCTCGGTCTTGGCTGCCATGTAGCTCAAGTACTGCAAGTTGTCCGGCGACATGGCGTAGTTGAAGAAGTGATGCTCGACGGCGCTCAAAGTATTGAACCCCAAGGGCTCAGCCAAGCCGCCCAGGTGAATGTCCCGCTCCCACGCGCCTTGGTCGGTGATTCCGTCCTCGAAATTCTGGAATACCATCAACAGACCTACCTTCATGTCACTCTCCCGGTGGATTGGACGCCAATATAACGAAGTTGCGGAAAACAATCACGGTCGAATGACGTGCGCACGCTCCCCTTGGGCGAACTTCCCTTCAGTTCAAGTCCAGCGCCGACCGCACTCGGGGCAGCACCTCGCGGGCCAAGTACTCAATGCGCCGGCTGCCGCTCTCCACGGGCTCGCCAGGGAATTGCGCCCAGAAATGCACGTCGATGATCTCCGGGCAGTCCGTCAACAGGGCGGTCAGGCTTGCAACGGCGCCATCGGCGTCGCACAGCTCGTAGAGGCCGCCTTCGATGGCGCTGGCGGCGTCTGGGAATTGCGGCGTTTGGTCCGGCGGGCCGAATGCGCCCCAAGCGATGTACTGATTGGTTTGGTAGAGCACATGATCGCCTATGCGCGCGGCCTCCGCTTCCGGATCCGGGGCGACGATGGACCAGTTGCCAGCACAGATGGCGCCCGCCGAACGCGGCTTGCCTAGGTCGGCGAGCGCTCTAGCATACAGGTCGTGGCCGATGCCGCCCGTGGAGAGGAAACCGTCCCCCAACCTTGCCGCCCGGACAATGGCGGGCGGCGCCATGCCGCCCATGTAGAGCTTGGGCGCCTGCTCGGGCGCCGGGGCAACCGGTAGGCCGTCGATGCGGAAACGCTTGCCATCAATGCGCACCGGCTCGCCGCTCCAGCACTGACGGATGATGTCGATGCCCTCCTCCATGAGGCTCGGCCGGTGCTTCAACTGCCGCCCGAAGTAGTCAAACTCCAATTGCCGGTAGCCCAGCCCCACGCCGAGGTCGAACCGTCCGCCGGTGAGGATGGAAAGCGTCGCCGAATCCTCGGCAAGGCGCACCGGGTCCGCCAGCGGCAGCAGCATGAGGTTGGTGCCGATGCGCATCCGCGCGGTGCGCTCGCCGATGGCGGCGGCGATGACCAAGGGCGACGGGGTGTAGCCGTCCTCGCAAAAGTGGTGCTCGGTGAGCCATACGGAATCGAAGCCCAAAGACTCCGCCCAAACGATCTGGTCGAGGCAGGCCCGGTAGAGGTCCTGAAAGCCGACCGCGCTGGGCGGCGGATTGCGGAAGTCGTACCAGAGACCGAAATTGACCTGCCGACTCATGAGGACACCCCGGCCAGAAAGTCCAGCAGCGCCCCATGATAGCGGTCCGGATCCTCCAGAAAGATGGCATGGCCGCAGTCCTCGAACTCGACGAGATCGGCGTTCGACAGGCAGCCCGCGGCGTAGCGGCCGATTTCGGGCACCACCACCCCGTCCTGCCCACCGATCGCCACCAACGCGGGACAGGACAGTTCCGCCATGGCGCTGCGTTGGTCGAGCTGTGCCAAGGCGCCCAAGGAGGCATCCGCCCCAGAGCTCGCCTGCAGGGCAATGCGCCAGCACCAGCCCTTGACGTCCTCGCCCACCTCCTTCGCAAACACGCCATCAAAGTACAGCGACTTCAGGAAGTTCACCCGGTCGGCGCGCAAGGCGGCCACGGTGGCCGCAACGTCTTCCGCCTGTCCACCATGGCCAAAGCCCTCGCCCTGAGTGTAGCGGGGCGTGGCGCCGCCGGTCAGCACCAAGCCGCCGACGGCAGCGCCCAGACGAGTGGCGGCATCCACCACCACTGCGCCGCCCAAGGACCAGCCGTTCAACACCGGGCGATCCAACGCCAAGTGTTGGCACAACGCCGCCAGGTCGGCGCCGAGGGCATCGATCGAGACGTCGGCAAAGTCCTTGTCGGACTGCCCGCAGCAACGGTGGTCGTAGGTGACGACGCTGTGCCCGGCATCCACCAGCCGGGCCACGGTGTTGTCCCAGACCCGGCAGCCCATGCCCCAGCCGTGGGAGAGCACGACCGTCTGCTGGCCGCCCGGCCCGCCAGCATAGTGCTCAAAATAGACTTGCCGATCCCCTTCCACCGATAGGCGTCCCATAACCGCTCCTTAACTCAGGTTCCGTTCCGTTTGAATTCTAGCCAACACGGGTAGCGTTCCAACCCGATTTGGGTCTAATTGAGCCTTTAGCGTGGCCCAAATTGGGTTGGAACGCTACCCACTGCCACGCGCAACGGCTTCAGGCTCAACGCCAAGCAGAGCGCGGCGATGCTGTAGTTGAGCACGGCCAAGGTCGCCAGCGAAAGATCAATGGCGTCCTCCCGGCCAAACACATAGTCGTTCATGACGCCGATGATGAGCGGCGCAAACAGGTACGACAGGAAGGACACGCAGATCAGATAGAGGGCGATGAGCT
>JAPPIX010000334.1:0-5384 GCA_028820495.1 Gammaproteobacteria bacterium
GCCGCCGCCGACTCGCTGGCAATGTTGCCCTTGTGGGTGAGGCCGGGCTCCCGGAAGTGCACTTGATCGTCGATCATGCCCGGCAGCAGCCAAGCGCCTTGGGCGTCGGTGACGTCGTCCGGACCATCCGGCGCCGTGCCGACTGCGGCGATGCGTCCGTCCTCGATCAGCACATCGCCTTCGATTACGGCGCCCTCATTGACGATGCGGGCGTTGATGATGCGTTGCCTGTTCACGACTGTGCTCATGGGCGGATCAACACTTCGCCTTCCAGCTCCACCGGGGCGCCGAAGGGCAGTTCCGCCAAGCCCACCGCCGAACGGGCGTGGGCGCCCACTTTGGGGCCGAAGACCTCAAGAATCAGTTCCGAGCAGCCGTTGATGACCCCCGGCAGGCGGTTGAACCCGGGTGCGGCGTTGACCATGCCAAACAGCCGCACCCAACCAGCCACCCGGTCGAGTTCGCCGAGCGCCTGCTTAAGGCTCGCCAGCAACGCGCAACCCACCAGCCGCGCCGCCTGGTAGCCCTGCTCGGCGCTGACCTCGGCGCCCACCTTGCCGAGCGGCTGGGCCAGGGCGCCTTCGGCGTCCAACGGCAAGTGGCCGGAGAGAATCGCGCGCTCGCCGTGGATGCGCACCAGTTCAAATGGCAGGGGGCCCAAGTCCATCGGCTTGGGCAGCACGATGCCGAGCTCGTCAAGCCGTGTTTCGATTCGCCCCATGGGCGTCGCTCCATTCAGGGGTTGCGGGCCGGATAGACTACGTTCATCGGCCCTCGGTTGGCAACGGCGCAGCGCCACGTCGCGGGTGGGCTGGTTAGTGGTATTGGCGAGCAAGTTGTACATTTCAGGACTCGCCAACATAAGGGCCTGGAGCTGCTCGTCACACAACGCACCCGCACTGACGCAACTCGGAGACCAAGCGCTCCATTCTATGAACCTTGACGACGCTTCTGTTGCAGTCCGCTCTTCTCGTCGAACGTGGATCGCTCGGCCCCTCACCTCGGTAAACCAGGGCCTCACGTCCTTACGAACAAGTCGGGACCAGCCAACGCGACGCTCACCACTGTCCTCCATTATGCTCTGGATGATCAACTCGTCGGAGAAGCGCCACACGCGGTAACGTGCCTCGCCAATTACAATCGTCTTCGTCGGTGGTAACGGCTGACGCAAAGCCCAGAACGCGCCAGCTTGTTCGAACTCGGCGATTTCATCTCCCGTCGCTTCGAGCATCCTCGCAGCCCGCAGGAGTATCGACCTCGGCCAGTCGACGCTGGATTCCCTTGCGGTTTCGCACTCGAAAATCTGACCGTGTTCCCCGTCATTGGCGCGGGTTATTGCCAACAACGCCAAGGGGGCCTGCGCTCGCAGTTGCCAAAACTCCACCTCTTTTTTGCGCAAGAGTCGTTGGTAGTTGCGGCCAACGCGGTTGTTGTGGGCCACGCAAAGGTGAAGTTGCCGGCCAATCGCTTGCAGGTCCGCAACGGATACCACCCGCTCAAGGCGGAGCTCGCCGAGTGAGTCCACCCCACCCAAACAAATCGACTTCGCCTCGCACACCGCGGTCCGCTTGGCTTTTTGCTTGCCGATTCGCTGGAGTGCTCCAGCATAGGCGCGAGCCTGTTTTGACAACGTCTCGAAGTCCCGCGCGTGATGCACCGACTTCAGGAGCTTCCTGGCCATCCGTGCTTCGGGCGCGGTGACTCCGGTCGCTCTCTTCGCTGCAGACTTCAGGTGTCGTACGGTTTTTCGCACTTCCGCGACAGCTTTTGATCTGATCCCACGACCGTCACGGTTCTCCGGTCTCTCGCCGTACTCCCTGATCGCCCGCTCCAAATCCGCGGGCATGTTGACATGTGATCCGGATCCTAAGTCCAGTTCCGGCCATCGAGCCTGTAGTTCATTCAAATCCATTCGTATTCCAGTGTGCATGCCATTCTCCTACTCGGTTGGTTGTCTGTTTGAGGCGAGATGGCGCTGGTGACAGCAGCCGGGACCACGCCCAAGCAGCACCTAGCACACGACGGCCACGCGCCAGAATTGGGCGCAGGCAAGCGCGACTGGTTAGCCGGAATAGTGTTGCTTTGGGATTCAATGAACCGGGTGAGCGACGCAGCTAAGGTCGGTTCCGATTCAGCGAGAGTTTGGTCGGACGGACAAGCTCCGCCCTCGCCTCAGACGATGGAATTTACGCTATCACCATCGCTACAAATGTCAACCGTCAAAGCAGGCCCAATTCGCGTTGACCATCACTCATCGGGGTCGGAGGCGTCTTCCTCGGTGTCATGGCGCTCGTCAATGAGCTGCTGCTGCAACGAAGCGAGTGATCCAATCAGCGCAAGGTCGTTCACGCCGTCGAGCACGCTCCAGGCCCTTGCGTCCATCCCATCCTCGAAGATCGCACAGAGCGCGTACGCTACCACCTGCCGACCCTCAAGGTCCGAACGCAAGGTTTCGGTAGCCTCCAGCAACTCTTCGTTCAGGAAAGCCGCATCGCGGTCGAATTTGACGATTTTCAACTCTTGAACTCCAAGCCGTCTTAGCGGTCTAGATGGGGTCGCTACACTCCGTCCACAAGCTCTCGCTGTATGGTGAATTCAGAAGGGTTCTGGCCCGTGCGTTCGACTATCGTGCGCATACTCTCAGCTTGATCTGGGCCTTTGAATTTTGACTCAACAAACAGGTCAGCCGCCTCCCTGCCCGTGTTCAAGCGCCGACGGTCCTCGCGCATAACGACCAAGGGCTGGTCCTTGGCGTTGTAACGACGGATCGGCAATTCCTCGTCTTGCAGGAAACTCCGCAATCTCAGCCACTCTACCAGCGCGACCACAAGCTCGTACTGGCGGCGTACCTGCACCGCAGTACCATCAGGAAAACGCAATGCACTGGGCTTAGAGTGCTCAGGCAAAGGGTTAGGGTGGGATAGCGGAAACCAGTGAATCGGAGGATCCGTCTCCGGTAGCTCGTCCCGAGACAGCTCTAAGGCGTCGTTGGCCCACTGCGTCAGAGCCTGCCCGATTGCACCGTAAGCTCTCTCGATTCTGTACGCTAAGTCTGTCCCTGATCGACCGATGCTCGGGGCCTTGTATGTCACAGTGCCACTCAACTCCGGCCAATGTGGCCAATGTGAAGGGATGTCGGGGTCATCCACTTCGGCGCTCAACCCGAACTCGATAGTTACCCCCCCTTTCCCATCCGCGGAGTTCTCGTTGTGGATGTATTCCACGTCGACCTTGAACGACATCTTGTCGAGCGGGACCGGAACCTTCTTCAACGGGGGAGGACTGCTCCCACCCTGCGGAGCGGGCGGGTGCTCGTCGTTTTCGCCAAGTATGCCCATAGATTTGTCCCTATCCCAAGTGCCGCCTTTCGTGGTCAGAGTAGCATAGCTTGCCCATGAAACACTCTGCGCCAGTTACCGCAACTCTGTTTACCGGGTGGCGAAGGATGCCTCAAGCGCCCCAGACCGTCACTGGCCGGCCATTGAGGGACTCCTCGCGCCGATAGAGCTTCTTCTCCCAGGATTTCGATTCGTCGCGGTCGAAGATTACCAAGTGGCCCGACTCGCCTTGGCATCGGTCCATGTAGGCTAGGGTCTGCTCCAGTCCCTCGCGGATCGTCGCGTCTAGGCTGCCGTGCAGGATCTTGCACTCCACCACGTAACGTCGGGCTGGCGTTCCGGGCTCGCTCTTTCCGGCGAAGCGGCCTGGTGGCCACACGATCAGTAGGTCCGTGCGCCGCCTGCCTAGGGCGTACTCCCGCTCGATGCGCCCGCCGCCATTTACCACCCGCTGTAGGAACGCCTGCAGCAGCAGTTGCGGGCCTGCCTCCTTGTACTGGAAGCGCTCGATCCAGTGCTCCGAGTGCTCCCGGAAGAAACGTTGGAATGCCGCCAGCAAGCCCTCCACGTCGAGGTCGCCGTCCGCTTTCACGTACCATTCCGTTTCCTGGACGATCATGTCCGTGCTGGCGTACATGAGCTCCCTCGGAATCACCTCCCGGTAAATCGGGTTGGCGATCCGGCGTGCGCCGCTTTGCGCCAGCAGGCCCAAGTCACGGACGTACTCCACGTCGTCGGGGCTCGTCTTGGCCTCACCGTCGGCGCTGCCGCTCAGGACCGGCTCGACCACGCGCCGCACGCGTTCCTCGCGAAGTTTGTCGGCTAATTGGTGCAGGTGCGTTTGGCGGCCTAGGATCAGCGCCTCCCGGGCCTCCATGACAGTCTCCCCGTCGATCACTCGCGAGCGGTCGACGTTAGCCTTGTTCTTGAAGCAGGCTTGATAGGCCAGCGCGTTGACCAGCCACGGCTGGCCTTTGGACTGCTCCCACACCGTCGCGAGTGCGCCATCCGTGAATTCCTGCCCCGTTTGGGCCGTGTGTTGACCGAGCAGTGTACGTACTTCGGCCTCGTCTAGGTCGCCCAACCGCAGCGACTCCGCCTTGATGTTAAAGGCGCTGCCGCCAGTGATGATGTCGCCTCCCGACTCGGAGTGGATGCGGTAGTCGCGCACGTCGCGGATGCCGCACAGGATGACGCTCTGGGGGAACGCCGCCGGACGCATGTCGTACCCCGCACGAAGCTGACGTAGCACCGAGATCAAGGTATCGCCCACCAGCGCGTCGATTTCGTCGATCAGCAGCACCAGCGGCTTGGCGTCCGCTGTTGACCAGCGGACAAGGGTCTCGCGCAAGGCGCCGTAGGGGCCGGCAGCTTTCAGCGCCCCCTGCGCGGCAACCTCCAGATCGCTGCCGGGGAAGGTGATGCGTGCGCGGATCCTCAGCTCGGCAAGAATCGCCTCCATGCCGCCTGCCACGTCGCCACGGGCAGCCTGTCCGGTCTCCACGTTGGCATACAGGCAACGGTGTTCGCCGCCCTCGTTCAGCAGGTCGCGCAGCGCCAGCAGGGATGAGGTCTTTCCGGTCTGTCGCGGCGCGTGCAGCACGAAATACCGCTTCTGCCGGATTAGCCGCAGCACCTCGTCAAGGTCGAAGCGTTCAAGCGGCGGGATGCAGTAGTGGTCCGCCGGAACCACCGGCCCGGAGGTGTTGAAGAAGCGTTCGGCCATCGGCTGGGTCTCGGTCAATGAGGCACCGCTCGGCCCGGATATTCTAGCATTGGGCAGAGTCCCGATTGCCCGGCCGCTAGGGCGCGGGCCTGCGGGGGACAGGCGTTTTCCCTGCCGAGCGCCCGTTGTGGGGAGGAACGGCGCTTCGCGCCGTCCGAGGGGCGGGACGCCCTCGAGCCGAGGCATCGCTTGATTCCCTCGGTCTTCCGGGGCGAAGGGGGCAACGCATTCGATGCAGGGCTCCCCGCCAGAACCCGGCGTCACCCCCCGGCTCCCGGGGGGGGCGGCCCGCCGAGCGCAAAAGTTTTTTTGGGGGGGGT
>JAPPIX010000334.1:5394-8382 GCA_028820495.1 Gammaproteobacteria bacterium
TTATCCCCTGGTTTTCCGGGGGCTATGGGGCAAACTATTTCTTTCCTGGGCCCCCCGCAATACCCGGGGTCCCCCCCCGGGCTGGTGGGCGCCCCGCCCTCGCTCCGAATCATGTTTTGTGCGAGGGGTTGGCTAGCCATTCGGACTTGGCGGCGTGTACCAAATCGGCGATGACCAAGCCCGCTCCTGAATGGCGATTGGCGTTTGCGGGTCCGCGCAGTCCGCTGGGCGCTCTTCAGGCGGCATCGCCAAGCATTGCCAGGCGCTGTAGCGGCAACTGGGGTTTTCCAGGGCCCGCAGGTAGTACACCGCTCGCTTGCTGGGCTCGAAGGCGGGGTCGCGCCAGACGGCGCACAGTTGCGCGAAGCCCTCTCCGTGGCGAGCGCAGGTGGCCGGGTCAACGCCCGCGCCGTTGTGCGGATCGCCCGCCACCTCAAAGACTTGCTGTGCCAACTGGCCGTCGTCGTCCACCCAACCCTTGACCACCTGCAACCGCTGCAGGGGCGTCGCCTCACCGCCCGAATCGGCGATGGCGCTGACTAGGAAAGCGGGTACCGCTTCGGTGTCCCCAAGAGGTAGATCGCCACCCATTGGGACGCCCCGGGCGTAGGCCTCAGCCACTCGGTTCGGCTGCTCGCACAGATCCGGCGCTAGGTTCCAACCGCCAAAGAACCGGGGCCGGATGCGCGGCCCGCTGGTGGCGAAGGCCTCGCGTCGCTGCATGGCGTCAAACAGGGCGTCGCGGCTGTTCTCCTCCGCCCAGATGCCGATCAGGCCGCCGGGGTTGTGATTCACGCCCGCAAAGGTGGCCTCCCCGAATTGAACCCGCTCGGCGGCGGTGTCATCGCCGTAGCCCAAGTGGCCTTGGTAGTTCCGTTCGCTGACGCCGCCGGCGGTGGCATTGTGGGTATCGGTGCTGGCCATGAGGCCGAACTTGAAGGGATTGACGCCGAGTTTGCGTTCCTGCCGCAGACCTTCGATCAAGGCGTAGCGGGCATAGTTGAGGGGGCTGAGGCAGTCCGGACCCGAATGCGGCATCCAATCCGCCACGGCCCCCACGGGGCACGACGCCATCCCTTCGGGCTGGCGTTGGTCGAACACCATATCGACGAATGGTTCGAAGCCGCACTCTTCGTCATCGCCGAGCACGCCGGGCAAGCCGTCGCGGCATTCCGAATTGCCCTTGTGCTGCATGATCTCCACCAACGGTTCCAAGCCGGCCCTGAGCTCAGCGCGTTGCTGCTTGGCCTTGCGGGAATCCGCGCCGGGATAGTCCACGGCGAACATTCGTCCGTTGCTGATGTTCGAATTGTGCGGTATGGCCAGGACGTCGCAGCCCACGCCAGCGTCCTGACAGCGTTCCTTGAGCAGGCGCCAAAGATCCCACTCCCTGGTGGCGTCCAGATAGGAGATGGGCCGGTTGGGCACCACGGCGTTGCGGAAGATGACATTGCGGTGCAGGTTCGACATCAGCCGCAGGGAGCTGTATTCATAGCCAACGAAGGTGGTGCGCCGGCAGTCGGCGCTGGCGTCATTCCAGCGTTCGGCGGCGGCGACCACCTCGCGCCACACTCCTTGCGCAGCTTGGGCGCAGCGCTCGCCATCGGCGCCGCACAGCGCCCGGTCGCGCCACGAGAAGGGCGCGACAACCTTCGATAGGGTGCGTAGCGCCAACCGCTCTCGGGAACGGACGGATTGGCAGAAGCCGGAATCGTAGCTGGGGTCGGCGGCATCCAGGCATAGCGCCTGCTCGCCCAGAAACTCCGCATGGTCAGTGACCGCGGCGAAGTCCAGGGGCCGGTCGATGCGCGCTTCGCGCGCTTCCGTTTTGGCGTTCAGAGGCAGCCGAATCGACTCACCGAAGGCGTAGCGGTAGGCGCCGTCCGGCCCGACTCGCACATCCAGCGACCAAGCGTCCAATGACAAGGCGGTGTGAACGTGCAGGTCGCCGAAGAAGGCTTGGCGGGTGGGCGCGTGGTGGCGGCACCGCACCCGCTCGGCGCGGTGCTTGGGCGCCCGCAAGTCCACCGCGTCGTACACTGTCTCCGACGGCAGTTCCGTGCCGCAGGCGGCCAGTAGGAAGGGCGCGGCGACGGTTGCCGCCAAGGAGGAAATCATTCTGTTCATATGCTGGGTGATTCTACGTCCTGAGACGAAAAGGCGCCTGCCGAACGGAAGGGTCTCGAGGTGGCTACAATGTGAAACAAGCGCCACGTTGGCGTGGGCCAACCATCAAGGAATTGCTATGAAGAACAGTGTTTTTCTCGCCACCGCTCTGCGGATGTTGGTTTTAGCTGCATTGGCGGTGACCGCCTTTGCCGCCCAAGCCGATTGGGCGGCGGGTCTGTCGGCCCGTTCCCCGGAGGACCAGGTTCGGGATGCTGGGCGCAAGCCCGCGGAGGTGCTGGATTGGCTCGGCATCGGCCGCGGCATGACGGTCATGGACCTAGTCGCCTCCGGGGGCTGGTACACGGAGGTGCTGTCCATCGCGGTGGGCCCCGAGGGTGTGGTGTACGCGCAGAACCCGCCGATGATCTACAACTTCCGCGATGGTTTCTACGACAAGGCGATGAGCGCTCGGCTGGCTGGCGGTCGCTTGGCGAACGTCGAGCGGTTGGATCGCGACATCAATGAGACCGGCCTGCAGCCCGGCACGCTGGATGCGGCAATCACCGCCCTGAATTTCCACGACATCGTCAACAATCCGGGTGGTGCCGAGGCGGGAGCCGACTTTCTGGCTACGGTCAAGGCGCTGCTCAAGCCGGGGGGCGTGCTCGGCCTGATCGACCACGTGGGCGATCCGGACAAGAACAACACCGAACTGCACCGGCTCGATGTGGAGGCCGCCCTGCCGATCATCGAGGCGGCCGGCTTTGAGATGGCGTCCTCAGACCTACTCAGAAATCCCGATGACGACCGCACCGCGATGGTCTTTAACCCCGCCATTCGCGGCCAGACCGACCGGGTGCTCTACAAGCTGACCAAGCC
>JAPPIX010000334.1:8482-11064 GCA_028820495.1 Gammaproteobacteria bacterium
TCGCACATCGCGATGCTGCGTTTGGCCATGGTCATGAACATGTCGTTGCCGCGTTCGGTTTCGCCGACGATCATCGAGGCGACCACCGCCATGTGCAGCCCGGCGGGCGTGTAGCGGCGGTACAGGTTCCAGCAGGCGTCCCAGCTTAGATCGACGCCGTAGCTGCGCAGCACGTCCAGGTAGTGCTTGAGCAGCCCGCGCTCTTCCTTGGCGCGGTGCTCTGGCTCAAGCGATGTGCCCATGAAGTAGCTCGCGTCGTTGAGCGCGCAGCCAAGCCCTATGGATTGCCAGTCGAATACCGTGAGCGGACGTGGCGGGCTGTCGTTGGCCTCGCCGAAGATCATGTTGTCGAGCCGGTAGTCGATGTGGATCAGGGTTTGGGGGCCTTCATAGTTGCCGTAGGCGGCCTGCGCCTCGCCGAAACGGGTGACGGCGTTCAGTTCGGCGGCGCTGAGACGGTCGGCGTAGCGCTCAGTGAAACCTTGTTGGGTCGTGTTGTAGATCGGCGTTTCGCCGGGGTTGGTTGGCGGGCGAACCAGCAGTTCCTGCTGGGCGAGGGCTGCGTCGCCCCAGCGCGGACCCTGCAGCTTGGCGAGTTCCTCCAAGGCCAAGGCGGCTTGGTCGGTGCTGCACTCCGAGCGCTGGTCAATCTGGAAGCCGGGTGCCAGATCCTCCATCAGCAGCATGAACTCGTGGGTGTCGGGATCGAACTGGATCGCCAATATGGCCGGGGTGCGGATGTCCACTGTGGCCGCCAAGGCGGAATAGAAGAACACCTCCCGTTCGTAGTTTCGCAGCAGCACGCCGGTCTGCCGGCTGGTGGGGTCGGTGGCCGGAAACTTGCCCACCAGGGTCTTCGGCAGGGTGCCGTCCGCCGACAGCGTGAAGCGGGCGTTCTGCCCGACTTGGCCGGCGCCGATGCGCTGCCAGCTCACTGATTCGACCGTGCCGGTCAAGCCGGCTTGGTTGAGGATGGCGGTTAGGTCGGCGGGGGTCACTTGATCCGGGCTGGACAGGACCGGCGCCTTGGAGGGCGGCATGAATTCGACGGCTTGGGGCATTGCGACGGCGCTTGATACTATCACGCGCCGAATTGCGACTAGGAAGCCCCATGTCCAGCCAAGCCTACCCCGTGTACCGCTCGAAGTATCCGGAACTCGGCTTCTACGGCCTGCCGGGCCATACCCGCGCGCCGAGGGACATTCTGCAGCAGGCGCGCGATGCGGAAGCGCTTGGCATCGGCAACCTGATGATCTCGGAACGGGCCGACTACAAGGAGATTGCGGCCATCTGCGGCGCCTGCGCCGCGGTCACGGAGTCCATCAGCATAGGCACCTCGGCGACCAACCTTAACCTGCGCCATCCGTTAGTCACGGCTTCCATGGGCTCCACGCTCAACCGACTCTCCAACGGCCGCTTCGCGCTTGGCCTTGCCAAGGGGGTGGCCGTGCGTTGGCGCGCATTGGGCCTCGATTTCCCCACCTACGCCCGGGAGCGGGAGTTCATCGACCTGCTGCGCCGCCTCTGGCGCGGCGAGACCGTCCGCAACCATCAAGGCGAACTCGGCGACTTCGGGCAGATCGGCCTAGCGTCATACATCGATGAGGACATTCCCATTCTCTATGTCGGCTTCGGCCCGAAGAGCTTGGTCAACGCGGGGCGCATCTACGACGGCGTCCACCTGCACACGTTCATGGGCGAGCAGGCGCTGAGGGGCGCCGTGGCCCAAGTGCGGCAGGGCGAGCGGGAGGCTGGCCGGGCGCCGGGCACGGTCAAGGTATGGTCGGTGCTGGCCACTGCTTGCGATGCGTCCGAGGAGCGGTATCTGCGGCTCATCGTGGCGCGCCTGGCGTCCTATCTGCAGATTCCCGGCTACGGCGAAATGCTGGTGGCCATCAACGGCTGGGATACGGAGGCTTTTGAGCGGTTTCGAGCCGATGCGACCGTGCGGGCCATGCCGGGATTGATCGACAGCGTCGCCTCGCTGGAGCAAATCGCTGCCGTTGAGAAACTGCTGCCGGAGTCTTGGCGGCCAGCAGCGGTGGGCGACGCCAAGACTTGCGCCGCCCGCTGGCTGGACGAGTTCGAGGCGGGGGCGGACGGCATCATCATCCACGCCAGCACTCCGGAGGAGTTCGCTCCGGTGCTGGCGGAGTACGAGAAGATTAGGCCCAATGAGCGCTTCGCCGAGCGCACCAACCGGCCGGCGTAGTTCATCAACTCAGAGGAGGCACTGTGCTTAACAAGCTCGACGACTATCCGGTCCATCAGACGCCGGAGCCGCTTGCCCACCCGGCCACCAGCGACCGCAACGCCTACGACCGCACTTGGTACAACGGCTATGCTGCGGACGGCAGCTACTACTTTGGCATCGGCATGGCGGTGTACCCCCATCGCGGCGTGCTCGACTGCGCCTTCAGCGTGGTGCGTCCCGGCGGCCTGCAACACTGCTTCTTCGCATCGAGGCGGGCGCCGCAGGAGCGCACGGAAATGCAGGTCGGACCCATGCGCATCGAGGTCGTCGAACCGATGCGGCAGGCCCGGGTGACGCTGGATGACAACGACAGCGGCCTCGCTTGCGA
>JAPPIX010000334.1:11164-20026 GCA_028820495.1 Gammaproteobacteria bacterium
GGATAGCGGATCAGCGGCAGGTAGGCTACGCCCAAGGCCAGAAAGGGCGCAGCGCAGTAGGTGATGAACAAACCTTCGATTGCGGCTGGGCTGTTGTCCGCTCCGGGCGTGAAACCGAACAGCCGTTCGATCAGGGTAAGCACGGTGCCCACGGCGATGGCGCTGCCGAGCTTGTTGGTGGTGGTCAGGAGCGCGAAGAACAGCCCGGCCCGGTGCTTGCCAGTGCGCAGGGCGTCCTCGTCGGTGAGGTCGGCCATCATGGAGCGCAACAGGGCAGGCGCGGCGCCGAAGGCCACTCCGTAGATCAGGGTGTAGCCCCAGAAGAGGGCCACGTTGCCCGGTTCAGCGACGAAGTAGAGGCCAATCTTGATGGTCACGCCGTAGAGCAAGGCGATCTTGATGGTGCGATCCTTGCCGAGCCGGTAGGCAATCTTCAGCCAGGCCGGCATGGCGGCGAAGCTGGCCAGGAAGTGGAAGAGCAGGGCGATGCTGGCGTGCTCGCTCAGCTCGAAAACGTAGGTGGCGAAGAAGATGTACAGGGCGCCGGAGGCGGTGGAGGCAAATCCGGTGGTCAAGTCCGTGAGCAGCAGCCGCCAAAGCGTTCGATTGGTGAGGATCACCTTGGCCGCCTCCTGCCACTCGATGGCCCTGTTGACGACGCTGCGGGCGTCGGGCACGAACAGGAGCGTCGGCAGCGCGGTCAAGGGAAACAGGATCAGGCAGAACCAGCCCATGCTGGCCACCTTCAGCGCCGCCTCGCCGGAGCCGAACAGCTCCACCACGGCCGGAATGGCCAGCACCAAGGTCATGCCGCCGATCACGAACACTTCCCGCCAACCGTAAAGCCTGGAGCGGTCGTCGTAGGTGGTGGTCAGCTCCGCGCCCCAGGACTGATGGGCGATGGTCATCATCGTGTAGCCCACGTACAGCAGCACCAGCCAGAACCCCAGGTACGCAGGCGACACTCGGTCGGGATTCGGCATGAACACCATCCAGACCGACAGCATCAACAGGGGCACGGCGATCGCAATCCAGTGCTTGCGCCGCCCCCAACGGGTGTCAAAACGATCGATGATCGCGCCCATGACTGGGTCGGTCACCACGTCCCAAACGCGGGCAAGGGTGAAGATCAGGCCGACGGTGGTGAGGCTTAAGCCCATGCTCTCGCCGTAGAAGGGCGGCAGATAGACCGAGATCGGCATCGCCATTGCGGCCAACGGCACGCTGACCCCGGAATAGCTCGCGAGAATCCGTCTGGACAGGGTTGGCTGCAAGCGTTTGGGCTTCTTATTAGTTGCGGGACAAGGTTAACGCACGAATCCGTTTTTCGGTTGAATGTTGCAGCCGATTGGGCGTCAAATCGTCTCCAGCGGATCCATTGTTGCCGATGGGATCCTTGTTTCCAAATGTGATGGGAGTCTTTAGGCGATGAAACCAGTTTGCTTAGTGATCGGGGCCGGCGCCGGCATCGGCGGCAACGTAGGCCGGCGCTTCGCCGCGGCGGGATACCATGCTTGCCTGTGCCGCCGCAGCGATGAGGAGGGCTTGAAGCAGCTCGTGGAGGGCATTGAAGGTGACGGCGGCTCGGCCTCAGGCTTTCTGCTCAACGCCGTGGTCGAGAACGCCATCGAGGAGCGGGTCGCTGCGATCGAGGCCGATATCGGCCCCATCGAGGTGGCGGTCTATAACCTTGGCGCCCAGATTGGTGACCGAGCCCTTCGGGACACCAGCCACCGCGCTTTCGAGATGGGCTGGCGGCTCGGCACCTTCGGCCTGTTCCGCTTGGCATCGGCGGTCTGCCCCCTGATGGTGGAGCGCGGTCAGGGCGCCCTATTGGTCACTTCCGCGACCGCCGCGGTGCGGGGCAACAAGGGGCAGCACTCCCATGCCGCGGCGATGGGCGGGCGGCGCATGCTCTGCCAGTCGCTGAATGCGGAGTTCGGCCCCAAGGGCATCCATGTGGCCCACGTTCTGATCGACGGCGCGGTGGATGCGCCGGACACCCTGGGCAAAATGCTCGGCCCGGAAAGATTCCAGCAACTCAGGGAAAGCCGTGGCACGATCCATGACGGGCTGATGCTGCCTGCCAAAATCGCCGAGACATACTTTCATCTCGCGCAGCAACACCGCTCCACTTGGACCTTCGAGATTGACCTGCGGTCGTTCTCCGACCGGCCTTGGTGGAACCATTGAGCGCCCTTTCGGAGTCGCCGGCCATGCCGCAGCCGTTGTCGGGGCTTCGAGTGGTCGAGATGGGTACCGCCATTCAGGGTCCGCTGGCAGGCGTTTACCTGTCCGACATGGGCGCCGAAGTCATCAAGATCGAACCGCCGGTCGGCGATTCCAGCCGCTTTCATCGCGGGGTTGGCAACAGCACGCCGCCGGAAACCCAAAGCGCGATGTTCATTGCCGGCAATCGGGGCAAGCGGTCAGTCTGCTTGGACTTGCATGCAGGCGCCGGCCTTGAAGTGGCCCGCCGACTCATCGACCAGGCCGATGTATTCATGAGCAATTACCGGACCTCGTTCCTGGACAGATTGGGGCTGGACTACGACGGCCTTGCCGAACGGCATCCGAAACTCATCTACGCGGTGGTGAACGGCTTCGGTCCGTTAGGGCCGGATGCGGACCGGCCGATGGTCGAGGGCGCCGCCCAAGCTCGGGGCGGCTTGGCCAGCCTTTGTGGGCCAGCCGACGGGCTGCCGATGCCGGCTGGCGCCACCATTGCCGATGCTGCTGGCGCCATGCAGTTCGCGCTGGCCATCGTCACCGCTCTTTTGGCGAGGGAGCGTCTCGGAACGGGGCAGAAGGTGACCACCTCGGCGCTCGGTGGCCAGCTATGGCTTCAGTCTTGGGAACTGCAGCACTGCCTGCTGACCGGCCACCCGTTGCGACGCGCTGGCAGCCACATGCCCAACATCCGCGGTCCCTACGGCGTGTACCGCGCCCGCGATAGTGGGCTCTTCCTATTCACCTTGGTTGCGGATTCGGCTTGGCAGCCGTTTTGCGCCTTCGGTGGCCTGCCCGAATTGGCCGAGGATCCGCTTTGGAACGATGCGATCAAGCGCATGGGCGCATTACCCGATGCCCAGAGCGATGAGGCAGTGACCAAGGTGAGGGCGGCGATGCGGCGCATCTTCGCCCATCGGGACACCGAGGCTTGGGAGGCGTTCTTCCGCGCTCGCGACGATGTCATCGTTGAGCGCATCCTCGATCACGCCGAAGTCGTTGCGGATCCGCAAACCTTGGCCAACGAGTACGTTGCGCCGATGGCCTTGGCCGGGGTGGGCGAGTCGCAGGTGGTCGGCAACTCGGTGCAGCTCAGCGCCACGCCCGGCAGCCTCAAGGGGCCGCCGCCCGCCCTCGGCGATGCCACGGAATCGGTGATGCGGGAACTTGGCTTTTCCCGCGAGGAAATCGACCGAGTCCAAGCGCATGCCGCACAGGCGCGCGCGCAGTCCGCTGCTGATTGAATGCAAGCTGGCGGACACCTCGGGCCGACCTGACGGTTGCTGGACGCAAAGGAGGATTCATTGAACGGCTCTTTCCCGCCAGCAGAGAAATTAGCCGGGTACTGTTGGCCGCAGAGCTTGCGGCCCAAGGAAACGGTAACCCTGCACTGCCACGGTGAGGTGGGGCGGGTCCGTGTGCAGGTGGTACGCCAAGGCGCCAGCGAGCGAACCGTCTTCGACCGCTCCGGCATCGCCGTGCGTCCGCAACCGCTCGACGATGACCTCGCGGTTCAAGGCTGTGACTGGCACCCGAGCCTAGCTTTCGAAGTCGGTGCGGATTGGCCGTCGGGCTTCTACCTGGTTCGCTTGACTCACGACAGCGGTGACCGTGCGGAGGCCTTTTTCGTGGTGCGCGCAGCGGAGCCGGGGGACGCGCTGCTGGTTCTGTCCACCTCAACTTGGACCGCCTACAACGATTGGGGCGGGCCGAGCTTCTACACCGGCGGCCAAATCGGCTCGCTGCGCCGCCCGCTGCCGCCGGGCTTCCTGGACAAGAGCGATCTGATGCGCCATCGCATCGCCCGCTTTCAGGATTGGTCGAAAGACGATGCCCGCGCCTTCGCCAAGGCAGGCCATTCGCCTTGGTGCATGGCTGCGGGTTGGGCGAATTGGGAGCGGCTGTTCGTCGCTTGGGCGGAAGCGCAGGGGCTTCGGCTCGGCTATGCGACCAGCGCCGACCTGGACCGGGGGACGAGCCTGCTCGACGGTTATCCCTGCTATCTCTCCGTCGGCCACGATGAATACTGGACAACGGGCATGCGGGACCACGTGGAGGCCTTCATAGACGATGGCGGCAATGCCGCGTTCCTGTCCGGTAACGCCGCCTTTTGGCAGGCGCGTTTCGAGGCGGAGCACAGCCGCTTGGTTTGCTACAAGACGGCGCTTGAGGCCGACCCGTTGCATGACCCCGTTCACGCCCCCCTGCTTTCCACGATGTGGTCCGATCCCCTGGTGGGAAGGCCGGAGAGCCTGATGACCGGGGTGTCATTCACGCGTGGCGGCTACGCGCACATGCCCAACGCACCGCGGGGCACCGGTGGCTATCAAGTCTGGCAGCCCGATCATTGGGCCTTTGATTCGCTGGCCCTCGAGCCGGGGGCGCCGCTGGGCGCCGATGGCTTGGTCGTGGGCTACGAGTGCGACGGCTGCGAACTCGTTGAACGCGACGGTGTACCTCGGGTTGCTGACGGTGGCGCGCCTGAGGGTTTCCAAGTGCTGGCGAGCGCGCCCGCCCGGCTGTGGGAGACGCGCGAGGCGCCGACGGGACTTCATGAAAGCTACATCGGCGAACTGAACTGGGTGGCGGAGCGCCTAGGTGGCGGCGACACCGCCGAGAACCGGGCCCGCTTTGAAAAGGGCCACGCCGTCATGGGCACCTTCTGGCGTGGCAAGGGCGAGGTGTTCACCACCGGTTGCACTGACTGGGCCTACGGCCTGCAATGCGATGACGTGGCGACGGTGACCCGCAACCTGCTGCGCCGCTTCACGCGCCGGAGCGGAACTGCGCGCTAGTTTCGGGTAGCGGGACATGCCGCCGCGGTAGACTCTCCGCCGCTATGTGGGCGGTGTCGCGCTGCTGGCCAGCGTGGGCAAAACGCCTTCGAGCAGCCCTTCAATGCGCGCTACCCGTTGTTGAAGGCCCTTGATTTGGCTCGATCTCTCCTGCCCCTCAGCGCGCAGAAGGCTGATCTCGGTACGCATGTCTGAGCGCAGTGCATTGATTTCCGTATGCATCTCGGAACGGAGCGAACCGATTTCCGTGTACATATCCGAGCGCAGCTGGCTGACTTCGCCACGCAGGTCGGAGATGCTGCCGCCTTGGTGCAACAGCAGGCCTGCCAGCCCGATGATGCCAGTCAACAGCATCCCGCAAATGGTTAGGGTGTCCCTAGACATATCATCATCCTATCACGTCCGATTCCGCTTTCGCGGTTCAGTGCGAAACGCCGAAAACCGCGTCCTGCCGGATAAGCTACACACCGGTCGGGTCTCCCGAAATGGGCGATTTCCCGAATGCTTGTAGGAAATTGCTCCTTCGTGGAACGACATGGCGGACTAGGGGAGAATGATCGCCGCTCCTTGGCGTTCAAGGCTCCTCATCGGATGGCATGGCGATGGCATGGGGAACCCCGCGCCCATCGTCAAGCATCAACATCGGGGGTGCCGCAAAGAAGGTTGCGGAGAAAGGAGAGCCGGAGCCGACGACCACACCGCCGGGATCGACCCCCGGGGGGAACAGCGTGATGCCTTCCAGCGAGTTGGCGCGCATTTCCAACACGGTCTCGCGGTCGAATCCGTGTTTGCTGCCGAGCCGAATTGCTTCGTTCTCGTCCTCCAATTGATCGAACAGCGCCGCCACTGGCCCGCGACGCAACTCAGGATCCGCTATTTCATCGATGGCTTCGATGGCCTGTTGCGCATCAAAGTGCGCGAGATTGTAGGCGATCGCTTGGAGCGCTTGGTCACGAGTAAGACCGGGCGCAAGGTCGAGCATCCGCTCCATCGCCCGCTCGGGCTCCATTTGCGCCCAGCTGTCTGCGATCATGGCAACGAGGTGGGCGCGTTGGAACGGATCGCCGATGACTTGAGAGGCTGCCATCGCCGCTTCCGGATCCCGCATGGCCATCATCGGAAGCACAGATGCGTAGCCATTCAGCCTTTCGCTCGGCGGCAGCGATTCGATCAGTGAGAAGGCGGCGCCGGCATCGTCCTGCGCGATGCCCTGAGCAACGATCGAAGCCAAGTGCGAGTAACTCGGATCGCCTTCAAGGCCCGCAATCCACGCCAGGGTTTCAGCTTTCGGCACGTGATGGGCTACGTTTGCAAGCCCGTCCAAAAAGGCCTGCCTGTGTGTGCCAGACAAGGTGTCCCCATAGGTGCTGGCACTGTGGAATTCGACCATCCCCCACTGTTGGGCCAACTGCGTGAAACCCTGCGGCGCGGCTAGATCGCCTTGATTTCTGAGCCACTGCGCCGTCGCCGATGGGTCGGATTTGGCCCAAGCGCCGATCAGCGCGTTGATCGCATGGCGCCGAATGGGCTTCGGCAGGCTGTCCACCAGTTCCGCTGCTGCAGCCGGGTCGCGTTCCGCCATCCGGTAAACCAGCATGGCCGTGCGCTGCATGCGCATCATCGGACTGCGTTCATTCAGAATGGACTCGATCTCGCCATGGGCATCTTCCGATGCTAGCGGCCGAGCCTCCCCAGCGAACGATCCCGCCCCGGCCCCCGCCACACCGCCAAATCGGAGACCGAGCACGGCTTCCTGTGCCAGTTCACGGCCCAGGGCAGCAACGGTTGCGGCACTCGGATCGACCAGCGCATCGGCCTTGACCGCGCCTTCGAGCAGTGATGGGTCCTCGATGAAGACATCGGGATAGACCACAAGCGCGATCTGCGTCATCAGGCCAACCACCTCGGCGAGCCGTGGATCTGCCCGTGCCGTGCGCAGGGCCTCCCCGCCCTCTTTGCCAAGCCAAGCATTCATTGCCCGGCGCGTGGCTCGTCTGCGTTCCTCGGTGGGCAATCCCAGCGCTCGCAACAACTCCGCATGTGGGTCTCGATGCACGGAGGCATCGGGCCGCTCCGGTTCTGACGTTGAAGCGCTCGGGATGCTAGGCGGCACTGTTGTGAGGTTGGTCAGCTCGGGGTTCGGGACACTTGCGCGGCCGGCAAAAAAAGCAATGGGCACAACAGCCACGGCGAAGAGGGAAATTGCCAAGTTGCGTACCATAATCAAGGCTCCAACCCAGAGGGTGTTAACATAGCCTTGCCACTTGGCCAATGCCACATTGGCCACGCGGATGTTGATGCCATCCAACAGGAAAAATGGACTGACCCGCCTGCAGTCATGACAGACGGACACGATCACGCGGAATAATGCGATGCTCCCCTTGGCTAACTTGATTGGGCTTGCCGGTGTGCTGATATGTGCATCCCTTCCCTTAGCTGTAGCTGCTCAGAGTGATGCCAACATTCATGGGGCCTCGACGCAACCACCCGGAGGGCGATTTGAAATCGTGCAGTCTCCACTGGCAGCCAAGTGGACGTTTCGCCTAGACCGTCACACGGGGCAAGTGGATCAGTTGGTGTCATCGCGTTTCGGAGGAGTCGCGTGGCAGGAGATGCCAGCCATTGGCCTTCCGAAGACCACCAACGTGAGTGAACCCCGTTTCGTCCTGTTTGCTTCAGGAATTGCTGCTCGCCACACGTTTCTGATCGACACGGAGACGGGAGACTCATGGGTTCTCACGGCTTGGCCAAGCGAAGAAGAGAGTTCAGATGAAGTCACTGGATGGGCGCCTTTTGACGAGTGATTGCCGCTTGCACTCTCCCGCCACAATGGAAGTCAACAACTCGATGAGTCAACGAGTGTCTGTTGGGACGGTGCCAGTTCATAACCCACAAACTCTTAACGGGCATGACGGAACGACGGGATTCAAGCTCGCGCGCTCCGCCGTGACAGACTAATAGTCCAGTCAGTTGCCTCTTCGCCTAGCACCATTTCCAAGCAACTTGAATTTCGGATAGCCTTCTCCTTCCTTGCCGGTTGGAGGGCCGCGATGCGGCGCTGGTGTTTTCCCTTAGTCGTTGTGATTGGCGCGCTCAGTTGCGAGGCCCCGCCGCCACCGGCGCCTTATGAACGAACCACCGGAATTGCGGAGTTCATGGCGTGGCTGCTTGAACCCGCGGCGGATGCGATCTGGGATTCCGCGGGCCAGATCATCACGGAGGCCGGGGTGGAGGACTTGGCACCGACTACCGAGGCGGGTTGGGACGAGGTGCGCAACCAGGCGGCGCTGGTTTCGGAACTGGGCAACCTGTTGATGATGCCCCACTTCGCCCAGGATCGGCCGGACTGGACGGAGATTTCCCGCGGCATGGTTCAGGCGGGTGCCCGTGTCAGGCGAGCTGCTGAAACTCGGGATGCGGAGGCGCTGTTCGAGCAAGGTGCCCTCCTGTACCAAGTGTGCGTCTCCTGCCATCAAATCTACTGGCGGGAAGCGCGCGTTCAATGACGCCATCCCAAGGCTCAAAGCGCCGCATCGGACTGCACGTGGGCAGCGCCTTTCTGGTGGCGGTGCTGATCTTGGTGGCCATCGTTCTGCCGGTGGAATACAACTTGGACCCGCTGGGCACCGGGCGGCTGCTCGGGCTGGTCTATATGGGCGAGGATCAGGATGACCCGGTGCTGCGCGAGACAGCGGCCTACCGGGTGGATCAGGTGGAGTTCGAACTCACCCCGTTTGAATCCGTGGAATACAAGTACGGCCTCGCCAAGGATCAGGCATTGGTCTTCGCTTGGCAGGCCACCGGGGAAGTGGTCTCGGATCTGCACAGCGAACCGGCC
>JAPPIX010000240.1 GCA_028820495.1 Gammaproteobacteria bacterium
CAACCGGAGGGGTCGAGGCCCAATTGCTGCACGGTGATGCCGATCAGCAGGCCTGCGCCCATCCCGATGAGGATGCGGAGGGTGAGGTTCACGCTACCCCACCTCGATCATTTCGAAATCCTCTTTGCTGACCCCGCACTCGGGACACACAAAGTCCTCGGGGACATCCTCCCACTTCGTGCCAGGGGCGATGTCCTCCTCTTCACAACCCTCGGCTTCGTCGTAGATCCATCCGCAAACGATGCACTGCCACTTCTTCATCCGCCGCCCGCCTCCTTGCGTGAGCATAAGCGCCTCGCCAACTTCGGGGCGCAATCACAGGGGGAAAGGTGGGCTAACCTACTCGCGCACTCGCCAAAAATCAATCGGCGCAATAGACTTCGGCCGTGCGTGTTTCGATTTCCACTTGGCGGCCTTGGCTGGCCCTCATGCGCTTCGACCGACCGGTGGGCAGCCTGCTCCTGCTTTGGCCCACCTTGGCCGCGCTCTGGGTCGCTGCGAAAGGTGTGCCGCCGGTTGATCTCATCGCCGTCTTCACCCTTGGCGTGTTCATCATGCGCGCCGCAGGTTGCGTCATCAATGACTTGGCCGACCGCCGCCTTGACCCGCTGGTGGCGCGCACGCGCGACCGGCCCCTAGCCACGGCTGAGATCAGCGTGCGCGGCGCCTTGGGCTTGTTTGCGGGTCTGTGCCTAGCCGCCTTGGCGTTGCTGGCTTGGCTGAACGCCGTCACCCGCTGGCTGGCGGTGGCCGGGCTGGCCATCAGCGTGCTCTATCCCTTCACGAAACGCTGGACGCACCTGCCCCAGGTGGTGCTGGGGGCCGCCTTCAGTTGGGGCATCGTCATGGCCTTTGCAGCGGTCCGTGGTGAGGTGTCTGCCATTGGCTGGCTGTTTTTCGTGGCCAGCCTCCTATGGATCGTGGCCTACGACACCCTGTATGCCATGGTGGACCGAGAGGATGATCTCAAGGCGGGCATCAAAAGCACCGCCATCCTGTTCGGGGCTGCGGATCGGTTGATGGTGGGCGTTCTGCAGGCGGGCGCCTGGTTCGGCTTTGCCCTGCTGGGCTGGCGCTCTGGATTCGGCGCTGCCTATGGCGTGGGGCTGACGGTGATGAGCGCCCTGTTCGTCCATCAACAGGTCTTGATTCGGCAGCGCGACCGCGACCGGTGCTTCAGGGCTTTTCTTAACAACACCTGGGTGGGCTTTGCCTTGTTTGCCGGGGTGGTGGCTGAATTGTACTTCGATTAGGGCGCCTGGCTGACTGCGTCCTCAACAACAACCGCGAGCTCACCGGTACTCACTGCGCCTGCAGTCCCGACCTGGCCCTCGACAGCAGCCAGCCGTTCGCGAATCACTGCTTGGCCTTCCTGAAGCCGATCAATGCGGTCGTTCACTCGGTTGTTCTGCAAGGCGGCTTGACCGAACAGGGTGACACCCACAGCAACAATCGCCCAAAACTCAGGGCTCAGTCGGCGGGGTTGCGTTGTGGGCTCATCAGTCATGAGCGAATCCTACCACCTTGAGGCTTCCTGTCACCACCTCCAACATCGAAACACTTGACGCATCCGCAAATCTCGATGTGGCTGCCTTTCGTGCAACGGGGTCTAGGCCGCTATTAATCGCCTAGCAAGTTCCGGTAAGGAGTCGAAGTCGAGCCTACTGCTTGCGGCATCGGCAAGCAACAAATCTGGACTCAGATAAGGATGAAACTTTTCGATGAGCAGATTTTCCTTCCCGGAAAGAAAATCACTGGCACTCGGCTGCGATAGGCTCGCGAAACCGGCAAGGGTATCTTCGACGGGCGGGATATCCTCATCATGACGAACATATAGGAAGGCGTCGTGGACCTCCGTTGCGTATCCTCTCGCCTTGAGGGCTAAAGCAAGCGTCGATGTCTTCACAGTTCCGCTCGACGTTGCGATCAAGTACGTTCGCTCGCCGATGTGGCAAATTGGGTGGCTTGCAAGATCCATCCTCGCGAACTCGGATTGCGCACACTTTAGTAAATCTCTTGCGACTTCATCGGCATACACCGGAAGACTCGCATCTGCCAATACCTCCATCGTTCTTTCGGCCACCCTATCGTGGATCAGGCCACCCGCTCCACCAAACGGAGGTGGTGTGCCGCCACGGTCGGCGACCACTTCAACCACCTTATCTCGGTCGTGGATCTGGATGATCCGCCAACGTCTGCCGGAGAAGACGATCCTCATCCCGGGCTGCAGGATGCCGTTGATGGGAAGCGTTCCGAGCACCTTGCCGGAAGTTACTATTCGATACTCTTGAGGCGTCTGGAAGACGGCGTAGAAGGTGTAGTGCTCCACGAGACGCTCCCCTTGGTGGCCGAGCAGTAGAGTGCCGTCTGGCGCCTGTTCAATTAGGGCTACTTCGGGTCGTCCGATCCATCTCAACAAGCGTACGAACAGTTGGGGCGCGACCTGGCGAAATGGTCCCTTGCTACAGAGTGTCGCGTATAGGCTGCTAGCGTTGCTGCCGCCACGTTCGGATATGATCGAGAGGATCTGGTGCACTAGAGTGGACAAGTGCAAGGCATGTGGGTGGGGCGGTTCGCACCACCCGTCGACCAACAGTTCGACCATCGCGATGCAGGTGATCAGGCCAAGATGAAGACGATCAAGCGGGTCCGATGTTCCACTGGCTTCCGCCTCAACGGCGTACATGCGAAGCACCGCGGGTTGCCCAGCGCGGCGCCCGGATCGTCCGAGGCGTTGCCTCAGGGATGCAACAGAAAAGGGCGCACCGATCTGTGCCACGCAGGCGATGTCGCCTATGTCGATGCCGAGTTCAAGTGTCGACGTGCACACAACGCTAGTGGACGGATGGCTCTTGAGCCTGCTCTCCAGTTGGGTCCGGTGTTCTCGCGAGAGACTGGCGTGGTGCGGGAAAAACTCGACCGGGAGGCGGGCTTTCTCGGACATTTCACGAAGCGCGTCTGCGTACCACTCAACGCTTTGCCGTGAGCCAGCGAAAATCAGATTGCGGCTGCCGCGCAGTCTTCCGAACAAGTGCTTGGCCACTGACCTTCGTGCAACGGACGAATCGGCCTCGCTGGCAGCTCCTTGGGTCGGTTGAACCTGACGTTGAGCATAGGCACGAATTTGGAACTTAAGTTCTTGAGGGTCCGAGGTGCTCTGCAACAGCTCCACCGCCTCGGGAGCGTGAGGTCGTAGGTACTGCTTCACGAGTTCCATTTGACCGAGCGTTGCGGAAAGTCCCACGCGGCGGATGGAGCGGCCAGTCGCGAGTTCCATTCGCGCTAGTAACGACGCCAGATGAATGCCGCGTTCGTTGTCTAACAAGGCGTGGAGTTCGTCTATGATGATGGCTTGTGTGGCGGAGAACAGAGTGGCGACCTCTAATCCTCGCAGGACGAACAGAGCCTCAAGCGACTCGGGCGTGATCAATAGAATGCCCCTCCCCTGTCTGCGTGCGCGGGCCTTGACCGATTGGGAGATATCGCCATGCCAAGGGTGGACCGGCAGCTCTGCTGCCGCACACAGATCCTCCAGACGAGCGAACTGATCGTTGATCAGGGCCCGAAGCGGACCGATGTAAACGAGTTCGAACCCGCCTTCGCTGGGGTGTTCGAGGACGCTGGAAATCAGCGGCAGAAATGCGGCCTCGGTCTTCCCGCCTGCGGTGGGTGCCGTGATGATGACGTCGCAGTTGTCATCCAGAATGGTTGAGATCGCACGCTCCTGAATGTCGCGCAGGCTTGTCCAGCCTCGCCGCCAAATCCAGCGACGTACGGGTGAGGCGAGTCGATCGAACGACTTCGATTGCCTACTGGAGCTTGAAGGAGGCAAGCTCGTCCTCCGCCTCGTCATCGGGGAGGACATCCAAGTCATCGCTGCCATCATCAGCGACGTCGACGGATCCGACCAGGGCCCGCCAATCAATTTCCGGGTTCTGTTCGATCACGGAGAGCATGTTGACGAACGCCGTCACCGTATTCCGTGGCGTTCGGAAATAGGCGTCTCCGATACGATCCGAGCAGTGTTCCATGAACGCCGTCAACGCTTCGTCGGGAAGCGTTGCCTCTTCACCCTGCATAACGCGTCGGATGTTGGCGAGGAGCACGAACATGTCTTCCGGGGTTAGATTGGAGAGGCGGATGACCGGGCCCGAAAAGTCCACGAGACCATCCCGGGCAAACGTGTTCTCGGCCAGCCGTGATTGCAGTGCCTCGTAGCTGTACAGGCCACGGCGAGTGTCCATCAGAAACTCCGGGGTGCCGCCGAGCATGAAACCAAGATGGCTGGCGGTTCCTTGCAAAACATCGTTGAGGATGCGCAGGATTTGCTCGTAGTTGGCGTTTCGTGCCTGCGCGGAAGTTAGCTTGTACAGGTTCACTAGTTCATCTAAGGACACGACGAGCCCTTTGTAGCCTGCTTCGCGCACGAACAGGGCCAGGAGCTTTAGTTGGTCGTAAACGTTTGCGTCATTGATGATGGTGCGTACGCCGAGCGCCTTGCGTGCATCGGTTCGGGTGGTGAACTCGGCTCTTAACCACCGTAAGGCTGCGGATTTGAGTTCGTCGTCACCACCCTCGAAACCGTCCCAGTAGCGGGTTATGACTGTGGCGAAGTCGTAACCTCCGGTCAGTTCCTCCAAGAGCGCGAGTTTCTCGCGTATTACGTCATTTGGTGCGCGATCGCTTGTCTCCGCAAGACGTGCGGCCTGACTGGCAAATCGCTCGACAATCGATGCCATGGCGCCCCCGTCCGGCTTGGTGCGGGTCGACGCGTTGCGCGTCATCTCTGCGTACAGCGAGCGAGCTTGGCCACCGGTGGCATGCAGACGCCTATCTGGTGCCATGTCGGCCGACAGCACAACCATGCCTCTCTCGAGCGCGACCAGTCGGATGAGGTTAAGGAAAAAGGTCTTGCCTGAGCCGTACTCACCCACGACGAAACGGATTGCTGCGCCGCCATCGCCGATGCGGTCTACGTCCCGAACCAGTTCCTCGATTTCGCGTACGCGTCCGACCTGAATGTGCTGCAGGCCGAGCTTGGGCACGACCCCAGCGCGTAGCGCCTGAACGATGGTGTTCCGCTCGCGCGGCTTAACTCTTGGAGTTCTCATTGCGGTTTTTCTAGTTGTGCTGGTTGGCGATTTCTGCGCTGAGCTCTGTATTGATTTCGTAGCCATCGTACTCTTCAATCAAAGTGTCGCCGAAACATTCGAATGACCACTCGTTCAAGGTCTCAATGGCTCCTGCTTGCATTAGCTCGAATTGTCGCGCAAGTGTTGTCACATCAGACTCTTCCCAGCGAGGCCGAGTCAACAGTTCGCTGAGGAAGGCGGCGTGCTTGGGCTCGAGGCCGGCGAAGGTTTCGGTTTCCTCTTCTGGCTGCTGTTCGGACATATCCTCGGCGTCGTCGTCACTGAAGATGTCCCCAAGGACGGCGGAAGCGCGAGCCGTGTCGGCCAACAGCGCGGCAACGCGACCAGCATCCAGCGACACCTTGCGATCATGCTTCGGTGCCGGAATGGTGAAATCCTTCGGTTCTCCTTGGGCAGGGCGGACGGTTACGGGTTCGCTTGCGGCCGTGAGAGCATGTAGCGCCGAGTAGATACCGTCGGTTGCGAGGCCGATCGACTTGTAGAGCCTCTCCACCGCCTTGATTTCTCCGGGATCGATCACGCCGTCAGCTGCGGCCATAGCAAGTGCCACTTGGCCGAACTGATGTCTAACGTCTTCAGAGATGTCTGCGAGACGCCTCCGAAAAAGGGCCAAATCGGGCGGTACGGCAACCATCCAGCGGAGGTTGGCCACCAGCCGGGCTCGTTCCTGAGCAGAAAGTGCGGTTTCCTCGATACGCCTCCGCAGAGCTGCGTGTTCGCGCTCAGCGATAGTCCCGTCGGCGTGTGCGACAAAACTACCCACGGCAATCGCCACAAGCACATGGCGATAGTCGTCGCTGACTTCCTCTAGAGCGGTGATTCCCTCGGGTAGGCGAAAGAGCACGACAGGCTCGCCAACTTTGGGACCCCGTAAGGCAAAACGTGGATCTGGAGCCATACCGATAGACAATCGCGCTAGTGCGTCAGCCGCACCAGTGAGCTGGCGCTTCCCGACCTTAGTGGGCGTTACGCCTTCAAGCTGCGCGACGACTTCCTCAACTGGTAGTAGCCCCCCTCTCTCCACAACTTCGTCTGCCCACTCGCGCAGATTTTCCATCTCGGCGGATGGGAATAGTTGCCAGAGCCGCTCCGGCAGCAGCGCGTGTGCCTCGATGGTGTCGCGGCCATCCGGGTTCCGCCCTAGGAAGCGACTGTACTTGTCCAAGGCGGCCGTAGCCTGTTCAACTATCGCGTCGGCGATGTTCAGCGGTCGCGACAGGCCAGCAATGTCGGGGATATCGCCTAAAAACGAAGTGATGTCTACGTCAAATTCGCTTGACGCTGAGTAATAGTTTGCACGAATCAAACGCTTGGGCGAGCGCTGACGCAACCCCTCGGGATACTTATCTTCAAACATCAATCCGAACAGAGCTCTAAACTCAGCGAATGCTCGCCTGGCGGGCGTTCGTAGCCATTTGTTGGGGTCGGCGACATACCACGCAAGCAGCCAGTCCGAATCTAGTGGTCGGCCATCCCGGAGCTTGCGGCCGATAGCTACGCGCAAACCGAGCGGCAGCTCGTAGCCGGAATGCTGAAATGTGGCTTCGGCATCTCCTTCGGGGTTCAGGACTAAGCGAGCGGTGTCGATAAAGGTTCCAAGATAACGCCGCACTGACCCATTCTCACCGTAGAGACTTTGGAGCCGCTCGACCTCCGCAAGGATGAGTTCGTTCTCCTTCCGCGTGGGATTGTCCACGAAGAAGCGTCGTTCCAGCCCATAGAAGTATAGAAAGACGTAGCCCGGGCCAACACGCTTGTCCGACCGGTCCCCGACCAACCAGTCCAAGTAGGTTGCGCGAGCCCCTCGATCAATGTCACTGTAGCAAGGCCAGTAGGGCATTGATTCACCGACGAAATCGGTGCCGGCCTTCGCCACAGGCAACCGCGGATCGATGGCCATTCCGCCGGTTCCATGCCAACCGTCTTGCGTCTCCTCGGACCCGACATAGACAAAGCCGCCGATTGACCGTCCTGCAACGGTTGTGTCGCCTTCAGGCGGGATCCAGCGGACGGGTTCGCCGCGGGAACGCCGCTGAGGAACGGAAAACTGACTTTTGGGCCGCGTAGGCCGCTCAATGGACTCTGGACGCCCTAGCCTTGAGAGTCCGATGACGATGAGGAACACTGCCAGCAGACCGAGAACGATCTCCATGGAATACGCTGAGTTTCCTATTCAGTTATCGACCACCCCGTGGAATGCCTTAGGGCGATACAGTTCACGGAAGCTGTCATCATTCAGGGCGCACATTGCCTGCTAGCCAGCGCGGCTGCTCGCCCCCTTTCTTTTTTCTGTGTTGACTTTGCGCCGATGTTCAACGTCGCTCAATCACGCACCTTCTTCTTATCACGCGAATTCGACACTCAACTCGGCGCGTGAAGCGTACCGAACAGCCCAATCTAGGCGCAACACCTGTGATTGAGTTGCAGATCGTGCCTTGTTCGGCATTTTTTCGCCAATTTGGTAAAGCGCATCTGGATGGACCATTGTGATGTTGACTGACCGGCTTGTCCAGAATGCGCCCCTGGAACTGCGCCCCTGGAACCAGAACCCCCAAGTAGGGAACTGTACAGAGATCGTACGCCCCGAAGATCGCTTCCAAAATTCCCCTAATCCCCTTGTCCGACGGGCTCCTAGCCCGGTGCCCCAACTTGGATGTTGCGCCAAAGGCGGTGTTCCCTACAATGGCCCGCCAATGCCAGACCTATCCCCCTACCGAGTGCTCGCCTTCGACCTCGACGGCACCTTGCTGGTCGGCGAGCATCTGCCGCCAGCCAATCGCGATGCCTTGCGGGCCGCCCGTGACGCCGGCTACCGGATCATCATCGCCACCGCCCGCTGGAAGGAGGCGGCGTTGGCCATTGCCGGCGAGGCGGGCGTCAATGATCCGGTCATCGCCTGCTCGGGCGCTCAGGTGCATGATCCCGCGTTGGGCACGGACATTTTTGATGAGCGCCTGCCAGGAGACTTTGCCGAAGCGCTCTACGCCCTGTGCAACGAGGAGCGGTGCATCGCCACCGTGACGGTCGGTGAACGGGTCTGGATCAAGCTCGACGGGGAGCCGGATCCGGCCCTGATGACCGACCCCATGCGCTGGACGCCGCGGCTTGAGTTGAATGGGACGGACCTGCCGCGCATCGCCGCGGTCCAAGGCAGCCGCGCCGGCGCTCGCATCAAGACCGAGCTCCAGGAGCGGTTCAGCGACCGGGTCAACATTTTTGACTCCATCGGCCCCTCCGGAAAGGTCATCCTGACCATCACCGCCAAGGGCGCCACCAAGGGCGCCGCCTTGCGGGCCGCTTGCGCCCATCTCGGCGTCCCCCCATCGGCTGCGGTGGCCTTCGGCGACGCGGAAAACGACTTGGCGCTGTTCGCCGCCGCTGGTGCTGCGGTAGCCATGGGTCAAGCCAGCGCCGAAGTCCGGGCTGCCGCCACCTTTGTCAGCACGCCCCATGATCAAGGCGGCGTCGCCCATGCCATTGAAATTTTGCTTGAACGCGGGAGGCTGCTTTGAACGCGGAGACGATCGATTTTCACGGTGACGACGGCAAGGCCATCCACCTTTGCCGCTGGATGCCGACGGCGGCACCCAAGGCCACGGTGCAAATCGCCCACGGCATGGGCGAGCACATCGGCCGCTACCAACGGGTGGCGGAGCGGCTCAATGAAGCGGGCTACGTCGTTTACGGCAACGATCATCGAGGCCATGGACACACTGACCGGGACCGGCTCGGCGATTTCGGCGCTGGTGGATGGGAGGCGGTGATTGCCGACGCCCGCTGCTTGAACGAGCGCATCGGCGAGGAGCATCCCGGCTGCAAGCGCATCCTGCTTGGCCACAGCATGGGCGCTATGCTTGCCCATCAATACCTCGGTCGCCACGGTGCCACCCTCAATGCGGCGGTGCTGTCGGGTTCGCCGGGATTCGTTGGCTGGCTTGCATCGATTCCGCCGCGGGTCATCGCCCGCCTTGAGGCTTGGCGGCTCGGGGCCGATGGCGAGAGCGCTTTGTTGGACAAACTCCTGTTTGGCCTAGCGAACAAGGCCTTCAGTTCGGAGAACGCTAACGGCTTTGAATGGCTGTCACGGGATGTGGCGGAAGTGCGGAAGTACGTGGACGATCCGCTCTGCGGCGCCATTTTGCGGGCTGGCAGCCTGCTCGAGCTGTTCCGCGGCGCCAAGGAAGCGGCATCGGCGGCCCACATAGCCAACATCCCGGGCAGCCTGCCTCTTTACGTCCTGTCAGGCACAGCGGATCCGGTTCACGACGACATGAAGAATCTCGATCGGCTGTTTCGACGCTACGAGCAGGCGGCGCTGACCGTCACCCGAAGATTGTATGAGGATGGCCGTCACGAGTTGTTCAACGAGACCAACCGCCGTCAAGTGCTTGATGACCTCATCGATTGGCTGGACGGCGTCATTTAACGAACCCTAGCGACCCCAATCGGGATGGGCGGCGGCATCGCCGTGGGCCAGCACCCGCTCGTGAACGGCTTGCATGGCTTGAAAGATGCGGTTGGTGGCGTCGGGGACCGATGTGCCGGGGTCGAAGCGAATGGGGTCGAGCACATGGGCGGCAACCGGCCCCGGAGTGGCTTCGCGCGTACCGGGCGGTCGGATTTTCTTGAGGCCCGCCATGTACACCGGAACTACGGGCACGCCTTTTTCCAGCGCCAGTAAGGAGACGCCGTGCTTGAAACGGGATAGGTGCCGGCCTCGGGAGCGGGTGCCTTCAGGGAACAGCATCAGGTTTGCCCCTTGATCGAGCAGCCACTTGGGGTAGTCCAAGGTGCGCGAGCCGCCGCCGCGTTGGATGGGGTAGAGGCCCATGACCAGTGACTGGTACCAAGGCCGCAGGGTGATTTCCTTGCGGCCCTTGAGAAACCAACGGTCGGCGGCAGCGCCGAAAAATAGGTTGGTGCGGATGCGCAACGGCAAGGCCTTCATCAGGCAGTATTGGTCGAAGTGGCTGGCGTGGTTGGCAACCACGATGCAGGGGCCGGCGATCTGCTCGAACTTGTCCTTGCCGGTCACGATGTGCTCGGTGAAGTAGCGTCGCGCCCAGCGGCCATAGGCGTAGTCGTACATCAGCAGCCGCGCCAGCCGCGCCCACCAGCGCGTCTGCCACTCGAACGGCCCGTCGGTCTCCGTGGTCTGCGAGATCAGGCGCTGAAACAGGGGCAGATCGATGGCGGGCATGATCTGCGTGTTGGCCGTGGTGCTCAGTTCCTGGGCGAGCGTGGCCCGGTAGGCCTTGAAGTTGTCCGGGGCGTCGATGATGGTGCATTGGTCCCATTCGCCGAGCAAATGGAAGCTGCCAAGCACCTTGGCCTCCCAACGTTCGATGGCCTTGTGGACGCCGGTTAGGAAATCCGGATCCTGCTTGGTCGCCAGCAGGCCCTCGGAGTGGTACTTCATCAACAGGACGTAGTGACCCATTTGCCTGCTGCCGTCCGGTTACTTGCCGTTGGTTCCTCCGGTGGGCGGCGCACCCTGCATCATCTCCACGAACTGATCGATGGGCATCCCCGGCAGGGTGGTCACCTTGATGGTGCCCCGGGAGCCGAGTTCCATGGCGATGCGCGCCATGACTTCGTTGGAAGGCGCCTCGATGACGTTGACGAAGTCGTAGCCGCCGAGCACCGCATACTGGGACGTCACCCGAGCGCCCATGGACTCCACTTCCTTGTTGACCGCTTGCAGGCGTTCCGGACGCTCCTTCAAGGTCTTGCGGCCCTCGTCGGTCAGGGTGCTGAGCATGATGTATGTGGCCATGGGGACTCCTTGTCTTTGGGGATCATCATAGACGATGGACACAAAAAAGGGCCCGCAATCCGTAAAGGAGTTGCGGGCCCTGTTGATCCGCTGTCGGGCCGCGCGTTCAGCGCTGCCCTAGAGCGGTGCCAAATCCCTAGGTGAGGAGGAGATGAGGGGGATTGGCAATCAGGCAGCGGCCTTGGCCGCTGCAGGCTTGACGCTCTTCTTGGTGGTTGTGGGCGCCTTCGGTTCCTCGGTGGCAAAGGCTCCGCGCAGCAGCTCGCCGGCGCTCTCGACGGCTTCCTTGAGCACTTCGCCATTGGCCTTCATGCCTTCCGTGAATCCGTTCCACATGGTCTCGCCGTACTCGCGCTGGAGCTCCATGAAGGAAGTGATGTCCTTGACCTCGGGCAGCTTCTCGGCGAACGTCCGATTCGTTTCGAAGACCTTCTGCACCCCTTCGGTCTGCAGTTCCGCCAAGCGGCGCAAGGTGCCCGTGTTGAGTTCAAGCCACTCGCGGCCGAAGGCCGCTTGTCTTTCCATAGTGTTCATCAGCAGTGTCTCCTGTCAGTTTTGGTCCTGGTGGTGGCGTCGTACATCGTGCCGCAGTTCATGCGCCCTAAATGCTGCAACGCACAATGAGCGTATTGTGCACCACACAATTGTGCGTTGCAACATTTTTTCCACTTTTTTTACCTACGATTTTTCCCGGCTTGGGCGTGCTTCGGGTCAAGCCACCCGGGGCAGCGTTTCAACGGGTGGCGGTGGTGCCACCGAAAGCGCATGCACTTTGGCGGGCAGGACCGCGGCCTTGAGGTCGATGAACTCGGCGAGCATCTCATCGCGCAGGCGGTCGGCGTCGGGCAGCGCTTTGGCACAGGCCGTGATGCCCAAGTACAGGACGCCGTCGTAGCTCTGCACTGTCAGATTGACGCCCGTGCCGTGCGCGGCAATTGACACCGGATAGTGGGTGAGCATCCGGGCGCCGTTGGAGTAGAGCGTCTGGCGCGGGCCGGGGACATTGGATATGACCAAATTGATCGACTGCGGGCCGTCGCCGGCGCGGGTCCGTTCCGCCCAGAGTGCCGCGTTGCGCAAGGCTGCGGGCAGGCCTGGTAGAGCCGCTTCGCCGGACAGGAGGGGGGCTGCGTCGGCGGTGGTTGCCTTGGCTGCCCGCGCCGAGGCGGCCACGGCTGCAATGCGCGCCTTGGCGTCGGCGATGCCGGTGCCGAGCGCCACCTGCATCATCGTGACTTGGTTGTTCAGCGACGTGTCGCCGGGCTGGCGTAGCGAGACGGGGCAGCCGGCGATGAGCGAGGCTTTGGGCAGTTCGCCCTTGGCTTCGAAGTAACGGCGCAGGCCGCCGCCGCAGACCGCCAGAAAGACATCGTTCAGCGTGGCGTTCAAAGCCCGGCCAACAGCCTTGATGTCCGCCACCGATAGTTCGCCGACTGCGAAGGTTCGAGCCGCGCCTATCGGTCGATTGAAGTTGGTCTTTGGTGCCGGCGCCTGCGGGGCGCCTAGACCCTTGCTGGAATCCAGGGCACGCTGCCAGAGGCGGGCGCTGGCGTCGAGTCGCTTGGGCCAGCCGGTGAATTGATCGACTTGGGCGACGGCGAAGTTCTGCCAGGCGTCCAGCATCAATGACAGGGCGTCGTGGTGTGCTGGCCGCGCAGTGAATTCGGCGGGCGGGGTCGGAACGGGACGCGGTTCGGGTTGAGTGTCCATCAACGTCATGGTCGCCGCCTGACCGGCCATGCCGTCGAGGCAGGCGTGATGCACCCGATTGTAGTACGCCACCCGCCGGTTCCTGGAACCATCGCCGTCGGCAAGGCCGCAGAGCACCGCGGTCTCCCACAGTGGGCGGCGGCGGTCCATGGGCGTCGCGTGGAGTTCGGCGATTGTGCGCTCGAGTTCCGCTTGGCCACCGGGAGCGGGCACGTCAACCCGGTAGATGTGCCGGTCGATGTCGAAGTCTGGGTCGCGCACCCAGAGTGGGTGGTCGAGGTCAAAGGGCGTGGCCTGCAATCGGTTGGTGAGATAGGGCACCAAGTGCCTGCGGGCCGCGATGAACGGCTTCAGGCTGGCGATGAACTCATCCTCACTGACGCCGTCGGGCAGCGCCATCACCTGCACCGAGGCGACGTGCATGGGGCACAGCGGGGTTTCGGCGTACAGGAAGCCAGCATCCGTGGCGCTCAACTTGTACATGATCCACTCCTTCTAGGTTACGGCGAAATGATCACGGGCTGTTAAGGCAAATAGTGTGCCAGCACCGAACTGACGCATCCCTTGCTGCGAGTCGGTGGTGCACACACTGAGAGCGGCGCAATATACGGTCTAATTGTGACAAATCAACCCCAATGTCCGGCTTGGGTGGACTATCGATATTGCAGTGCAACAAAGTGATTGACCTAGGCGCGACAAATGGCGACACTCAATCCCCATGACGGTTTGATGACAGTGAGCGGAGAGCAGCTTGTACGAAGAACTTGACGTGGGGAGCCATCAAACCCAACCGCCACCGTTTTTGTACTTGGCCGCCGAACTGCCGAGGTTGCTTGGCGAGGCTGCTTCGTTGCCAATGGCCTGGTCCGCCCTGACGGCCAATGCACCCAAGGGCGACGGGCATCCGGTGCTGGTGCTGCCTGGCTTCACCGCTGGCGATGGATCGACCCTGCTGCTGCGGCGGTTCCTCACTCGGCTTGGCTACAACACCCTGCCTTGGCTGCTCGGCAACAATCGGGGCGCCCCGGCGCAGTTGCTCAGCCTCATGCGGCGCTTCTACCGGCTGACCCAAACCTACGACGAACCAATCTCCGTAGTCGGCCAGAGCTTGGGCGGCGTGTACGCCCGCGAGATTGCGCGCGAGTTTCCGGACGCCGTGCGTTTTGTGGTCACCTTGGGCAGCCCCTTCGCCGCCACCAGCCATCACTCCACCAGCCCGATGGTGGCGCGCCTGTTCGAATCGATGTCCGGCGTCACGGTGGAGCAAATGCGCACCGAGATGGCGCACCAGGATTCCCGGTTGCCGCCGCCGGTGCCGGTGAGCGCCCTTTACAGCCGCACTGACGGCGTGGTGAGCTGGCGCGCCTGCATGGAACGGGAATCGGATCTGACGGAGAACATCGAGGTGATTGGCAGCCACAGCGGCATGGCCATGCATCCGATGGTGCTGCACGTCGTCGCCGACCGGTTGGCGCAACCCTTGGAAGGCTGGAAGAAGTTTGATCGGCGTTGTGGCTTGCGGCCCTTCATCTTCCCCGATCCCGCGCCCCCGCCGGCGGCATGAGCCGAGGCACTAAGTGCATCGGCTCAAGAAATACCCGAATCGGCGGCTCTACGACACCACCGACAGCAAGTACGTCACCCTGCATGACTTGCGCCAGCTAATCGTTGACGGCGAGAGCATCAGCGTGGCTGACAGCCGCGACGGCAGCGACCTCACCCGCGTCGTGCTCATGCAGATCCTCGCCGAGCAGGAGGCCGAGGGGCACGAGCCGGTGCTCACCAACCGCGCCCTTGAGCAAATCATCCGTTTCTACGGCGACCGTCTTGGCAACGTTGCCTCTCGCTACATTGAACAGTCCATGCTGACCCTGCTGGAGCATCAGGACCAATTTCGCTCCCGCATGCGGCAACTCAGCGAGCTCAATCCGCTCAACATCATGCGCCAAGCCTTGGACGGCGCAGCGCCCCGCAATCCGCCGCCGCCGGATGAGAAGCCGGTTGCCGAGGAGCCGCCAGAAGCCGACCGGCCGTGACCGGGGTCCAGACCGGCCTTGTTTGGCAAAGCGCCCGCCAACTGAATCAGGCCATCCGTGCGGGGACGCTGTCCGCAGCCGAGTTGATGGCGGCGGCTTACGATCAAATCGAGCGGCTCAATCCGAAGGTCAACGCCATCGTCAACTTGCTGCCCCGGGACGAGGCGTTGGCAGCGGCGCGCGCGCAGGATCAAGCCCGGGCCCGCGGCGAAGCAGGCGGCCCCTTGTCGGGCCTGCCGCTGGCGGTGAAGGATCTGGAGGACGCCGAAGGCTTTCCCACCACCTTCGGTTTTCGGCCCTTCGCTGGAGCCGTGGTCAAGGCCGATGGTGAAGTCACTGCCCGCATGCGGCGGGCGGGTGCCATCGTCATCGGCAAAACCAATGTGCCGGAATTCGGCCTCGGCTCCAATACGTTCAACGCACTCTTTGGCGCCACCTGCAATCCTTACGATCTTGAGAGGACCGCGGGCGGCAGCAGCGGCGGCGCTGCTGCTGCCTTGGCCACCGGCATGCTGGCCATCGCCGACGGCAGCGACATGGGCGGCTCGCTGCGCAATCCCGCCGGGTTCTGCAATGTGGTGGGCTTTAGCCCCTCCATCGGAAGGGTGCCGGACCAGCGCGCTTTCGGCTGGCTGGCGCGATTGAGCACGATCGGCCCCATGGCCCGCAACGTCGAGGATGCGGCCTTGCTGCTGTCGGTGCAATCGGGTTACTGCGCCACCGATCCGCTGTCCCGAATGGAGGCGGGCGCGGGGTTTGGCGGATCTCTCGACTGTGACCCGCGGACCCTGCGCGTTGCCCTAAGCGACGATCTGGGTGGCTTGCCGGTGCAGCCGCAAGTGCGGGAACGAGTCAACCAGGCCGGAACGGTCTTTGCGGACCTCGGCGCCGAAGTGGAGCAGGCCTGCCCGAATCTGGATGGAGCCATGGCCGTGTTTCAAGCGCAGCGGGCAGCGGGGTTGGCGGCCTTGGGCAAGCAGCTCGACCGGCAGGTGCCGGATTGGCGCCGGTACGCCAAGGACACGGCGGTGTGGAACATAGAAAGGGGCTTGAGCCTTACTGCCGATGAGCTGATCGGCGCGGAGATCGAGCGCACCCAAATCTACCGCGATGCGGCGCGGTTCTTCGAGCGCTACGACGTTCTGCTGTGCCCTGCCGCCCAAGTGACGCCCTTTCCGATCGGCGACGAATGGGTACGCGAAATCAATGGCCAACCGATGGCCACCTACATCGATTGGATGGCGGTTTGCTGCACCATCACGGTCCTCGCAGCGCCCGCCATCTCCGTGCCCGGTGGTTTCACACCGGCCGGCGGCTTCACCCGGGAAGGCCTGCCCGTGGGCCTACAGATCGTCGGCGCGCCGGGCCAGGACCTCAAGGTGCTCCAGGCGGCGCGGCTATTCGAGCAAGCCACCGGGCACGGCAAGACCCGGCCCCCGATTGTCGATGAGCAGATCGCGCCTCAGGCCGAGTAGGCGGCTCGCCGTTCCCGCACCTGAAGCGATGTACTCAATTGCTCCGCTTGGCGCAGCTGCGCCAAGGCCTGTGTCCGGGAAAGCAGTAATGCGGCTCTAGGCAATCCCGCAGTCGCCCGCTCGACCCATTTGGCCTGCTGCGGATCGAGGAAAGTCAATGTTCCACCGTGCGCCATAGCCACCAGCCGGTGCTGCATTCCGGAATTGTCCAAGAAGTAGGCGGCATCGGCAATTCGCGCCACCTTGGGCGCATTGTCGAAGGAGCGGGGGAAGCGGCGGTCTTGAGCTTCCTTCGGGATGTTGTGGCCGCCGGATGCGACGCGCACACTGACGCGAGTCTTGGATACTTTCGTTGAACCCACGGCAACGAACACCATGACCACACGATATCCCGCGGCTTCAGCGGAAGCCGCGCTTCGCAGGATTTCGCGGCTCGACAACGTGGTTTCACGCACGAAGGGGCGGTGCGCTTCAATCAGGGCGCGACTACGCAAGATCACTTCCCGCCCCGCCCGTAGGTCGATGACTGCCGGGGTATCCGAAGCCGCACCCATCTCCTTGGCGATGTCGTCTGGGTTCAGGTATTCGCCCGCATAGTAGCCTGCATCGAGAAAACGGAGGTAGGCGGTCGATTTGCCCGATCCATTCGGCCCCGCGAAGATTGTGAACCGTGGCCGGTCAGTGGTATCGGAGGCCATTTAGGGACACCTTATGCTGACTGAACAACGCCATAACGGCGTCCTGATCATCTGGGTCGGGGATCGGTGTGTTTGACCCATCCGGGTGGTAGAGCACCACCTGTCCGTCGAGCTCGATCACCCGGGAGATGCCCAGCCGGTCGCATTCCTCGTTGAACTTGCGCCCGCCCTCTTCGATTACCCCGATGAACTCGAAGGGATCGAGTTCCTCCATGTATCGCTTCTTGGTTGCCTTCGCCGAAAACTTTGACATCGACTGCCTCCGAGCCTTCAAGTGATTTGCCCCGGATGATAGCGCAAGCCAAAGCAGCGCAAGGAAGTTCAGCGGCTCTTGCTCGCGTCGCTGATGCGGGCCTTGAATTGGGCGGTGCTGTTGACGCTTGGGAAGGGCCTGTCCGGCTGCGGGCAGCCAAGGAATTCGCACAGCGGTGGCCAGCCGTCGGTGGGATTGAAGGCCAGGAGTTTGCTGACCGGCAGTAGCCGCTTCACACGCTCATTGTGGGCGAGGTAGCAGTCGATCACGTGGGCCTTGTCGTCCATTCGGCCGTCAAACACGCCGTCCCAGATCACCTCATAGACCATCGCCGACCGCTCCGAGGCGGCGGGGTCATCGCCTTGGCGGGCCTTTTCCCGAAATTCGACGGAACTGGGGTAAATGGTGTTCATAACGCTGGCGTACCAAGCTTCCGGTTCCCGTTCCGAGAGAATCACCTTGGCGCTTGGGAACGCGGCCAACTGCGCTTGCCAATAGTTGCAGGAGGGCCAGTCCACGGTGGCTTGGTAGTTCTTGAAGAGTGTTGGCCAGTCCACTGGCTGACCGGCCGCGGCTTGGCGCCAGAGGGCAACATGCCCCGGGTGTTGGCCCACTTCCAGCATGTGGTAGCAGGGGCCGAAGCCGAGTTGCTCCAGCGCCAGCTTGAGGGACAGGGTTCCGGTGCGCCCGAATCCGGCGCCGATGACCTTCAGGCTCACGCTGCTTGGTCCCCAAGGGAGTCCAGCCGGTACGCGGTGGCAGCAGCGTCGTGGAACAGCCAAGCCTTCTCCGTCTCGGAGGCGTCCGCCACCAGCTTCTTGAAGGCATTCCACAGCACGGCGTAGGAGCAGCTGGCCTTGTCCACGGGGAAATTGCTCTCGAACATGCAGCGCCGGGGGCCGAAGCAGTCGATGGCGTGGCGGTGGTAACGGCCGGTGGCCGCCACGAGTTCATCGGATGTGGCTGGCCCTTCGCGTTTGTGGAAGCCGAAGCCGTTGATGGGCATCACCAACCCGCCGAGCTTGGCGTACACGTTTTCGCAGCGCGCGAGCTCGGCCACGTCCTTGCGCCACCGTGCGAAGATCGCTTCTCGCTGGCCGGCATAGGGGCCGATGCCCAAGGGGCCGCCAAAGTGATCGAAGATGATGGTGGTGCCCGGGAAGGCGCGGGCCAGAGCGGTCAGTTCCGGAATTTGGCGGTGATACAACCAGGCATCGAACGACAGGCCGCGCCGGTCGAGCTCGGCGAACCCTTCGCGGAAGGCGGGGTCGGCCAGCAGACGCTGGCTGGGATTGGTGTGCGAGTTGCGCACGGCGTCGCTCGCATCCCAACCCGCCGCGTGGCGAATGCCGCGAAACCGCGGGCTGGCGGCAGTGTGGGCGTCAAGCACTTCCCCGGCAGCGGTGCCCAAGGTCAAGTCCGCGTAGCTGACGATGCCCGCACAGGCGCGCATGGCCCCGTAGCCGCCCGACGCCGACATCGCCGCCACGCCGTTGACGAATTCGGTTTCGCCCACCGGCCGTAGCGCCTCGGCGCCGTCGGCCCGGTACATGCTGGCGCATTCCACGAACACGGTGCTGACGACGTTGTGGCCGCTGCCGGTGTCGGCGATCAGTTCATCGAGCAGGTAGCGGCTGTTCGGATGGTCCCAGAGATGGTGGTGCGGGTCGCAGATCGGGCGTTCCGGCTCGATGATGTCCTCGCTGACTTGGGCCAGCCAATTGGCTTGGTCCATTAGTACACCACCACGGAGCGGATGCTCTCGCCCTTGTGCATCAGGTCGAAGCCGTCGTTGATATCCGCCAACGCCAGTTGATGGGTGATCAGGTCGTCGATGTTGATCTTGCCGTCCATGTACCAATCAACGATGCGGGGCACTTCGGTGCGGCCCTTGGCGCCGCCGAAGGCGGTGCCCCGCCAAACCCGGCCGGTGACCAGTTGAAAGGGCCGGGTGCTGATCTCCTGCCCCGCGCCCGCCACGCCGATGATGATGCTCTCGCCCCAGCCCTTGTGGCAGCACTCCAAGGCTTGGCGCATCACCTCGACGTTGCCGATGCACTCGAAGGAATAGTCCACGCCGCCATCGGTGAGGTCGATGATCGCCGCCACCGGGTCGTCCACATCCCGGGGATTAATGAAGTCGGTCATGCCGAACTGCTCCGCCAACTCGCGTTTGCCGGGATTCAAGTCCACGCCGATGATGCGGTCGGCCCCGGCGATGCGCGCGCCCTGAATGACGTTCAGCCCGATGCCGCCCAAGCCGAACACGGCCACGTTGGCGCCTGGCTCCACCTTGGCTGTGTTCATCACCGCGCCGAGGCCCGTGGTGACCCCGCAGCCGATGTAGCACACCTTCTCGAAGGGGGCGTCCTCGCGGATCTTGGCCACCGCGATTTCCGGCAGCACCGTGTAGTTGGCGAAGGTGGAGGTGCCCATGTAGTGGTAGAGGGTCTTGCCGCCCAAGGAGAAGCGGCTGCTGCCGTCGGGCATCACCCCGCGGCCTTGGGTCTCGCGAATCGCGCCGCAGAGGTTGGTCTTGCCGGACAGGCAGAACTTGCACTGGCGGCATTCCGGCGTGTACAGCGGAATGACGTGATCGCCCGGTACCACCGAGCGCACGTCCGCCCCAACCTCCACCACCACGCCGGCGCCTTCATGTCCCATGATGGCGGGAAACAAGCCCTCCGGGTCGGCGCCGGAGAGCGTGTAGGCGTCGGTGTGGCACAGTCCCGTGGCCTTGATCTCCACGAGCACTTCGCCAGCCTGGGGCCCCTCCAGTTGCACGGTCTCCATCTCCAGCGGCTGGCCCGCCTCGAATGCCACGGCTGCACGCACGTCCATTGCTGTCCTCCTCAACTCCGTCGATTACGGGTGCTTGCCGGTGAGGCTA
>JAPPIX010000399.1 GCA_028820495.1 Gammaproteobacteria bacterium
GCAGCGGGGCTCAGCAAATCCTGCTGCGGGTGTACCGTTCAGGACGTTTCGGGTATGTCGCGATCCGGTAGCGCGACAGGTGGCAGGTCGGCTTTTGCAAGCTGGCAATGAACTCGTCTGGGGCTTGGGCGTTGAGTTCCTTAGCGCGTCCTGCCTACTCTGCGGGAACGTTCAAAGCCTGTTCCATAAACAGCCGCCAAGGGTTGTGCGCGATATCCTCATGCACGGCATCCTGCAACGGACGCCCGACAATGATTCGTCGTCTGGTGCCGACGACCAGATCGAACATCCGCTCCATGTCCTCCCCCCGCTGCCTTCGGGCGAGTCGGACCAGCGAAGCAATCTCTTCAGGAGCGTATAGAAACGCGCAGCACATGTCGTATCCGTCCCGGACCAGCAGCCTATTGCCGTTGAGCACCCGCCCTAGGAGCTTCCCCCGAAGAATTTCGAAAGTCGACACCACGAGCGTCCCCGTTTCCGCCTCCCAGTCCATAACTTCGGGATCCGCCCTGCGCAAAGACGCCGAGATGCTGACCGGCCCGCTGTCAACATAGTGCCAAGAGGCGGAACGCCCAGCGAACAGAAACTTTCGCTTTATGGCTCCCGCGCGAACCAGTTCGCGTAGGTCGGCGGTCATCGCCCCGTGACTGCGGTCAACGAACGCCTCAGCCACATCAACATCCATGGCATAGTCGATGTCCGTGCTGTGGCGGTGTTTCCAGCGCATGGCCAGCGCCGTTCCTCCACCTAGGCGAAGGTTCCGCATCTCTTCCGGCGTCGCATGCCGGGCGAGCAGCGCCCTTGATCGCACCAGCGTCTCCTTCGGGTGCCCGGACAGACTCAGGGGCCTAGGAGCCTCAGAACTCGACGAGGCCACCGCCAGCGGACTCCCACATCAGCGCCTTCTCCCAAGCCAAGTCCTCCTCCAACTCCTCAACTTCAAGTTCGGGATGGGTTAGGCGAATCAGGGCATTCCACTCCCGGCTACGGTCGGCACCGCAGTGAATGACGAGCTCAGCGACCTGCCGCGTCGTCGCACGCCCATCGAACAACGCTCGGCGGGTTTCGTCGGCGTGCATGTTCAAGAGCGCTTCGTGGAGGGCAAATCGGCGTTCTTCGTCGGGCGGGCCGCCTGCCTTCGCCCAAGCGATGAATTCCGTTTCACTGACGTCGAGGGGAGACCCGGCCAAGTGCTTGGCCAGGGACAGGCCAATCCCACCCCAACAGTCAAGCGGGCGTGACGGCGCCGCTTTCTCACGCATGCCCGCGGGGTTTTCCGTCGCATCAGACACGAACCGCCTCCTTGGGGTCTGGGCCTTGGCATTATGGGCTGAGTCCGGCCTAGTTCCAAGGATAGGGGCCTTGTCTGCTTGAAGGGGACATCAAGGCGACCTAGGCGGATGGGGTCGAGGACAAAGCGGAGTGAGCGGGGGGAGGTCGCGCAGATGCTTGAGTACGCGGCGCACGCGGCGGAGACTTGGACAGTGGATCGGCAGGACGGCTGCGTCATCCGGCCGCGGTCGTTCGGGGAGGCAACGCCGCACCAACCACCACTCCCCGCCCTTCCGCCCCATTCACCGATGTGGCACTATCCTGATCGTCACCACAGAGTGGCCCATGCCCAATCCTAACGGCGCAAACTCGGTCAGCCCCCACGTCGATGGTGACAGCGCCAACGCCCACATCGAGCTCAAGGAACTTTCACTGGGCAACGTGCCGTACCGCGCTGGTCCCCCACTGCGTTTCCATGTCACCTACGACGCTGAAAACCAGCTTTACGACCTTGACGGGGACTTCGAAATCACGCTTTCAGCGAAGTCCCGTCCTGAACTGCTCCGAGAACTGCATGCAGTGCTTTCCATGCTCTGGGTTGACTACGCCAAGGAAGAACCCAAACGACTCTCCCCAAAGGCCCGAGACCTGCGCACCGAACTCCTAGGCAGGCTTCGGGCGACGTAGCAAGCGGCGCAAGATCGAGAACACCCTAGTACGCAAGGGATTCCGCATAGCTGTTAGTTGCTGGGCAATAGGATCCCAGTGCCGACCCTTCACTCGAACATGATCACGTTGCGGGCCACTTCGCCGGTTTCCAGTTGGGCGAAGGC
>JAPPIX010000415.1:0-285 GCA_028820495.1 Gammaproteobacteria bacterium
TCCTGGCCGGTGGCGTAGGTCGCCGTCCCGGTGCGACGCATGCTGGCACGCTGTGATTGCATATCTGGCGGGGCGAGTCGAGTTACAATAGTCGTTGAATCTGAATTAGTACCCTCGTACTATATTCGTACTCGCCCCATGGCCCAATGTCAAATGATTTCAGGAGAAGGTTCTTGAACAGATCTTTTGGAAGGCTCTTTTATGGAAGGGGCATTCCGCTAACCCAATCGAGGGCGGGACGCCCTCGCTCCGGGAAACCCCCCCCGCGCCCCGGCGGGCCCCCCA
>JAPPIX010000415.1:295-2087 GCA_028820495.1 Gammaproteobacteria bacterium
TTTTTCTGTTTTTTTTTTCTCGGGCAATCCCCCAAACCCAACGCGGGGGGGCCCCCCCCCGCCCCCCTAACCCCCCCCGGGCGGGTGGGGGCCCCGCCCTCGGACGGCGCGCAGCGCCGTTGCTCCACGCGAAGGATGCGCTGCAGGGAAGGCCATGGTTCCCGGTACGTTCGCACCTTCACACGCTGGCTGGCCGCTCTGACGGTCGGCCTCGGCGTCGCAGTCTCGGCACAGACCGACCTGCCGCCGGAGCCCATCCCCAACGTCAAAGCCATCGCCACGCCCTACCCGGCCAGCTACGCCCTGGTTCACGACTTCGCCTTCGGCAGCCTCATCGACTCCAGCTTCAGCCTGGTGGACACCGAGAGCCGCCGCTTCATGGGCATGATGAGCGCCGGCCAGTTCGCCACCGTCACCTTCGCCTTGGGCCGTCAGGAGTTCTACGTCGGCGAGACCGTCCACAGCCGGGGCACCCGGGGCGAGCGTCAGGACGTCGTCGCAGTCTACGACTTCGCCAACCTCGCCGTGGTGGCCGAAATTGACCTGCCGCCCCAGCGCGCCAACACCGTGGTCAACAAGGCCAACACCGCAGTGACCGCCGATGAGCGCTTCCTGCTGGTCTGGAACCAGAACCCAGGCACCTCGGTGGCGGTCATCGACCTAGACAGCCGCACCATCGTCAGCGAAGTGCCGACGCCCGGCTGCGCCTTGGTCTATCCCGACGAAGCGCGAGGCTTCATCATGCTGTGCGGCAACGGCGCCTTGCTCAGCGTCAAGCTCGACGAGGCCGGGCAGCCGGCCAGCATCGAGCCCAGCGACCCCTTCAACGACATAGATGCAGACCCACTCTCAGAAAAAGCCAGCAAAATCAATGGGATTTGGCACTTCGTCAGCTACCAAGGCGAAGTTCAGCCAGTGGATACGTCGGCTGAAACACCGGTTGTCGGCAGCCGCTGGTGGCTCACGGATGCTGAACAGCGGGCTCAAAACTGGCGCCCGGCGGGCTGGCACGGCACCGCCGGCCACGACAGCGGCCTGCTCTGGGTGGGCATGACCCCGGACGGCTACCCAGGCAGCCACAAGGATCCGGCGCCGGAAATCTGGCTGTTCGATGTCGAGGCCAAGACCCGCTTGGCGCGTTTTGACCTGCGAGTACCGGCGTTGAGCATCGATGCATCCGTTCATGACGAACCGCGCCTGCTGGTGGTGAACATCGAGGGCCAACTGGACATCTACGACGGCAAGAGCGGCGCCTACCTGCGCACCATCGGCGCCTTGGGAGAGACGCCGTACATGGTCCACGCCATACACTAGCTATTGCTTTGCACCGGAGAAGACCCATGAAGTGGTTGGATAAACTCACCGAGCGCAACATTCGCAGCATCGCCCAGCGGAGTTCCAGGCGCAGCTTCATCGCCACCCTTGGCGCGGTTCTGGCCGGTGCAGGCTCGCTACCTCTGCTGCCGGTGGCCCGGGGCAGTGCCGGAGCGGCAGCGGACGCTGGCGCATCCGTTGACGACGTACCCGCCCAAAGCACCGGCAACCCCCAAGATCCCGGTGATCCGACCGACTGCAGCTACTGGCGCTACTGCGGCATCGACGGCTTTCTGTGCGCCTGCTGCGGCGGCAGCCAGAACGCCTGCCCGCCAGGCACGGAGATGGCGCCCCTCACCTGGATCGGCACCTGCCGCAACCCGGCGGACGGCGGCAACTACGTCATTTCCTACAACGACTGCTGCGGCAAGAGCAGTTGCGGCCGCTGCCTGTGCAACCGCAACGAGGACGACAAGCC
>JAPPIX010000071.1:0-5820 GCA_028820495.1 Gammaproteobacteria bacterium
GTTCAGGCGCCTTGGGCTAGCCTCACTGTCATCCATACCGGAACGGAGCGCAGATCATGACGATGGGAACCCTTGGCTGGTGCCGACTTATCTCACTGGTGGTGCTTTTTCCCGCCTCGGCGGTGGCGGGAGCGGACTACCAGTGGGCGGAAGTGGTGGACGTGGAGCCGGTTTACGAGACGGTGCGGCGCATTGAGCCGGTGGAGGCGTGCCGCGAAGAGCGGGTGCGGCACCGCTCGGGCGGCCATTCCTCGACGCCGCCGATTTTGGGCGCCATCATCGGTGCCGCGCTCGGCAACGCGGTGGGCCACAAGAAGACCAACAAGCGGGTCGGCGCGGTGGCTGGCGCCATTCTTGGCGGCAGCATCGGCGCCGACATCGGTCGTAGCAATCGGCAAGGCGGCTACCGGACCGAAACGGTTTGCGATCGGTTTGAGGAAGTCCACGAGGAGGAGCGCCTGGCCGGCTACCACGTGCGCTACCAGTACAACGGTGCGGTGTACGCCACCCGGATGCGCAACCATCCCGGCGAACGGATTCGCGTGCGGGTGCGGGTCACCCCGGTTTCATAGCTTAGAATACGCTTCTGTAACGCCACCGAGTTGCGATAGCAACTCGACACGCCGCCGAAGGCGGCGCGAATACGGTTAGAATCAGTTGCGGCGCAACGATGCGGGGTTGGGGATGGCCATGAAGAGTATTCGGCGACGGGTCTTTCGACGGGGTGGCCGGCACCGCTTGCAAGCTCGGAGCGCCGTCTGCAACCGACTGTTGGCGTCCTTGTTGATGTGCCTGCCGTTGGCCGCGGCGTCGGCGGAACGGGAACCGGCCCAGCGCACCCTTGCCCCTCAGCCCAGCGTTTCCCAGGATCGCGCGCTTGACTTGGTGCGTGAGGCAGTGGACGGTCGAGTGCTGTCAGTGATTCCCATTGAAGGTGGCCGACGGGGCTATGAAGTGCGGGTTCTGCTCGAGGGCGGTCGGATCCAGACGATTCGAGTGAACTCGCGGGGCCGTCTCGAACGGCGCTGACCGCCGCCCCAATCGTGCGCATATTGGTTGTGGAGGATGAGCCGGCACTGAGGGGTCAGCTCGCCGATCAACTGAAGGCGGCCGGCCACGTGGTGGATGCCGCCGCCGATGGCGAAGAAGGGCTCTACTACGGCCAGGAATACGACTATGAGGCGGCAATCGTGGATCTTGGCCTGCCCCGCATGGATGGCCGTGCCCTGATCGCAGCGCTGCGCGCCAGCGAGCGCAGGTTCCCCGTCCTGATTCTGACTGCGCGGGATCGGTGGCAGGAAAAGGTCCTTGCCCTTGAAGCCGGAGCGGACGACTACCTCACCAAGCCCTTTCACATGGAGGAGCTCAAGGCCCGTCTAAACGCCTTGGTTCGGCGGGCTGCCGGCTACGCGTCGCCGGTGATCCGTTGCGGGCCGATCAGCCTGGACACGGTGCGCAAGGAGGTGCGTGTTGCCGGCGAGGTGGTGGTGTTGACGGCTTTCGAGTATCGGGTCCTGGAGCACCTCATGCTCAATCAAGGGCGCGTGGTGTCCAAGGCTGAATTGACCGAGCACCTCTACGATCAGGACTTCGATCGGGACAGCAACGTCATCGAAGTGTTCGTCGGCCGTTTGCGCAAGAAGCTGGCGCCGCAGAATGCCATCCTCACCTTGAGGGGGCAGGGCTACAAGTTTGCGCTTGAAGACGCGTAGATCGAACCACGAAGAGTCCGCAGGTCGGCCGATGCGCGGCGGCATCCAGTTCCGCTTGGCGACGGTCACCACCTTGGTCTTGATTGGCATCCTCACCTTGGCGGGCTGGATTCTCGATCGGTCCTTTCGGGCCAGCACGCTCGCCGGGGTGGAGGAGCAATTGCGCTTGGTGATCTATTCGCTGATGGGCGTGGCTCATGCGGACGCCTCCGGCATTCGCGTTGATGAGCTGTCCGAGCCGCGCCTGTCGCAGCCGGAATCCGGCCTCTATGCCGCGATTTGGGAGCCGGGCACCGGGCGGGAGTGGCGCTCGCCTTCGGCGCTGACCACCAACGTGGACCAAGGGCGGGCCTTGGCGGCGCTCGGTGAGTTCCGCTTTTCCGAAACCGATGTGGGCGGTGTACCGCGTTTCCTGCTGTCCTATCTGGTGATTTGGGATGACGCGGACGAGTCGCAGCTCATCTTCCAAGTGGCTGCCGACCAGGCGCCGACGCTGGCCATCATCGGCGGCTTACGCCGCAACTTGGCGTGGGGGCTGGCCTTGGTGACCCTATTGGTCATCGGCGCGCAATTCCTGGCCATCCGCTGGGGATTGACGCCGCTGCGGGTCATGGCCGAAGAGGTCAGGGCGCTCGAGGAGGGGCGGCGGGAGGGTCTGTCGGACAGCTATCCCAAGGAGCTTACGGGACTGCGCCAGAACCTCGCCCGCTTCATTGCCCACGAGCATCGGCAGCGCACGCGCTATCGGCATGCCTTGGAGGACTTGGCGCACAGCCTGAAAACGCCCTTGGCGGTTATCCGCAACGCCCTCGGCGGGTCCGTGCCGGCCAGTGGCGAGCCGCACGGGGAGCGGGAGCTGATCGCGGAGCAGCTCGACCGCATGGAGGGCGTGGTGACCCATCAGCTCTCCCGCGCCACGGTGGCGGGGCCGGTTGTCGTCGGCCGGCCTGTGGATATCTCCCGCCTTGCGGACCGGCTTATTCGGGCGCTCAAGACGGCCTACTCGGATCGGGGCCTCGCCGTTGAGGTGCGCCTCCCCCCCGCCTTGAGCGTGCGTGGCGACGAGCGCGACCTGATGGACATTTTCGGCAATCTGTTGGAGAACGCATTCAAGTACACGCGCTCCAAGGTGCGGATTAGCGGCCGGCCCGGCGCGGTGGCTGTCATGCGCATCGAGGATGACGGCCCGGGCGTTGACGCGACGATTCGCGACGACATTCTGAACCGCGGCGCACGTGGCGACCAAGTGCAGCCGGGGCAAGGCATTGGCCTGTCCGTGGTGTCGGAACTGATCCAGCTCTACGGCGGCACCCTTACCATCGGCTCAAGCCCCTTGGGGGGCGCCAGCATCGAGGTCAGGCTGCCTCGCTGAGAACGCGCAAGGCTGCGAAGAAACGTTTCCGAAGCGGATCGCTGGCTGGCGTTTTGGGGCCGCTACGGCACCACTCGGCGGCCAGCTCCGGGGGTGCTTTGTGGCCCGTGCCGCGATTGATGCTCTCGTTGAGCGTTTTCACCTGCACTTGCAGGCGCAGTTCGGCATCTTCCGGAGGGGATTCGAGGCCGGCTTGGATCTCCGCGGCCACCGTGAGTTCCCGCAGGGCCTGCTCACCGTCGCTCGAGTCTTGGCCGCGGCCCTTGAATTGAGGAGCGGGCGCCTCGACCGGATGGCCCGCCGCCTCGGCTCGGCTGACCTCCAGATCCCAGGCCTCGAGCTGCTCAAGATCAGCGAGCGCCGCCTTGTGCTTGGCGATGCGCAGCACTTCGCTGTAGTCTCGGGCCAGATCCTCGAAGCGGCGCAACGCCGGTCGGCGGTGGCGTTCGGGCAGTTCCAAGTCATGGAGTTCAGCCCGCAGCCGGTGCACCAGCGCTGGATCGGGTGGCTGGCTGGCCGATGCCTCCAGCGCCTCCTGAAGCGTCCGGCAGACGTCTTCGGCAGTGGCTACGGCTTCATCCACCTGCTGTTCGGCCTGCTGGCGATGGGCGTCCCGGGCGCTGAAGACTCGGTCGCAATGCCCGCGAAACTGCCGCCAGAGCTTTTGGTCGGCGCTGCGCGGGGTGACGCCCACGGCTCGCCAGCGTTGCTGCAGACGCTTGACTTCGGCCACCTTCGCCGCCATGTCCGCATCCGCCATCACCAGCGCCTCGGCAGCCGCCACGATTTCACGCTTGCTGGCGAGGTTGCCTTCCCAAGTCTTCTTCACTTCGGCGTGAATCCGTTCTTGGGATCGCTCGAAGCGGGCCTCGATGGCCTTGCTTTTCTTTCGGTCAACAGGGTGCAGGGAACGCCATTCCTCGCGCGCCGTGCGCATGATTTGCTCAGCCGCCTTCATGTCCGCACTGGTCCAATCGACATTGGCGAGGTAGGTCTCGAGCTGCGCACAGATGCGCTCGCGCCCGGCTAGGTTCCGGCTGCGAAGTTCCGCTTGTTCCGCGTAGTAGGCGCGGCAGGGTTCGAAGGCGCGTTCGGCGGCGCGGTTGAATTGGCCGTGCAAGCCGCGCTCCCTGCTGCTGGAAGGGTTGCCCAGCGTCCCCCATTCGCTGCGCAGCGCCTTGATTCGCTCGGCCTGCTCCCGTGGCGGCTCGGGGTGTTCGGCCAAGGCGTTCATGGCTTGCACCAACCGTTCCCGCTTGGGCGCTGTGGCGAAGGTTTGCCAATCGCGCAACTCATCCACTTGGGCGGCGCGCTGGGAGATGGCTTTGCGGTGGGCCGACGCCAAGCGGTCGGGCAACGACTTCCCAAGACGGCGAGCTAGACCTAAGGCCGATACGGCGCCTTGCAGGCGACCGGCCTCGATGGCGGTGCCGATTTCTTGGACTGCGGCTTCCAGTTGCTCCGTGATCTGCTCCTGGTGCGCCCTAGCCGCATCTTCAAAGTGCCGCAGGTCGGCAATTCGAGCTGTGGCCTGCCGCAGCGGCGGGGGCGGCTTTGCCCAATCGGGCCACCTTAGGCGGGCCAGTGCGCGCTCCAGCGCCTTGCGCTGCTGCCCCGCCGCTTGCTGCCGCGTCCAGAGGGCTCGCAAGGCCTCCGGCTCCCTTGGCCATTCGGTGATCTGCGGTGGGGCGTCCTCGGTGGGCGTGGCGAGGCCGCGGCGTCGCTCCACTGCCTCTGCGAGCTCTTGATACTGATGGCTGACCGATTCGAACAGACGATGCTGGGCGTCGTCGGGTTGCGCTTGGTCGGCTAGGGTCAGCCACTCGGCAGTGAGCGCTTCGCGCCTTTCCTTCACGGCATCGAACGCGACGCCCGCAGCCATTTGCTCGGCTAACTCCTCGAAGGCTTGGCCCAGCGTTTGGAATGACGCGTTGGCGGCTTTTAACTTCGGCGCGGGGGCGGCTCTGGGCGTTTCGTCATACTTGGCGGCAGCGAGCCAAGCGGATAAGTCCGGTGCCTCGGAACCGTACTCAGCCAGCGCAGACAACTTGGATTGGATCGATTGGCAACAGCCCTGCAGTTCCTTCTTGAGATGGATGATGCGCGGCGTCAAATCCTCATCCTCGGATTTGTTCAAGACCGCGGCGAGTTCCTCGGCCCGCGTGCGCATGTCGCCGACCGATTTAACCACGTTGCGCATCCGATCCAGTTCGGCGCGAGCGCAGCGATTGGACGCCTTGTCTCGGCTCCGGGAGCGTTTTTCCAATGCCGATAGACCGGCTTCGCCGGATTTCCGCAGCACGGCCATCAATGTCGGCCTTAAGGCGTCGGAGCAGCATAAGTAGAGTTCGGCCAGTTCCTTGGCTTGCTTGGCCTCCCCCGCAATGCGCAGCGCCGCTTCCGGGGTTGACGCAGCCTGCATGCGAGCTTGGCGAACGGCGGGATGGTCCAGGCGGCTGTCCTTGCTGCCCAGCCGTTGCGCGGCGGCGGCAGCCACGGCGGAATCGTCTAGCAAGGCGGACAGCGCAGCTTCATCCTCAAGGTGGTTTATTGCCGCGCGGCGCACCGAGGCATCCGGGTCATTGGCGGCGAGCTCGGCGAGCCGCTTCTGTTCGGTCGCGGCTTGTTCGTCAGTTAGGGCTGCAACCGCAGTGAGGCGTTCCTCGGCAACGGACGACGCCAAGGGATCCTTGCCCTTGAAAAATCGCGACAGAAAACCCTGGGACGACATGGCTT
>JAPPIX010000071.1:5920-19720 GCA_028820495.1 Gammaproteobacteria bacterium
CGCACAGCGGAGCGCCGCTGGTGCGCTTGCAGCCGCAAAAGTACAGCGTCTTGTCCTCCGCTGCCGACCATGGCACTGGCACCAAGCCGGTATCCTTGTGCGATCCGTCGCAGAATGGTTGGTTGGCGCTCCGTCCGCAGGCGCACCAGAAGTACTTCTCCCCTTGAGTCACTGCGACGGGATAGGGTGCCTTTTGGGCGATTTCCGGTTCGGTCATGGTCGTCTCCTGAAACTGTCCCAATGGGTGGGTAGCCTAACAAATCGACGGCTCCCCGTGCGCCTCCCGCCTACCCGGTGGTCAAGAAAAGCTCCGCTTTTCCCACCAAGGGAAGAACTCCGGCATGTCTTCGCTCACCCGGCCCTTGAAATGCGCGGAGCGTTTCTCAAGAAAGGCTTCGACCCCCTCCTTGGCATCGACCCCACGGCCGAGATGGTAGATGGCTCGCGAATCGAGGTTGTGCGCTTCCACGGGATGGTCGGCACCCAACATGCGCCACATCATGTGCCGAATCATCGTCACCGACAGCGGTGAACTGTGCTCGCTGACTTCGCGGGCGATGTCACGCGCTGCAGGCAGCAGATCGGCCTTGTCATGCAAGCTGCGCACCAAGCCTCCCTTGAGCGCCTCCTCGGCGGCAAACACGCGCCCGCTGTAGCACCACTCCAATGCTTGGCTGATGCCCACCACACGGGGCAGAAAGTAGCTTGAGCAGGCTTCGGGCACGATGCCCCGGCGGGCGAAGACGAAGCCGAGGCGGGCTTGGGTGGCGGCAATGCGAATGTCCATCGGCAGTGTCATGGTGACGCCGACGCCGACCGCTGGGCCGTTAATGGCGGCAATCACCGGCTTTCGGCACTCGTAGATGCGCAGCGTCAGCAGGCCGCCGCCATCGGCCTTGAGGCCGCCTTCCCGGTCGGGGCGGGCGTCCGCATCAAAGGTGTTGCCGCCGGAGGAGAGATCAGCCCCGGCACAGAAGCCGCGGCCGGCGCCGGTGACGATGACGGCCCGCACCTGATCGTCTGCGTCAGCAGCATCGAAGGCGTCGATCATCTCCGTCTGCATTTCCCGGGTGAAGGCGTTGAGCTTCTCTGGACGATTGAGCGTCAGGGTGAAGACGCCGTCCTCCAAGTCGGTCAAAATGGTGTTGTATGGCATGGGTTGGGCTTGCGTTAAGGGGACCGCGCTATGTTGCACCACCGGGATGGTTTCACCAAGGGCTGCGATGATCTGGGACAGTGCGCTTCCTGACAAGCCGTGGGGGGAGGATTCGGCGTTCGCCGTCGAAGTGCGCCGGTTTCTGCGCGATCATTGGCCGGTGCCGCCGTTCCGACCAGTTCGCCAGGAGGCCGTGGACCGGTGGTTTGCTGCGCTCTGCCGCCACGGCTGGTCGGTGCCCGCCTGGCCGGCGATCCATGGTGGTCCGGGTTGGACGTTGCCGCAGCGCTTCATTTGGGAGCGGGCGGTGGCCTTGGCCCAGGCTCCGGCCATGGACCCGGTCGGCGTCGGCCTGGTGGGACCGCTGGTTCAAGCGCAAGACGACGGCCGTCTGTGCGAACGCTACCTGGAGGACATCCGCACCGCCCGCAGCCGCTGGGCGGAGGGACTGAGCGGGCTGTCGGCGCGGGGCGGCGGCCTTTGCGCCTGCCGGGTCGGTTCGAGCCATGAGTTGCACGGCGAACTGACCGCCGTCGCCGGGCTCAACCGAGCCACCCATGTGCTCTGCCTTGGTGTTATGGATGGGGTGCCCGGATTGTTTGCGGCGGCCCTGACCGATGGCGGCGTTCGTCAGGTAGATGCCCAAACCCTAGCGTTTGCCGGTGCCGAAGCCGACCTGCTGGGTCCGCTGGGGGGCGGCTTGGCGGCTTTGGACGCAGTGCTCTGCTCGGAGCAGGCGCCGGTGGCTGTCACGGCACCCGCGCAGGCGCAACTTGAGTGGCTCAAGGGCGTGCTGAACGAGACCAACGATGGCAGCGGGGATTTTCTCCGCAACGATCCCGGCATCAAGCGCAGGCTGGCCGAACTGGAGGTGGAACTGAGCGCCTTGCAGGCTCTGGAGGCCAGAAGCCTCGCCCAGCGGACGGTGGACGGCGCGCCGGATGCCAAGGCGATCCAGCTTAGCCTGCGCTGTGCTGGCCTGGAGAGCTCGCTTGGTGAATTTTTGGGCGAGGCCGCCGGCTACTACGCGCTGGCGCAACCCGACCCGGCGCTGATGGACAACGAGCCGCCCATGGGTCCGGGCTACGCCTTGCCGTCCATAGCGGGTATGCTAGCGCCTCTTTGGGCGGTCGATGCCCGTCGGCGGATTTTGGCCGCTCAATTGATCGGCTGATGGCATCGGCCCGGAGGGGTTGGGGCGGCATCGGCGCAACGCACGCTGGGTAACAACGCAAAGAGGGTTTGATGGATTTTTCGTTTTCGGAGGAGCAGACGCTTCTCAAGGAGAGCATAGAGCGCTTCGTTCAAAACGACTACGGCTTCAACGAACGGCAGCAGACCGTCAAGTCGGAGGCGGACTTCAACGTCGGCCACTGGCGAACCTTTGCCGAACTCGGCTGGTTGGCGGTGCCCTTTGCCGAGGAGGACGGCGGCTTCGGCGGTGGTCCCGTCGAGAGCATCGCCATGTGGGAGCAGTTCGGCAAGGGGCTGCTCATCGAACCGCTGCTGGCCACCGTGGTGCTGGCGGGCGGCGCGCTGCGGCTGGCCGGAACCAAGGCTCAGAAGCAGGCCGCGTTGACCGGCATCATCAGCGGGGAAAGCCAGGCGGCGCTCGCCTTTGCGGAGCCCCAAGGGCGCTACAACTTGGCCGACCTCACCACCGGAGCCGTACGGCACAACGGTGGTTGGCGCCTGAATGGCTACAAGGCGGTGACGCTCAACGGCCCGTCGGCGGACTGGCTGGTGGTGTCGGTGCGCAGTGGCGGGGCGCAGCGCGATGCGTCGGGCGTTTCCCTCTTTCTGGTGCCCGCCAACGCCGACGGCGTCAGCCGGCGCGACTATCCCACCGTGGATGGCTTCGCAGCCTCGGAAGTGACCTTGGAAGACGTGGATCTCGACGCCGACGCGCTGCTCGGCGAAGAGGGCGGTGGTCTACCCGTTCTCGAACAGGTGATCGATGAAGGCATCTTAGCGGTTGGCGCCGAGGCGGTGGGTTGCATGGAGGTGCTCTACAAGGACACGGTGGAGTACTGCAAGACCCGCAAGCAGTTCGGCCAGCCGATCGGCAAGTTCCAAGTGCTCCAGCATCGCATGGTCGATATGTTCATGGAGTACGAGCAAGCGAAATCCCTCATGTACATGGCCGCCATGCGCATGGCCGAAGGCTACGGGCCCGAGGCGCAAAAGGCGGTTTCGGCCTTCAAGGTGCAGGTGGGCAAGTCCGGCCGCTTCGTCGGCCAGAACGCGGTGCAGCTGCATGGCGGCATGGGCATGACTGACGAACTCAACATCGGCCACTACTTCAAGCGCCTGACCATGATTGATGCCCTCTTCGGCAACGTCGATTACCACTTGAAGCGATTCGGGTCGCTCTGACCATGGCCCGTTGGGACCGCAGCCAACCCACTGCCATCCCGGAGTGGTTTTTCGAGGCGGTGGAGACGCCGAGCGAGTCCGCGGCCGTCGAAGTCGAAGAGTGCGACGTGGCTTGGCGCACTTGGGATGCGCCGATGGATAGCCGCGCTTGGAGCGCACCGGCAGACAAGCGCGGATTGCTGCTGATCCACGGCATGAACGCCCACTCCCGCTGGTGGGACTTCATCGCCCCAGCCCTGGCGGACGACTATCGCGTGGTGGCCATGGACCTCACCGGCATGGGCGATTCCGACTACCGTTACGAATACGATTCGGCCACCTACGCCAAGGAGGTCGTGGCCGTTTGCGATGCCGCGGGCCTAGGCACGGATGTCATCGTCGTGGGCCACAGCTTCGGTGGCAACATGGCCACCAAGGCGGCCAACCTGTTTCCCGACCGCTTTGGTGCCTTGATCCTGGCCGACTCGGGCCTGCGCCATCCCGATGAGCCCCTCCCGGACATGCCCTCGATGGGCGGACGCGCCAAAGCCTACCCCGACAAGCGCGCAGCGCTGGCCCGCTTTCGATTGCAACCCCCGCAGCCTTGCGCCAACGCCTACATTCTGGAGTACATCGCCCGCCACTCGCTGATGCCGATCGATGGGGGCGGCTGGGCTTGGAAGTTCGACGAGGACCTGCCCAACGTCCTCAAGGACGCCGAACGCCACCCGGAGGACTACGCCAACCTTCGCCTCCCAGTGGGCCTGATCTACGGTGCCGAGAGCAAGCTGTTCAGTGACCGAACCCGCCAGCACATGCAATCGCTGATCCCCGGCGATGTACCCGCAGCAGCCATCCCGGATGCGCAGCACCACCTGTTCCTGGACCAGCCGCTGGCGTTCATTGCCGCCTTACAGGAGATGTGCCGAGAGATCGGCTGACGCTCGTCGCGGAGCAGCAATTCCCATTTTGGCTTTTTCGTTGCGTCAAGCGAAGCTCCCCGGAGCGAGGGCGTCCCGCCCTCGATGAAATTCTCCTGTTCATTTCGAGGGCGCGAACGCGCACCTTCGGTGCGTGTCGGTTCGTTATGCCCTCGCTCCGATAAAATGAGAGTCTCTGGTCGCGGAGGGGCTCCCCGGACGAGCCAATCCCAATACTGGTAAGCTATCCGCACCAAGTCTCTACCGACACCAACCATGCGGTTCAATACAGAACTTGCGCACCAAATCGCCCACGTCGATTCACCCCGGGACAAAGCTAGGTATTTCGAGGGTCGCGAAGAGGAAATCACGCTGTTCAAGTACGGCCTTCAGTCCGCCATGGCCCGCGAACAGGCCATTTTCCGCATCTATCAAGGCGCTCCCGGCTGCGGCAAAACCTCACTGGCCGCTCATTTGGCCGAAACCAACGAAAGTGCTGTTTTCATCAATGTGAGGCACCACCATATGGTTGATTTCCCCGCCCTGATGGCGCGCATCAAGAACGCCGCCTCGCAACAAGGCGGGCAATATGCGGCCACTGCCGTCAGGTGGACTGCCATCGCCATTGAAAGACTGGCCGGGCGAGCATTGTCCGAAAAACTCCGAAAGGATGCCGAAGAGCTTTCGACTGAGGGCCTGCGCTTCGTGCTGCACGTCGATGAGGCCCACAGCCTGCCGGACAGCGCCTTGGACGTACTTAAAGACCTGCATATTGGCGGCTTGGGCGAAGCCGATCAAATCCCCTGCGTTGTGCTTCTGACCGGCTTGGCCCACGCCAAAAGACACATCAATGGTTATTCGGGCCTGACCAGAGCGGGGGACGCGGGCACCTATGACATGTCGGCCATGACACCTGGGGAATGCGCCGCATCCACCACCAGAATGCTGGAGGAGCTGCGCTGCGAGGCATCCATGGAGTCAAGGCAAATGCTGGCCGATGAGACGGCCCGCTGGTCATATGGATGGCCCCGCCACCTGTGGAGCGTGCACAAGGCCATTTGCGAAGCGCTGCTTGATGCCAAAGGAAATCTGCAGGCCGTCAGCTTCAAGCAGATCGAGAACCGGTGCGCTGAGCTTCGATCCGAATACTATGTGGATCGCCTGAACGACATAAAGGCACCAAGCGATCCCGACCTCACCAAACGGATTGTCGCTCAAATCGCCAAGGCACCGCCGCATTACAGCCACCGGGCCTTGAAAGCCCTGTGCGTGAATGAAGCCAAAAGACTCTGGCAGTCCGATGAGGACTTTGACGGAAAGGGAACGACTGACGAACTCATCGAAAACGGCATTGTTGAGGCGAAAGACGGCGTTTGGTCGCTGTCCATCCCATCAATGGGCGCTTGGGCCGAACATCAACTCCTACGGGCCGCCTCCACCCCACTACAGAACGCCAACCGCTGATCCCCGGCGATGTGCCCGCATTGGCCATCCCGGATGTGCAGCACCATCTGTTCCTGGACCAGTCGTTGGCCTTCATAACGCGATGGGGAGATGTGCCGGGAGATTTGCTGACGGCCACTGGCCTCTTTGAGGGGTTTTGTGGAACTCACGACCGGGACAGTCTTGGCAGTATTCCCGGAAATCGCCTTGCTCGCCAGCGAAGGCTTGGCGGTTGGTGGACATCCGCCCAATTGGGGCAATTTCCTACAGTTCTTGTGTCCTTTTTCCGTATTTCCTATCGCTTTTGGCGCTTATACGCTGACCATATTGGATAGATGGACGCCTCCTCGAGCAGGGCGGCAAGACTCGCCGAACTTGCGGATCGCGGCCGCTAAGTGCTTGAATGGCTAAGTTGAATGTGCGGCAGGTTGGCTGATGCTCGTCACTTAGGGGCACACTTTCCTCCGATTTTTCAGAATCTCTGCTGCGGGGAGTTGATGGCATGGCTGAAATGCCGGTTACCGATCTCATTGATGGCGCTTACGAAACTGCCCCCGATGCTACCGCCGCTGATTCCCCGGAGTACGCGCCCCTCAGCAGCGTATGGGAGGGAAGCGACGGGGCGCTTCTGGAGCGGATGCTGACTTTCTATCCGTCCATCCCGCCTGAACCGATTTTGGATTCCACCTACAACCGGGGGCGGTTCTGGAAGGGCTCCGCCCGAACCGTTGTCTCGATGGACATCAACCCCAAGTTCAAGCCCATGATCGTCGGTGACAACCGAACCATGACGGGTGTGCAAGACGCCAGCTTTGGCTGCGTCGTTTACGACCCGCCTCATGTCGGCCCCCAAGGGCGGGACAAAAGCCGCAAGCGGTTCGATGAGGACTTCGGGGCCACGGTCGAGTGCGGGAAGGCGCAGGGGTGGACCCTAAGCTACCTCTACCCCCCCCCTTTCTGGAGCAGGCGAAACGGGTGTTGAAGCCGCGCGGCCTGCTGCTGGCGAAGATCACTGACATGGTGAATTGCCATCGATCCAAGTGGCCGCACTGCGATTTCATGCGGATGGCCGAGGAAGCTGGCTTCACGGTCTGCGACCTGATCGTCAAGGTACGCACCGGGCCGATGGTCTCGACGAAGTGGAAGAACGCTCACCATGCCAGAAAGCGGCACTGCTTTTGGATCGTCTGCAGAAATGGAAAGAGTTGCGAGAGATGATCGGTGCGCGACTATAACCCGCTGAGTGTGGATGAACTGGGTCGCAATGCGGCCCGCGCCCTGATGGGCTATCCATCCGTTAGGCTGCCGCCGCAAGAGTCGTTTCGAGGTGCTGGCGTTTACACGATCCACATAGTAGCTTCGCCACAGCCATTCATACTCCCAAACCAGTTTTGGAGACAGATACTCATGCCCAAAGTACTGGTCCCCGAGACGCTGAGGTTTTGACCTTCCAAAGGTGGCTTCCCATACATCGAAGAGTAGCGCCATGTAGTCGGCCCGAACCTGCGCGGCCATCAACAGTGCTCGGTTATAGTTTTGTGCTTCCTCCCAATCGCAGTCTGGCATTCCTGCGCCGTCCAGCTTGCGGACCAATTCGTCAACCGCTCTGCGAACGGCCTTGTTTTCGTAGTAGACCTTTAAGCTTTCGGGAATCTCTATCGTCGCCATCCTCGCTCCTACCTTGAATTGGAATTGGTCGGACTCAGGCCACCGATTCGTTGCCAAAGCCAAGCCATGAACGCCGCCAATTGGCCGTCTGCCTCATGGGGACGGTTCTTCTCAAAGCGTCGCCAGAGGTCGCGCCAGAGCACTACGGACCAATTCGCAACTTGTTTGTGATGCATGCCCCCGCCCGCATCGGATGTCAGCCCGACGATCCGGCAGTCACGATCGTAACCCTGCCGCGCCGTGTAGTATGCGCTGAGTTGCCCCTTGGTTAGCTTGTGGCCGAATTTCGCCTCGACTAGAACAACGCGCCTTGCGCCGTCATCCGCGTGAAAGCGGACTTCAAGATCGATTCGGTGCTTCTCGGAATAAACTCTGGCCTGCTCAAGTAATCGGTTGTCTTTGGGAATGTCTTGAATTCTCAGTGCTTCCAGGAATGCCCGAATGCGCTCGGCCTTTAACTTCCCCGCACCTCTACCGAGCAAGTGTGCAAGTCCGCGGGTCGCCATGGGTTCGGTTAACCTGATTCCCCAATCTGGGCGCAAGGCTTGGAAGGCGTGGCTCGGGCGAAATTTTCCGAACAACGCTTCCAACTCCTTGGTGCATACACTTACTCTGCGCGGCTCGGTCAAGGCAGGTTGGTTTCGGATCGCCTCCAGAATTTGGCTTCGGGTGATGGTTGCGTAGCTGACGAGGCACTCTCGGACGAAGGCGCTTTTGGGAGAGTGCGCCGGAAGATGATCCCAAGGCCGAATTGTCGCGTCATGGTTGACCAGGCATTGCTGATCAAAACGGACGCGCATCTGGCGGGCGACCTCGTATCGAGCCGCTAGGCTTACATCCTCCGTTGCGCCTTCAGTTTGGGCCATCGAATACTCTTGGCGGGACCTTCAGATTGGGCGATTTTAGCTTCCGAAGCGGTGTTGGGGCCGATGTGCTCGAAGATGGACGGACTCAGGCCGCTCAGAGTAAGGACGTGATAGCATCAGCGGCATGACTTCCGAGAACCGAGTGCAACTTGGCACTTCCGTGGCATTGGCAGCGCTGCTGATTTGGCAGTCTGCTTGGCTGCGGTCGGACATTCGCGACCTGCGCCGGGAACTGCAGGCTGATAATGAGGCTTGGCGCGCCAAGGTGGATGCCGAGACTGGCGGGTTACACACCGAAATTCAAGCGGACATCACCAGTTTGCGCCAGTAGATGTCCTGTTGGAAATCCCGCGTTGGAGCCGAAGTTCTGGGCCTTGGGAGCTGGCGCGAAACAGTTTCCCAGCCTCCCGACGCACAGGGTGTTCCAAAAACCCAATCGAGGGCGGGACGCCCTCGCTCCGGGGAATAACGCCAGATTCGGGCGTGGTCAATTGGAGGGCGTCCCGCCCTCGATTCGGCGCGAAGCGCCGTTTCCCCATGCGATGGACGTTCGGCTGGGAACCGCTTCCCTGCACGTCCGTGCCCCGGCGGGCCGGGGTGGAAGTTCGCATCCAAGGGGCTTTCGCCAGCTCAGCTTTCTTGGTCAGTTCACCACGAACGACTTCAACTGGTTGGCGAGGCTTGAGCAGGCCGAGGAGCGGACCCGGGCAATGATCGGGATCGGGAGGATGACGGCGGGCATGTAGCTCATGCCGGTGGCCTCGGAACTGATCTTGCCGGCAGCTTGGCCGGTTTCCACGTCCCAGACGGAGGCTTCGTAGGCGGAGTCGTTCTCCCAGGACAGGAATCCGAAGCAGCCCCCGCCACCGGGGCCGACCACGCAGCTCAGCGACCCGCCGGAGTCGATGCGCTGGGTGGAGCCCTCGATCCAGACTAGGTACTTGAGCCCCATTTCGTCCAAGCGCTCGGCCAAGGGCGCCTGCTTGATGATGGTGGGCAGCTCGGTATGGTTGAGCGGCGCGATGCGTGGCTCGAACCAGGGGAAGGTGGCGTCCAAAAACTGCTGCTCGTTGACCACGTTGAGCGCGTTTTGGCCGCGGCCCATGTTGTCGGCCACGCAGGAGATGAAGTCGAGTTCAGTTTCGGAGGCGGTGGGTTGGCTGCGCCGCCCGAGCACCACGATGGAGTCGCCAGTGCTCATGGCGGTGGCTGTCTCCCGCACCTCCTGCACCGTTGCGGTGACGCAACCGGCCAAGCCCGCGCAGGCGACAAGGATTGCAATGATGTGCGCCGAATTCATGCTGAGCCACCCAATTCGCTGTCAAGCCAAGTTTGCACCACAGGCACTTTGCCGAATTGCTGGGTGAAGAATGCCATCGCGTCGCGGCAAGCAACCAGCGCCGCGTTTCGCAGGGCCGCCGAGGCGCCGGCGTGGTTCTGCTGATGGGCCTTGCCGTAGGCGGTGAGATCCCACTGCCCCAGTTTTTCGCCGTCGTTGGCATGCAGTTCGAAGCGATAGCGAATCCAGACCTCGTAGTACTCCGAGCGGGTTTGCTCCGGAATGGAAAACTGCAGCTCCTCGATGGAGGGCGCCAGCACCCCGGCGATGTCATCGTGGCTACGCCCAAGCTGCGAGACCCGGCGGTGGCCGATGAACAGGCCGCTCAGCAGGTTGTCGAACATCGGCGGCTGGGCGGAGCCGAGCTCGATCTCCCAATCGCCACGCTGCTCCAAGGACTCCCGATGGACGTAGGACAGCAGCGCCTCATCCAAGTAGAGGCCGACCGGCAGCGGCACCTTGGCCACCTGCGGCACCGGAAACCCGGTGGGCACGGCCACCTTGGCGCCGGCGCAGCCGAACGCCGCCAAGGCCAAGGCGGAGATCAGGGCGCACTTCGCAAATCGTTCCAGCATGGGACTCTCGTGGACCCGTTCCTCGTTCAAGACTACTGGAATTCCGACAATCCGACAAAGGTTCCGTCGTTGCGGTAGGCAAGTTCCCGCATCAGCGCGGCGAAACGGTAGATGCGGGCGTTCGGTCTTTGCAGGTGCACCGGGAAGCCAACCGCGTTGATGCGCACCCGGCGGCGCCCGGACTCGTCGGCGACGTTGATGCGGTCCACGGCGTCCACCACGTCCTCCACGGAGTCGCCGCTGTAGTCGTCGCCGAACACGTAGATGCCGATGCGCTTGTCAGGCGCGTAGTAGGTGTCGATGGCCGCTTGAATGCCCTCCACGGGGCTTGAGTTGCTGAACGGGCTCCAGCTCCGCAGCGTGTTGATGATGGACTGGCGGCGGGCCGGCGTGTCGGGAATCCATTGGCCGCGGAATCCGGAGAACATGTACTCGCCCATGTCGTTCATCACTTGGATGCCCTTGACCGTCGGATAGACGTCCAAGGTCTCGCTCACCTTGCGCAGCACTTGCGGCCAAGCGCCGTTGAACATGCTGCCGGAAGTGTCGATGATGAAGATGATGTATTCGCTGTCAACGGCGATGCCGCCGACCAGATCGCTTTGGCGCCGGAAGTCGAGGCCGAGCAGGCGTTCCATCTCGTCGGTCAACGACTGACGCGCCGCGGCAAGCTTCAGGGTTTGCTTGCGCATCTGCTCCTGGTCTTCGGTGGTGGCGGTGAACCGGCCGAGGATGCGGGTCAGCTCCCGCTCCATGCGGGCCAGCGCGAGCAGGTTGTCGTCGAGCTGTCCGCTGGCATCGGCCAATTGCCGGCGCAATTCACGGATCTGCCCCTGGATGTCGTAGAGCGCTTGCTCCCGGCTCGCCACCTGGCCTTCCAAGCTGACGACGGATCGCTCCAGCAGGATCGGCTCCACGGTCTTGGTGATCATCAGCAGCAGGATGATGGCCCCGAAGCCGCAGCAAATCACGTCCAGGAAAGAGACGCTGAACTCCTCGATCAATCTCCTGTTGCGGGTGCTCATTGACGCAACAGCCTTACGGCCAGTCCCTTGAAGGGGCCATGTAGGCGCCGCCGCTGGTGCGTGCCAGGTTCCAATAGGCGGCTGAGGCCAGAGGGTCGCCCTCCATCGGAAACAGAATGACGTTGATGGGTACCTGCAGGGGCATTTGCCGCAGCGCATCGCGGAACAGGTCGAGGCGATCAGACCCGGAAACGGTTGCCCGCCGGGGGGTGCGGGTGCCTTGGGTGGGCAGGGAGTCGGTCACCAAGTAAACGTTGTCCGGCAATGGGTCCAGAGCGCGCAGCTTGACCACCAGCCGCTGCAGGCTGGTGCCGCCGCTGGGCACCATGCCGCCCAGGTCGTCGATGGCCGCGGCCAAGGCGCTGCCGTCGCCGAGCGGCGTCCACTGGTCTTCGCTGCCGGGCACCAGCGAGCGGGTCTGTTCGTTGAAGGCGAACAGCTGAAAGTCCGCGTCCAAGGGAAACTGGGCGGCCAGCCATTCCACGGTGCGCACCGCCCGCCGCCATTTGGGCGCTTGCCGACGGCGCTCCTCGGGCATGTTGCGGCGACGCAGAACGTTGACGATGGTGCGGTCGAGCATGCTGGCGGAGGCATCAACGGCGATGAGAATGTTGCTTCCGCCCACCTTCAGGCCGGTCAGGTACTGGCGGTCTCCGTCGCCGGCGAACGCTCGTGCCCGGTCGCCGTCATTGGCCTCCTCGGCCTGCCGCAAGCGTGCCACTTCCTCTTCACGGGACTCGAGGTCGCTCTTGAGCCGCTCGACGGACTCCCGTTCCGCCGATGACTCGGCATCGAGTTCATCGAAGTCGCGGCGCGTCTGTTCCAAATCGGCTTCGGTGCTGACCAGCTTTTGCCGGGAGTCGCTGAGCCGTTGCAGAATCCCCTCCAACCGCTCCTTCAACTCAAAGAGGTCTCGTTCGCCGTTCTGCACTTGGTAGTCGAGCAGCCGAATCTCCGCCAGCCGATCCTTGTTGACGATCTTGGCGTCCTCTTCGGTTTCGTGGTTGATGATCAGGAAGATCAACACCACTGCGCCGAAGCCACAGGACATCACGTCCAGGAAGGACAGGGAAAATACGCTTAAGGAGCGTCGTTTGGCCATGCCATTCGCCTACTCAGCCGCGTCCTCCACCGCAATCAGTTCGAAGCGCCGCCCGCCGCGCTCGATCACCTCCCCGATGCGTCCTTGCTCCGGCAGGCCAAGGGCGTTGCCGGTGAGCGGCCAGGCGCGGTGGCCACAGAGGGCATGGCTGGCCGGTTCGTCCGCCAGCGGGCTGGCGCCGGCCGCTTGAGTTGCCGATGCACCGTCCACTGCCGCAGCCGGCAGCACTGTGACCCACTTCAAGCCGTCCACGGCCCCGAGCCGCTGCGCCATCGCCCGCGCCATGATGTCCGGCGGCAGGCGGCACGCCTCGATGCCGAGCGCCTCCAAGCCCTCGACCAAGCCGGGCAGGGCGGCGCTGCGCGGTGCGACCAACAAGCGGGCACCGGCAGGAACCTTCTCCGCCACTGGCGCCAGCCGTTGAATCAGCTTGTCCCGTAGAGCGATGGCACTGACCCGCACCTGTCTGGTGGCATCGCCTTGGCGGACTTCCACGGCCAGTTCGCTGAGCGTTTGGGATTCGGCCCAGGCGTGCAGCTGGTCGTAGAGTTGCTGCTCGGAATCGGCGGCGTGCAATGGATCGAAGCGAGTGTCCTGCACGAAGCGATCGGCGACCAGATTCGCCCAGCCGTCGAGGCAGGCGTTGCGCCCAAAGCCGGTGATGTCCTCCACCCCACCTCGGCTGATCGCTTGGCCGTCTTCGTCGCTGGCTCGCAGCTCCGTCAAACAGCAGCGGGTGGCATGCAGATCGAGCAACCAAGTGTTAGGGCGCAGTTCCGACACGCTGCCCATCAGCACAGCGCTGTCCACGAAGCCGCGAATGCGGATGCCTGCCTCCTCGGCAATGCCGAGCAGCACCCCGAGTTGGTCCCCGGTCAGAAACCCGGGCACTGCAACGGCTAGGGGTTCATCGGCCAAGTCCCTGATCTCCAGCAAATGCCGGTAAATCAGGTCGGCGTGGTTGTTGACCTCTTTGCCGGGCCTCGGCAGCGGATCGGCGTTGAGTCGGGCAAGGTACTGCTGGTTGACCTCCTGCGGCTGCAGGCGGGCGCGCTTCAGCGCTTTGATGCCGAACGCCACGCCCTCGGCGCCGACCAGCGCGATGGCAGGCTGCTGATAGATGGGGTCGCCGTCTCGGTACAGGCTTAAGGCCGCATCGTTGAGCTCCAGCAGCAAAGACACGGTCAGTGACCTTTCCCACAAATAAGTGTGATTATGCGTGGCCGTTTCGGCCCCCGGCTTCGTTGCTCCTCCGAGCCCTCAGCCGGGGAGCGCGAGGGGCCTGCCCCTCGCAATAAACAGCCACGCGCCAGCCCCACGGCGTCGACGCCCCAATGCCGGAAACCAAAAC
>JAPPIX010000333.1:0-2568 GCA_028820495.1 Gammaproteobacteria bacterium
TTGCCGGACTACGGGATCGAAACGACCCCGGTGGACACCAGCGACATCGGTGCGGTGGAGGCGGCGATGCGGCCCGAGACCAGGATGCTCTGGATCGAGACGCCGGCCAACCCCATCCTGCGCTTGACCGACATCGCCGCAGTCGCCGCCATTGCCGCAGCGCATGGGGTACCGCTGGCGGTGGACTCAACCTTCGCCACCCCCATCGCCACCCTGCCGCTGGCGCTGGGTGCGGACTTCGTAGTGCACTCGCTGACCAAGTACATCGGCGGCCACGGCGATGCGCTGGGCGGTGCGGTGCTGGGCAGCCGGGAACGCCTCGAGTCGTTGCGGACCCACCCGCTCGAGTACTTCGGTGGCGTGATCAGCCCGTTCAACGCTTGGCTGATCGCCCGTGGCGCGGCCACCCTGCCAATCCGCATGCGCGCCCACGAAGAGGGCGCCAAGCAGGTCGCCGCGTTCCTTGAAGGTCATCCGGCAGTGGGGCGGGTCAACTACCCGGGGCTGCCCTCCCACCCGCAAAGAGCGCTGGCGGAACGGCAGATGGCCAACTGTTCCGGCACGCTGTCATTCCAGGTTCGCGGCGACGGGGCGGCCTTGGCGGCGCGGATGGCCAAGCAACTGGAGGTCATCCACTACGCGGTGTCCCTCGGCCATCACCGCAGCCTCATCTACTGGATCGACACGGACGCCATGATGGAATCGACCTTCCATCTCGAAGGCGAACCGCTGGCGGCCTACCGGGCGTTTGCCGGCGACGGCCTCTTCCGCCTGTCCGTGGGGCTGGAGGATGCGGACGACCTGTGCCAAGACCTCGATCGGGTACTATCCTGACCCTCGACCGCGCGGACCCACCGACCAAGGAATGCCCTTCATGCCGACGGATCGACAGGCCATGCTCGACACCATGGCCCGCATGCAGGAAGCCCACAATTTGCAGGTGCACCCGGACTGGCGCACCAAGCGCTACGAGTACTACCGCGCCATCTGGATCGAGTGCGCCGAGCTGCTCGATCATTTCGGCTGGAAATGGTGGAAAAGGCAGGATCCGGACTTGGCCCAGGTCAAGCTGGAGTTAGTGGACATCTGGCACTTCGGCTTGAGCGAGTTGTTGCGTGCGGATGCCGTCGAGCCGCAGCTTGCCGTGACGCTGGATGTGCAGCCCTCGGAAGACCCGGGCCCGGAGGGTCTGCGGCAAGCGGTTGAGGCCCTGGCGAACGCCTGCTTGGCGTCCCAGGGTTTCTCCGTCGAACGGTTTGCTGGCGTGATGCGGGCGCTGCCGATGACCTTCGATGAGCTGTTCCGCCTCTACGTGGGCAAGAACGTGCTGAACGGCTTCCGGCAGGACCACGGCTACAAGGACGGCACCTACCGCAAGGCTTGGGCGGGGCGCGAGGACAACGAGCACCTCATGGAACTGCTCGATGGCGTCGAGGAGCCGGCCACGGCGGCGGAAGACCTCTACGCCAAGCTCGAAGCCCGCTACCGGGAAACGGCGGCCCGGTAAACCGCGGCGATTGCCGCGTCGAAGCAGGCGAATATCACCTTGCGCACGGGGCCAGCCGGTGCCGCCCGCACTTCGGAGACCGCGATTTCCGTCGCTTGATGGAGCGGGTAGCCGTAAACCCCGGTGCTGATGGCGGGGAAGGCGAGGCTCGCCAGTCGATGTTCGGCAGCCAGCTCCAGGCTGTTGCGGTAGCAGGCCCGGAGCAGGTCCGCTTCGCCCTGTTCGCCGCCGTGCCAGATCGGCCCCACGGTGTGGATGACGTGCCGGGCGGGCAGGCGGTAGCCATCGGTGATCACCGCTTGGCCGGTGGGGCAGCCGCCGATGCTGCGGCACGCCTTGACCAGCTCCGGCCCGGCGGCGCGGTGAATGGCGCCATCCACACCGCCGCCGCCCAGCAGGCGCTCGTTGGCGGCGTTGACGATGGCGTCCACCGCCAGTTGGGTGATGTCGCCGATATGAATTTCGATGTCCATGTAGCCAACTTAAGTTCGCCAGCCCCGGTTTGCAACGCGGCGGTTGAGCAAGGACACTGCGCTGCCCATGAGCAGGCGCCAAGCGAAAGAGCGGGGAAGGGAAAGCGGCGGCGGTGGCGCGCTGTTGCAGGAACTCCGCCAGCGGCTGGCCGGCTGGCGGCCGCAGTTCATCGGCACCCTGATGTTCATTCGCGACGGCCATCGGGTGCTGCTGATCCGCAAGAAGCGGGGCTTGGGCGCGGGCCGCATCAATGCGCCGGGCGGCAAGGTCGAAGCGGGCGAGTCGCCCTTGGCCTGCGCGGTGCGGGAAACCCGGGAGGAGATCGGCGTGACCGTGCGCCAAGCGGCCCTAATGGCCGAGTTGCGGTTCGTGGAGCGGGTGGATCAGCAGTGGTACGGCTACGCCTTCATCGCATCTGATTACACTGGCGCCCCGACAGAGACCGTCGAAGCGACCCCCCATTGGTTTGCCGCTGACGACATTCCCTACGACGAAATGTGGGAGGACGACCGCCTCTGGCTGCCCCATGTGCTGGCCGGGCGCTTCGTCAAGGCCAACTTCCTGTTCGAGTCCAGCGCCGCGCTGGC
>JAPPIX010000333.1:2668-19638 GCA_028820495.1 Gammaproteobacteria bacterium
CCCAGTGGCCGGGCTTTCGATGAATTGCGCCCGGTGCGCATCACCCGGGGCTTCACCCGCCACGCCCAAGGTTCGGTGCTCGTCGAGTTCGGCGAAACCCAAGTGATCTGCACGGCCTGCATCGAGTCCCAGGTGCCGCGCTTCCTGCGCGGCAAGGGCAGCGGCTGGGTCACCGCCGAGTACGGCATGCTGCCCGGCGCCACCCACAGCCGGGGAGATCGGGAGGCAGTGCGCGGCGCCCAGGGCGGCCGCACGGTGGAGATTCAGCGGCTGATCGGGCGCGCCGTTCGCGCCTGCGTCAACATGAAGCGCTTGGGCGAGCGCACGGTGCGCCTCGACTGCGACGTGATCCAGGCCGACGGCGGCACCCGCACCGCCTCGATCACCGGCGCCGTGGTGGCCCTGCGCGATGCGCTGGACAAGGTAGGGGCCCAAGCCGCGTTCCGGGAGTTCGCCGCCTCGGTGTCGGTGGGCATCTGGCGGGGCGTTCCGGTGCTGGACCTCGACTACGCGGAGGACTCATCGGCAGACACCGACATGAACGTCGTGATGCTGGCGTCCGGCGGCTTCGTGGAGATTCAGGGCACCGCGGAAAAGGCGCCGTTCGACGAAGCCGAGTTCTCCGAGATGCTCAGGCTGGCCCGGCAGGGGGCGGAGGACCTCATTGCGCTGCAACGGACGGCTTGACGATGGGCACCGCGACGTCGAAGGCCGATTTCGTCGCCTCGATGATTCGCCAAGGAGTGCTGCGCTTTGGCGAGTTTGAACTGAAGTCCGGGTTGCGCAGCCCCTACTTCTTCAATCTCGGCAACGTCAGCGGCGGTGCGGAGCTGGCCGAACTCGGCGGCTTCTATGCCGACGCCATCGTTGCCTCCGGCCTAGAGTTCGACGTGCTGTTCGGCCCCGCCTACAAGGGCATTCCGATCGCCGTGGCCACCGCCATCGCCTTGGCGCAGCGGGGCCGCTCGGTGGGTGCAGCCTTCGACCGCAAGGAGGCCAAGGCCCACGGCGAAGGCGGCAAGCTCATCGGCGCGCCGCTAAAGGGCCGGGTGCTGATGCTGGACGACGTGGTCAGCGACGGCGCCACCAAGGCGGAGGCCGCCGCCGTCATCGAGGCCGCGGGCGCCCAACTCGTGGGCCTAGTGGTTGCCTTGGACCGGCAGGAAATCGTCGCGGACGGCCAAACCGCCGTCGAACGCCTCAAGGACCGCCTAGGCGCCCCAGTCCTCAGCATCGCCGCCTTGCCCGACGTGGTCGCCTACTTCCGCGCCCAGGAAGCGGATGCGCCCAGCGACAACCTGAACGCCCTGCTCCGCCACCAATCAGTTCACTGTCGATAGCTGACTTCTGCGGCGCGTGCGTTTGTGGAGGGAAATTATCCACATTTATTCACAATTGAATAATTATTCCTGCATGACTAAGATTGGCCAATGGCAAAGGACCCTTGGCACTTCGAGCGCCCTGACTACACCGCGCGCATCCTATTGCTGCTGAACAGCGGGCCAGCGCAGGCACTCACGCTGTTCGGCCCTAGGCGAACCGGCAAAACCGAATTCCTGCTAAAGGACCTCGCCCCCTTGGCTGAGGCCCAAGGGCATCGGGTGATCTATGCGTCCTTTTGGCAAGCGCCGCTGTCGCCGCTCGCCGTATTGATCCACGCTCTTGAGCAGTCGCTGAACAACGCCAGCTTCGCCGATCGGATGCGCAGCGCTGCGGTCGCGCTCGCTCCCAAGCTCAAGCTATCGGCGCCGCTTCCCGGCGCCACCGCCGAAGCGGAGATTGACCTAGCCAATCTCCAACCCCACACTTCGCCGGATCTCCTGCTTTACTTGGACGACCTGATCGGCCGGGCAGCGCGCCATCGCCGCCCAACGATTCTGCTCATGGATGAGGTACAGGAGCTGGCTCGCAGCCAGGAAAACGCCTCCTTGATTGCGGCGCTGCGCACCAGCCTCGACAAGCGAACCGAACGGATCAGAACCCTCTTCACTGGCTCAAGCCAGGAAGGCCTTGCCTCCATGTTTTCAGCCCGCCAAGCGCCCTTCTTCCACTTTGCCACGCCAATCGAACTGCCGCCGCTCGGCGAACCGTTCATCGATCACATGATCGCCACCTTCTCCAAGGTCTCAGGCCGCAGTCCTTGTAGGGCGGAGCTGGTTCAAGCGTTCGAGAACCTGCACCGCAACCCCTACTTCTTCCGGCTGTTGATCGAGGCGCTCTTGCAATCGCCGGACTTGGCGGTGGCGCCAGCAGTCGATGCGGTGCGGGACCGAATTGCCATCGAACTAGGCTATGCAAACGCATGGCTGACGCTGCAGCCATTGCATCGCGGCGTGGCCCGTGCATTGGCGAGCGGTCGCAAGCACCCATACAGCAAGGACTTTCGCAACGCACTGGGCACAGGTGCCGAAGAGGCGCCGCCATCTGCGGCCAAGGTGCAAGCCGCGCTGAAATGGCTGCAGCGATCGGGCCATGTGGACATCCACACCGGCGATTGGGCCCTGGTCGATCCAGAGTTTGCCGCTTGGGTGCGCGAGCACGGCTAGTGGGTGGTGTTTGCCTGATGTTCAATGCCTGAAATTCAACTTGCCCCGTGCAGCTGCGTCAGATGCCGTGAAGATCGTCAACTGGAATGTCCAGTGGGCCACCCCAAAGTCTCCGCGCCAGCCCGAGATCTTACGGCGCTTGGAGACGCATGAACCCGAAGTTGTCTGCCTCACCGAAACCGATGTCGCCCTTTTGCCTTGGGAAGGCCACGTGGTTTGCTCTGCCCACTCCGGCTACCGGGGTCCCGAGAGTCGGCGCAAGGTTCTTTTGTGGTCGTGCGAACCGTGGCGCAACGTTGATCAGACGGGTGATCCGAACATGCCGCCAGGACGCTTCATCCGTGCAACGACGCGGACTTCGGCGGGTGACCTAACCATCATGGGGGTCTGCATACCTTGGTCCGGATCACGTACCGGGCCGGCGTTCACGCTGAGACGCCGAAGGTGGGAAGACCATTACACGTATCTTGAATGTCTGGACAGACTGCTTGGGGAAACTTCCTTGCAGCGCCTTGTGGTCGTCGGCGACTTCAACCAACGGATCCGCCACGGGCCACGCCCTTCTCGCTTGGCGTCGGCATTGCACGACGCGGTCTCGTCGCGTCTGACCATCGCCACGTCTGCGTTGGGCTGGGCCGGTCGCCGGACCATCGACCATATCGCGCTGAGCGCCGACCTGCACTGCGAAGCCCTAGGAGTGATCGATAACATCCACGACGGGCGGCGGCTGTCGGACCACTTTGGCGTGTTCGCTGACGTTCATGCTGCGCATGCCTAGAACGTCCCATATTGCCTTTGACGCCGTCTCTGTTCACTATTCGCGGCCCCATGAAATCCCGAGGTAACAATCCTAAGCGGCGCATCGTTCCGGTGGGTTACTTCACGCCCGCTGAACTAGACGCGTTTGCGGCCCGAGCACGGTACGAGGGAAGCGCGCTGCACAAGCTGAAGCCCGCCGACTATGGCTTCCACCCGCCAACCAATCCCCGGCCTTCCAAGTCCGTGTGCGACGACATCCGCATCATCAAGCAACCGGAGGCGCATGATCTGTTGCGGTCAGCGTTCGCTCGCGGCATGGTCAGCGCCTGCGAGCCCGAGCCCACGTCCTTGCCAAAGTACGCTTGGGCGGTTGACGGGAGTCGGGAGGCCTACGAGGCGAAGCTGGGCCGAGGGGGTTATCATGGCTATCGGCTTGGGAAAGACGACCGCGACATGCGCGACTGGGTGATCGAGGAGTGGAACGCACGGACGCGATGAAGCTGAATCTCGAACCGCTGTCTTTGGACGATGGCCAGGCGCCTCCCGAGGAGGCAGCCACCACAGGTATCTTGTCGATCAGCGCCAATGGCACTTCCCTCACCGAGGGCCTGTCGTTCGACGACGAGGTGCTGCGGGCTGGGCCTCTGGTGTCGGCGTATCCGCTGGCCGAGTGGCTAGCTTGGAATTGGTGGCGCCTGAGGTGGGAGCCAACACCGCCACAGGTCAACAGGCATTGGGCCTTCGCGCACCGGCTGTCCTCAGTGGGGGGCGGCCACCGTTGGCCCAATCTTGAGCTTGCCTCCGATGGAGAGCGTGTGCGCCTGTTTTCCGCGCCCTCTGCTGAGCCCTGTGCAGGAACGTTCCGCTACGTCGGCGCCCCCCGGTCGGAGGCCATCACTGCGGATGCATTCGAATCCGCGGTTGATGCCTTCGTGCAAGTGGCGCTGGACCGACTTGGCAAGCGTCTGGCGTCGGCCTCCAACCTCCAGACCCTAACCGACAGCCTCGATAGGGACAGAGCCGATGTCGGCCGCAACTCGTTCCGGCGCATCGAAGCAATGTTGGGGCATGATCCAGGGGAAGGGGACGCGGAGGCGATTCGTCGTCTTCTCGCAGACGCGCCCTCCTTGGGGGAGCAAGCCGTGTTCGAGTTGGCCGCTGGCGCCACATCCGTTGGCGCACCAGCGCTTCGAGAGACCTTGAAACGCGTCGGTTTCGATTTCAGGCCGCAGGATGGGGTGACGGTCGACAAGGTCAAGCCGACGACCCAGTGGGGTACGACGGCGGCATGGCGCGTCGGGGTGGCGCTCGCTCGACAACTTCGGGAAGTGGAGTTGCCCAACGGAAGGCCCGTCACTAATGGGCGCTTGGCTGAAATGGCCGGTGTCCCGGAACGGGCGTTGTCGGATACGGGCAGCACGTCCGATGGCCTGTCGTTTGAATGGGAGACGGCGGGACAGGCTCGCATCGCGCTCCGGTCGAAATGGGTGACGGGGCGGCGTTTCGACCTTGCAAGACTGATGGCGGAGCGCCTGTTGAGTCGCCACCGAAGCGAACCCCTGCGGGCGGTCACCAAGTCCTATACCTACCGGCAAAAGGCACAGCGGGCATTTGCGGCTGAGTTTCTAGCACCCATCGATGCGGTGGACGCCTTTCTGGCGGGCGACTGCTCGGAGGAACGCCAGACGGAGGCGGCCCAGCACTTTCAGATCTCCTCATACGCGATTCAGTCCTTGCTGGTGAACAATCGCCGGCTCAGTCGTCCGGGGGCGCTGGACGCACTCGACCGCATGTAGGGCTGACCGATCGACAACACGGGGTACGTTCGGCGACCTGCTGGGTTTTCTTGCCCATGGCGTAGTCTCCCTGCTCGATGGTGCTGTCGAAGACCTCTCGGGTGGCTTCGAGGCCGAGTATCGCTCCGCCCTTCCGGACTTCCCCGTCGTACACAAAGGGTGGTCACACATCCAGTTTTAGACCGCTGTTAGGGCTTCGGTCCGCTTCGGCGAGGGTGTTGATTGCGTTCTAGTTAAAAGGCAATATTTAGCCTTTAAAGAAGATAAGCTATGCTTGTGAGGCTAAATATGGCACATTCAGTTGGCGCTATAGGGACGTCGTTCAAGCTACAGGCCGAACTTGGCGAGCGGCTCGCCAAGCTGCGCCTTGCCCGGAACGTCACTCAGCAGATGCTCGCTCGGGAAGCTGGCATCGGCCTGCGCACCCTGCGTCGATTGGAAGCCGGTCAACCAACAAGCCTCGACACGTTCCTCCGCGTCGTCCTGGCCCTCGACCTGGGCGACGGCCTGCTGACCGCCGTGCCATCCTACGACATTCGTCCCATCCAGCGCGTGGAAAACCGCGGGCGGGAACGACGCCGTGCTCGCCCAAAGACCGCTAGCCAACCGAGCGGTCCATGGACGTGGGGAGACGAGACGCGTGACTGACGCCCTGGTGAACTTGTGGGGGCGCCGTGTCGGTGCGGTTTCGTGGGACGCTGAACGGGCGGTGGGTATCTTCGAGTACGACACGGCGTTCCGTGCAGCAGGAACGGAACTGTCGCCCTTCGTGATGCCAATCCGCGAGGCGCCCTACGCCTTTCCCGCGCTTAGCGGCGGTGCCTTCAACGGACTGCCCGGGCTCCTTGCGGATGCTTTGCCAGACCGTTTCGGCAATCGGCTGATTGATGCCTGGCTGGCAACCACAGGGCGTAATGCGGACACGTTCAGCCCAGTGGACCGTCTCTGCTACATCGGATCCCGCGCCATGGGCGCGCTGGAGTTCGAACCGGCGATTTCGACCGGAATTGGACGAACCGAACTTGAGGTTGCTGAACTCGTGGACCTGGCCAACTTGGTTCTGGATGAACGGGCTCAGTTGGGGGGAACTCTCGGCGGCCCGGAAGACCAAGCGGCGCTGGAGGACATACTCACGGTCGGAACCTCCGCGGGCGGTGCCCGCGCCAAGGCGCTGTTGGCATGGAACCCGCACACGGGCGAGTTTCGCTCCGGACAAGTGGATACCGCCACGGGGTTCCAGCACTGGATTCTCAAGTTTGATGGCATCTCCAACAACCGTGACCGGGAACTTGCGGATCCGCGCGGTTACGGAAAGATCGAGTACGCCTATCATCTAATGGCCCGCGATGCGGGGATCATCATGTCCGAGTGCCGGTTGCATCACGAAGGGGGACGCAGCCACTTCATGACGCGCCGCTTCGACCGGGATGACGCAGGCCGCAAGCTCCACATGCAGTCCCTTGGCGCGCTGCGGCACTTCGACCTCCACCAGGCGGGTGCCTACGCCTACGAGCAGGCGATCCTGACCATTCGCGAACTCGGTCTGGGGGCGAGTGCGGTGGAGCAGCAGGTCCGGCGCACGGCATTCAACATCGCGGCGCGCAACCAAGACGACCACGTAAAGAACATTTCGTTCTTGATGGACCGCAGCGGCACGTGGCGGCTGTCGCCGGCCTATGACGTCACCTATTCCTACAATCCCGGCGGTGCTTGGACCGGCCAACACCAGATGAGCGTGGCGGGCAAGCGAGGCCATTTCGAACGCAGCGACCTGCTGAGCTTCGCCGAAAGCTCAGGGCTGAAGCCGGTGGCCGCCAGACGGGCCATCGAAGAGGTGCTCGGTGTGGTCAGCAACTGGCCGCAATACGCCCGGCGGGCGAATGTCCCTAAGAGGGATATCGAACGCATTGGCAAGGTCCACCGGGTTATGCGCCTTGCCACCACCTCGCGGTAGCCGTCAACTCAATTCAGTCCAGCCGTTCCAGCGGCGGCAGGTTCAAGGCTTCGCGGTGACTTCTTATGACACACACCCAACCGCGTAGATGCCTAGGGAGCGGCGTTGCCGGTTTTCGTGGAAAATAACGCGGCCCTGATCCCAGACTTGGAGGACTTATGGACTATGTCGAGCCGGCCGCGGCGCAAGAGATGGATGGCCTGCGCCTGGCGCTGACCGCACATGCGCCGGCGCCGTACAGCCTGTCGGCCCGCGCGATACTCGATCATCACGGCGTGAATTACGTCCCGGTGCTGCAAGTGGGGGGAGGCAGCAACGAGGACCTCGTGGCTTGGACCGGGCACCGGAACGCGCCGGTGGCGGTTTACAACGACGAAGCGCCTCGCGTGGGCTGGCTGGAGATCCTGAATCTTGCCGAGCGGCTGGGCGCCGGACCTTCCCTGATCCCTTCCGCTGTCGATGACCGCCTGCTGATGGTGGGCCTCGCCAACGAACTGATTGGCGAGAACGGCTTCATCTGGAACCTGCGGCTGGTGATGCTCGGGCTGGGCGGCCCCGAGCGGGTCGCCAAGGAGCGCGTCCGAAATCCGATGTACGACCAGTACGGCTACAGCGAGGTCGCCGCCGCAGTGGCGGTGGAGCGCGCTAAGGCGGTGATGGAACGGCTGACTGCCCAGCTCATTGCCCAGCGCAAGGCCGGCAGCCGCTACATCGTGGGGGGCGCGCTCAGCGCCGTTGACATTTACTGGGTGTACTTCTCGCAAGCGGTGGGGACGTTTTCCGAAGCCCTTTGCCCGATGCCGGCGGGCATGCGCAAAGCCTACGAGATCGTTGGGAGCATGCTTGGCAAGTTAGACCCCATACTGGTTGAGCAACGCGATTGGGTGCTGGCCGAATACAGTCTGCCGCTGGATTTCTGACCGCTCGGATGGATTGTTGCGAATGAAGAAGCGCCGCGTCCTCGGCATCACCCTCCTCAGCATTGGGGGCGTGTTGCTGGTCGGTTTTGGCGTCATCGCCTTCCTCTTCTACCGGGGCGTGAACTTCGACCCGCTGGAGTCTGCCTATGAAGAGAACTGCAGCGCCTGCCATGGCCAGAACATGGAGGGCACCGGCCAAGGCACGCCCTTGGTCGGTGTTGCCTTCCGGCACGGCGAGTCCGTCGAGGAGATCAGCGCCAGCATTGCTAACGGGTTCCCGGCGCAGGGGATGCCCGGCTGGTCCGGCATCCTGCCGGAGACGGAGATCCGCAGGCTCGCCATTTACATTTCGGAGCGCCGCGCCGACCTGAGCTGGGACTTCAAGGTGAGGAAGCCGCTAGAGATTCCCGGCGGAGTGGTCCGCAGCGCCCTGCACGATTTCCGCATCGAGGCCTTTGCCGAGGGGCTCGACCCGCTCCCCTACTCCATCGCGCCGCTCCCCGACGGCGGCTTCCTGCTGACGGAGAAGATGCGGGGCTTAAAGCTAGTTTCCGCCGACGGCGTGCAGTCACCGCTCATTGAGGGTACGCCGTCGGCCCACGCTGACCCCCTGCGTCTGCCCTTCGTGCAGTTGGAGTACGGCACCGGCTGGATAATGGAGGTCGCCACGCACCCGGACTACGCGGAAAACGGCTGGATCTACCTGCACTTCGGCGACCGCTGCGAGGACTGCAACGATGTCGGCGGGGCGGTGTCGATGAACAAGGTCATCCGGGGCCGCATCGACGACGGCCGCTGGGTGGACGAGGAGACCATCTGGAGCGTGCCCGTGGAGGACTACACGGACATGCCGGACATGGCCGCCGGGGGCCGCCTCTGCTTCGACGCGGAGCGGCGCCTGTACATCAGCGTCGGCATGAAGGGCTCGGCCAACTACTACGGCATCCAGGATCTCAGCAAGCCCTACGGCAAGATCCACCGAGTGCATGACGACGGCGGCGTCCCGTCCGACAATCCGTTCGTCCAGGTTGCAGACGCGCAGCCCACGGCGTGGACCTACGGCCACCGCAGCCCCCAAGGGCTGGAGTGCGATCAACGAACAGGGCAGGTGTGGAGCACCGAGATGGGTCCCCGGGGCGGCGACGAGATCAACCTGCTGCTGCCGGGGCGCAACTACGGCTGGCCGCTGCACTCCAAGGGGGTCGATTACGACGGCACCCCCGTGGAGTACGGCAAGGAACTGGGCATCACCTTTGATCTTGCGGACATTGAACAGCCGGTGGTCGATCTCACCCCGTCCCCGGCGGTGTCGAGCTTCGCATTCTACGAAGGCGACGCCTTCCCGGCCTGGCAGAACCAGATGTTGGTCGGCACGCTCCGGGCGACGGAACTCTACCGGGTGGCGTTCGACGGCGACCGGCAGGTCATCCAGGAGACCCTGATCAAGGACCTAGCGCGGATTCGCGACGTCGAGGTGGGCGCGGACGGACTGGTGTACCTATTGCTGGAGCACGCCTCCGGCGGCCGCATCGTGCGTCTGGTGCCGGTGGCGCCGGAGACTAGCGCATAGCGGGTCGCCTTCGATTCGGGGAATGGCTTCGAACGAAGTCCGGCTCGAGGGCATCTTGCCCTCGCATGGAATCCCGGACATTCAATTGGTAGAGGTCCGGTCGACCGCAGTAAGGGGGGTGTAGGCTTGATGCAAGCCTCAGGAGAAAACAACGATGGACTGGCGTGATTACATCACGGTCGATCCAGAAGTCTGCCATGGCAAGGCATGCATTGCCGGAACGCGAGTCATGGTGCCCACGGTTCTTGACAATCTGGCATCAGGCCTAGATGCGGAGGAAATCGCCCACAGATACCCGTCGGTCTCGCGCGATGCGGTTCGGGCCGCCATCGCCTATGCCGCAGCCGCGGAGTGACAGCAGGGCGGTCACTAGCAAAACCGGGTGCTGATTCGTGGTGGCTGGCTCTCTCTAGTCAGCTCTTTTCGAAACCGTAGCTGGTGAATTTGAGCGCGTGGCTGTTTTCAGTGACCGTGCGCACCACGTCGTCGGGCGCGCCGTCCGGCACCTCGGCTTCAATCTCCAGCGTCACCTTCACCTGCGCCTTGACCAAGCCCGTGAGGTGCGAGACCACTTCATCGGCGATGCGGCCTGCGTCGCGGCCCAATCGGGTGGCATCCAAGGCTACTGAGCCGTGGTAGCGCCGGGCCGTAGGCGGCGGAGGTGGTTGCACAGGGGGGCTGTCCGGATCTTCGACGCCTGGGTCAGTGCGCTGGTCGGGATTGGGTTGGCCACCCGGTTCGGGCTGCGGCGCTTCCGCGTCGAGCTGCTTGCGGGCGACTTCCGGCTTCACTAACAACCCGGCGGGGTCTGGGCCAAGATGCACCGTCCGGCCGCCACTCAGGCCCCGATAGCGCCCCGCCTCCGCATCGTGGTCTTCCGCGTAGGCGAACGCGTCTGCCTCCCAAGTCAGCAACACCACGCCCGCTTCTATGGCAGCGAACAGTACGTCGGGAGTTGCCAGGCGGGGCAGGTAAAGGTATTGCGCGAAATCGCTCACGAGCTGGCGCACCGCCACATGGGGATGGTCCGCGTCCGAGCCGTTGGCCCGCCATAGCGGCACGCTGTCTAAGTATTGACGCAGTATGGTGGCGCCGATGCTGCTCAGCATCAGTTCTTCGTTGCGCAACCGCTTGGCCGCCCGTTCCGCCAAAGCCCCTGCACCGGCCAAGCGGGTTGCCTGCCAAGTGATGGCGGCTTGGGGCGTCGCCTGCTCCGGCGTCAGCAGCCATTGATAGGTTTCGGGCAATCTGGCCGTTACCGCCGCGTCCGCCGCCTTCTTTTGAGTTTCGGCTTGGCGGGTCTGATGAGGGTCTAGATTGTGCTCCACCTTGTTATCCAGAATCCAACCCCAAGCCAGATACTTGCGTAGCGCCTCGTCTAGGTCCTGCAGACGCAGTTGGTCTGCGGCCAGGAATACCAGCGTGTTGCGATGCAACCGGGGCGCAGCGCCCCGGGACTCCAAGATGCCTTTGGCGGCGGTCTCGGCGCGGTTATCCGGCTCCTTGGAGTAGGGGTGCTCGGCGGACAGCACCACCAGCCGGGTTTCGAGTTCGTCGGGTACGTCGTCTCCGGATCGGGGTGCGGCGTGGACGCGCGCAAACCCGCCATCGGCCCGCAGGTCGGCCCTAAGACGCTCCTCCAGCTCCCGCTCCACGTCGTCGGGATGCCGACGCAGCTGCTCGGCCCGATCTTCGGCCAGCTTGGTCACCGTCGGCTGGGTGGCATACCACACCCGTGCGGCGTCTTGATACAGATAGGTAGCGGCGCCGGCCAATCTTCGCAACGCGTCGCCGAAGATGGCAGGCGGCTCGCCGGGCATCACGCAGCCGAGCTTCACGCGGCCGTCGTCGATGCCGCGGTGAGCGGCGGCAGTGGTGGGCGCCGAACCGAGATACACGGTGCGGGCCACACGCCGGGCCGCTGAATGCTTGCCGAGATTCGGAGCGGCGGCGTCGATCTTCAGGGGCAGCGAATTGGAGCCGTCCACGTCCTTCTCAATCACCGGCGTCCAATTGTCCGGCAGATAGCGGGTCAATTCGGATTGCACCCGCGCATCGTCAATGGGCAACGTGGACGGCAGGATCAGCGGGCTGCGGTCGCCCTGCTCCCACAGGCTGTGGATGACCGCCGCCATCAGTCGCAGCACGCCTCTGGTGCGCTGGAAATGGGGCAGGGCGGACCAGTCTTCGTACAACCGATTGAAGATCTCCGGATGGATGGGGTAGGCGGTTTGGATGTCCCGTTCGTAGTCTGCTGTGCGGCACTCGCTTGGAAACTCGACGCTCTGGGCGTTGTAGAGCTCGGCAAAGGCCCGGGCGGTAAGGTCGCGCTGCTTGTAAGCCTCCGCGCCGTCAAGTTGCTCGAACAGTCGGCGCCTGACGATCTCGAAGCTCTCTTGGACACTTGCCGGACGCCAGGGCGAATCCACCCGCCCGATCACGTTACGCAGACGCGCCAATGCGTCCCGCCCCCTGATGCCCCCAACCTCAGCGTCATCCGCGTGGGCACGGGGCGATTCCGTGTTGATGTCCGAGGCCGGCAGGGAAATTGCCACGAGGCAGTTTGCCTCCTTGGCCTGTTCGGTGAGCGCTTGGGCGAAAGTGAACTGGGTCTCGAAGCTGCCACCGGGCAGATCGCTGCCTTCGTGCAGTTGGCGGGCATAGGCGACCCACTCATCGATCAGGACCAAGCAAGGGCCGTAGTCGTGGAACAGCGCCTGAAGAGCATCGCCGGGATTGGTGGCCCGCTCATCGTCTTGGCGCACACGCTCGAAAGCCGCCTTGCCCCCAAGCTGCCACGCCAGCTCGCCCCACAGGGTGCGCACCTCCGTCCCGTCCGGCTTGACCGATGGGTTGCCGGGGGAGATGCGATTGCCCACCAACACAACCCGTCGCACGCTGGGCAGTTCATCGATCTGCGCTTCGGCCAGCACTTCATCCATGCCCAGCAACTCGCGGGGCGGTACGCCGGAGAACAGGTGGTAGAGCGCCAGCATCGAATGGGTCTTGCCGCCGCCGAAGTTGGTCTGCAACTGCACCACAGGGTCGCCGCCCTGGCCAGCCATTCGCCGCACCGCGCCAACCAAAAGCCGCTTGAGGTTCTCCGTTAAGTAGGTGCGGCGGAAGAACTCGTGGGCGTCCCGATACTCATCGGCTCCTTCGCCTTTGTGCACCTGCCAAAGGTCCGCCGCGAATTCTGCCTGCTGGTACTGGCCGCTGGCGACGTCGCCGTGGGGGGTGGCCACCTCCCGCCAAGGTTTGAGGGCATCGGCGGCCACGGCGCTGACTAGCGGACCCGAGGCCTTGCGCTTTTCGCTGCGCACCTGCTCGTCGAAGACCAAGCGGCGCAACTCCTGCTTCATCTTGCGGACCTCATCCGCTTCGGAAGCGGATACGGCAGTTAGCAGCCGCTCGGCGGAGTCCAGAGCACGGTCGGCGTCGTCACTGGAGAGCCGCTCCTGATGCGCCCAACGGTTTCGCCAAGTGCGCAGTTCGGAGACTAGGCTGCGCTCAGTAAAGCCCAAAGCGTCACGGAACACGTCGTTCCAAGTGTCCCACATGAGCTTGAGCAAGGCCGATGCATCCCACTCGGCGATGGGCTTGTCAGCCAGCATAGGGTTTTCGGCGAATCGGCGAATGCTGTCGATGCGCACGGCCCGGGCCTTGATCTTGTCTGTGACCTCCCGTTCAACGAAAGGGCCGAGGCCCTCGCGCAGCAAATCCAGCGCCTTGCCGATGCGGTCGTGGTTGGTTATGGCCATTAGGGTGCTTTGTCGGAGCCGCTGGGGGTGGGTTGCGCCTTCCAAAGCCGAACGAGGAATCGATCTTCGGTTTCTTTAAGGTCCGGCTCGGTGCCATTGTGCTGGCGCATCGACTCAATAATACGATTGCGAACGCCCATTCCCTGATGCTCGACATAACGGTAGTCGCGGAGTATCTCCTTGAGCAGCTCGTTTCGCGCCACTCTAACCACGCCCTCCCGCATCTTCTCCACGGTGACGCCGTTCGGCAGTCGGCCTGGCGATATGACTTCGAGCCGGTCGGCGTACAGCGAGACCTCCACGTCGGTTCCTTCGTGTGCGTAGTCTCGATGGACCAATGCGTTGACCACGGCCTCGCGCACAGCGTCGAGGGGGAAGGCTCCCTCGCGACGGCGGCGACCACCTTCCAGCCACGCGACGCTTCCCATGTTCCGTTTGACGAAGTCAACCGTACGGTCGATTACGCCTCTTTCAACCGTGTCGCCCCGATTGGAGACAATTGGCGTCAGCGGCCCACGGATTCGTTCCTCATCAACGGTGTTGTAGTCCTTCTCCGCTCCGGGAAACGCTGCCGCAGTGACGCCAGCTTGGGGCAGGCGGCGATTCGGGCTCTTGCCGAAGAGCAAGAGGCCAGCCACCGAAGCGTAGTCGCGGTTCGTGGCGGCGACAAGCAGGTCGGTGTTGAGCAGTAGGCGCCGCCAACTTGCCGGGTCGGACGGGCTGGGAACGGGCCGCTGTAGAACGTCACGGAGGTAGCTCTCAATCCGCTCCATGTCCAAACTTTCTAGCCCCATGTCCGGCACGGCCTTGATCTCATAACGGACCAGCCCCGCAGCCTGGTACAGCCTCCCTTCCTCCTCACGGGTTGCCTCTTGCGATTCGCTGCCGACCCGCGTGAACGTGACCCACGCCTTGCCACGCTTCGCCTTGTGCGGTTTGCCTGGGCTGTCCGGGGGCAGTTCCACAATGCCGACTGTGCTGCCATCCTCCATCAAGACGGAAGTCCAAACCGGCGTCGTCGGTGGCTGCAGGTTGTTGCGGGCAATGTTCATGACCCACTCTTCCGCTTCTTCGCGTGATCTAGTCAGCCCGGAGATTTGCCCGCCCTCTTCCACGCCAAGCAGAATGACGCCCCCCTCCAGATTCAACAGTGCCGACATTTCCTTGGTTAGCTGGTCTGGATGGATGTCGTCGCGCTTGAACTCGACTCGTGAATTCTCCCGATTGGCGATCAGTTCCAGTACTTCGGTCCTGTTCATGGCTCAGAACCCGTACTTCCGGCGCGGTATGTCGGTGGTCACAGTTTGCATGCTACCTCGCGTCGCAATTCCGGTTCGTCGGTGGTACGGCTATGCTACCGCAACAGCGTTCATGGGTTACTTCGCTCGTCCAACTTCACGCTGTAGCTCTTCAAGCAGTCTCTCGACGCCGTCTATGAATACTTGAAAGCTGCGCGAGCGATTGTTGTCCCTCGAAATGACGCTGGCCATGCTTCGCGCACCGCGGCGCTTCTGAAAGCCGGGTATCAATTCCGCTAACGCCTTGGCGGGTTGAACCACCGCGTCTGGGTTGCGGAATCGGGCTCCGCGCAGTTTGCGTAGAGCGGCTTCCTTGGCTTGGGGGAAGGCGTCGCTCACTGCGTCAATATCCCCTGCATACCAAGCCTCCAACTCACGGCACACAATCCGGACTAGGGTGTCGGGTCGTTCAGCCCTCCGGCAAAGCTCTACGAGCGTACTCTTGATCTCATGGCAATCCCCACTGTCCTGATCCTGCATCACCACGAACCGCACGCCAGGCTCATGCCACGCCCTGAGCTTTCTGGGTACGTTCTGGACCAGATCCGTCCTGCCGTTGTGAGGAACGCATTGAAACTGAAGGTGAGGAAAGAAGCGCGGCAGAATCCCGTTTAGGAAATCAGCCATTGAGGGCTTCTCGACCAGGAAGACCACCCGTGTCACCCTGGGTCGGCCCCGTGGAACAAACGCTGAGTCCAAAGTGCGCCGGGGTTGTCACCTGCTCCCGCCAAGTCGCGCAGCAATGGGCTGTCGGCCGCCCAATGCACCTCCGAAAATCCATCGGCTTTCACCAACCAGAAGACCTCGTTGAGCGCCGCCTCCCGGAGAAATTCTGGCGAGTGCGTGGAGACGAAGGCTTGGCCGCCGCGTTGCGCGTAGGCCCTAAACTCTTCGATCAGTTCGCCGAGCAGTGAGGGGTACAACTGGTTCTCCGGTTCCTCCACGGCCAGCAGCGAGTGGGGGTTGGGGTCATGCAGCAGCACGAGATAGGCGAACATCTTTATGGTGCCGTCGGAAACGTAGCGGGCGATGAATGGGTCGCGGAAACTGCCGTCCTTAAAGCGCAGCAAAAGGCGCCCGTCCTCGGTCGACTGCGCTTCGACGTTCTCGATCCCCGGCACTAGTGCCTTCATGGCCTCAAGCACGAGGTCGAACTGCGCCGGATGGTGCTCGTAGAGATATTGGGCAACCTGAGCGACGTTGTCCCCAGTGGGAGAAAGGTGCTCCGCGAGACCGGCCTCGGTGTTGGAGCGGGCATCGGCGATGTGCAAGTTGAAAATGTGCCAACTCTCGATGAGGCTGCGGAACTCAGACACCACCCGGAACTCCCGGAACTGGCCCAAGCCCTTTATGGCCAATATGCTCGGGTCGTCGAGTTCGTAGTCCCCCCTTTCCTCCTCAACACCTTTCTCGCCGTACAGCGACTCGTTGGTGATGGCAGTTCCCTGCCCTCGAGAGAAGTTGACGAAATTCCAGGCTCGCCCCGCCGCTCTCCCTTTTCGTCTGTAGCGCAGCACCTCCTTGGTGACCACTATGCGGCCTCGTTCGGACGCCACTTCGAGAATGTACGTTGCCAACCGCCCGCCGCTTTCACGGAACTTGACGGTGATTGAAACGGGGCCACTTTCCCCTCGGCTCACCAACTGCTGGAAGCCACCGCGTCGAGTAACTGCGGAGGCGACGTTGCCGGCAAGAGCGTCTTTGAGAAAGGAGAAGACATCGAACAGCGTGGATTTGCCCGTGCCGTTCGCCCCAATGATGATGGTCAAGGGTGACGACAAAACCAGCTTGACGTCGCGCAGCACACGGTAGTTCTTGATGTGGATTTGCTCAATCTGCATGTGCGGTCTCTTTCATCGCCAAGGTTGCTGGCAGTTCCACCCACAGAGCCCCGGGCACAGGAGCCCGATGTCGCTCGGATCGCATTGTACGTTGGTAGGCCAACGCTGATTCCGGCTGATGCTGGTTTGTGCCTCAGTCACAGCAATGCGGCTTGCTTGTGGGGCTTGGCACTTTGGGCAAGGCGGGCGATTTCGGGCCAGCTTTGCACCAAGGCGTTGTAGGAGAAGGCTTCGGCGGCGCGGTTCTGGCGTTCGGCGATGGTGTAGAGGCGGTAGGTGAGTTCGCGGGCGGTGTCGGCGATGCCGCCGAGCTGTGCCACCAAGGCTGCGGCAGCGGTGTCGCCACCGGTTTCGAGACGGCGGACCAGATGATGGACTGCCTCCCAGACCGTGAGTCGGGTGTCTGTGGTGGGATTCCAATCCTTGGGCAGGGCGGTGGGGGGCAGCAGGCGCACCTTGCCGGACTTCGACGCTAGCCCGGATATTGCACGAACGTAGTTGAAGAACGGCGGAATGCCCCTGATA
>JAPPIX010000065.1 GCA_028820495.1 Gammaproteobacteria bacterium
ATGATGCGCTCGCCGGTGTAGTTGTAGGCCAGGGAGCCCTCAATGCCGCGCTCAAAGTTGGTGTAGGTGAGGATCAGGTTGCCTAGAACATCGGACTGGCCGGTGATGTCGCGCTCGTTCTCATACAGGCGGGCGATGCGGCGGGAGCCGGTTACCGGCACGTCGGCGGCTGTCTCACCCTCGCCGAACAGGGTCACTTCGGAGCTGATGAGGGAGACGTTGGCATTCACCGTGAAGTGGTTCCAAGCCTCGCCCCAGCCAAACCACTGGTCGAAGGGCAGGTCCTTGCGCAGTTCCACTTCGATGCCTTCGAGCTCCGCCTCCTCGCCGTTGAACCAGGTGAAGATGTCGTTCTGGGCCTGCACCTTGCCAATCTCGATGGGGTCGTCGAATTCCTTGCGGAAGACGCCCACCGACAGGCTGTCGGCGAAGCCGAAGTACCACTCCCAGCGGGCGTCCCAGTTGGTGAGCGTGGCGGGCTGCAGGAACACGTTGCCCCGATAGAGGTTGGAGTCCTCCGGGTTGCGGATGGTGGTGCCGGTGATCTCCAGCAAGCTTGGCCGGTTCACCGTTTCCGAGTACGCCAGGCGCACCTGCATGTCGTTGATGAACTCGAAGGTCAGTGAAGCCGCCGGTAGGCTGTCCTTGTACTTCCGGTTAACCGCGTTGCTGCCGCCTGCGTCCGTGTTGCCGCCGTAGGCGTCGGCGGACAGGGTGGTCTCCTCCTGGCGCAAGCCGGCCGCCACGCGGATGCGCTCGGTGAGTTGGGCATCCAAGCCCAGGTACCAAGCGCTGGTGTCCTCCCCGGAGTCGGCGAACGGGAAGATGCCGCTGGCGTTGGCAGCACCGGCGGAGAAGTCGCGGATGTCCAGATAGCCCTTTCCCCAATTGTCCAAGCCAAACAACTGCTGCGGGGTCATCAAGGCGATATGGCTCGGCGCGGTGGAGGTCAGGTCGAAGCGGAACAGGCGTTCGCGGCTGGCCCGAACCCGTTGGTAGTCCGTCCAGCCACCCTTGACGGTCAGGTCCACGCCGCCAAGGAACAGGGGCAGCTCCACATCGACCCCATACTCCTCGATCTCGTCCCTGAGCTTGGCGAACTGACGGTCCGGCGCTTGGAAGACCTCGCGCAGGTCGCCGGCCGCCTGGCGGTTGGGCGTGACCACCTCCTCAAGGCCTTGGGAGTTGGTGGCATAGGTGTAGGTGCGGTTGTCCGGCGCATCCCGGGTGGCCGCGCCGTCAACGGCCCGCCACTTGATGCTGAGCTGGTCCACGCTGCCAATGTTGAAGTAGTGCTCGCCCTTGAGCTGGGTGGAACGGATGTAGTTCTCCGTCCACTGCAAGCGGTAGCTCACCACCTCCGTGCCGGAGCTCACGTCATCCTCGCTGGACAGGCCGCGAAACTGCTGGGTCTCATCATCTGTTTGGCGCAGGATGATCTGCGAGAGCTGCACCGAGTGGTCGTTGTTGAATTCCACGCCGAGGTTGACGAAGCCGCTCCAGTTGATGGTCTGACGGGTGGTGAACTGCTGGTAATCGACCGTCTGGGTGCTGCCGCCGTCCACGCCGGTGAATTCGTAGCGGCGGAAGTCCTTGTCCCGGTTGTTGTAGTCGTTGCTGTATTTCCCGGCCAGCAGCAGGCCCACGGAGGCGCCGTTGTCGAGGTCGTGGCGGTAGCCTGCCTCCGCGTCGCCAGTCCAGTTCGGCTTTAGCTTGTCTTTCTCGCGGATGTGCCAGAAGTTGTAGAAGCTCGCTCCCAAGGCCGCGCTCTCAGGCCAAGGCGTGTCCTCGAACTGTTCGCTGGAGAGCGCCTTGATGTTGTCCGGGATGTTGCGGGTGCCGTCATCGAAGCCCCAGTTGTCGTCGTCGCCGCCATGGTAGGACAGGCCGTCGCGGCCGGTGGTTTCGGAGTTGCCGCCGACCTGGGCCTTGATCGAGAGGTAGCTCTCTTCGGGCGTCGCCTTGGTGCGAATCATCACCACGCCGCCGCTGAAGTCGCCGGGGTAGTCGGGCGAGAAGGTCTTCTGCACCAAGAGGCTGCGCACAATGCTGTTCGGCACGAT
>JAPPIX010000307.1:0-14949 GCA_028820495.1 Gammaproteobacteria bacterium
CCAAAACCCCTCAAATCAACCAAAACGAGGGCTGAGTTGTCGAAGTCGGGCTAGCATTGTCCCTCGGCCCAAGCGTGCTCCCCGGAGCGAGTTTCCGGCCTCGAAAGGGCTTGCGGGATTCCAATCGAGGGCAAGATGCCCTCGCTCCGATGCGCCCCGCCCGGTCCTGGCGTTGTCCCTCGGCCCAAGCGAGCTCCCCGGAGCGAGGGCGTCCCGCCCTCGATTTGAACCGGGCGTAGTTTCGCCCAACGGCAACCCGTGCAATCGAGTAGCCGCCGGTAGTCAGTTAGCCAATACCCACCAGCCCCCGTAGCCGACCAAGCCAGCGAGAGCCCCGGCGGCCACGTCGTCGATCATCACGCCGAAGCCGCCGGTGAAGCGCCGTTCCAGCGCGCCGACGGGGAAGGGCTTGAGAACGTCGAACACGCGGAAGAGAACAAAGCCCGCCACCAGCCAAAAGGCCTCTCGGGGCAGTGCCGCCAGGGCGATCCAGACGCCGATGAATTCGTCCACCACCACTTGGGGCGGGTCGTTCAGCTCGTGACGGCGGCACACCTGCGCCGCGGCCAGCCAGCCGACGAGGAAGCCGATGACGCAAGCGCCGATCTGCCAAATCGGCTGCGGCGGAATCAGCAGCCACAGGCCAACGCCTAAAGCCGAACCCCAGGTGCCCGGAACCAACGGGAGCAGGCCGGCGCCAAACCCGCAGGCGATGAACGCCGACGGATGCTTCAAGGCGCGCCAATTCAATTCAGTGGAAATGGCGAAACCCCTGCTCATCGACGCGCTGGCCATCCAAATGCAACCCGTTGCCCGAGGCCACTTTGCCGATGACCGTGAAGCGTGCCTTCAGGGGCTTGTGCGCAGTGGTGAAAGCCAGGGCGTAGTCGTCGCCGTCGGATAGCGCATCGTCGAGGCCTGCGCCCTCGGCCAAGGGGATCGCGGCGCTCTCCAAGTGCAGGCGGACGCCGCTGGCGGCGGCCAGGTGGCCAAGGTCGGCCAGCAATCCGTCGGAGAGGTCGATGCCGCTGCTGGCGTGGCTGCGCAGCGCCGATGCCAGGGAGAACGGCGGCTGTGGCCGCCAGTAGGCACGTTCCAAGGCGCTCAATTGTCCGGGCTGGGAAGCGGCCAGATCGACTTGCCGCAAGGCGCCCGCCGCACCGCCCACGGGGCCGCTCAGGCAGATGGCGTCGCCGGGCTTCGCCCCGGATCGCGCCAGCGTGGTGCCGGCGGGCGCCCAACCCTGCACGCTGACCGTGATGGTCAACGGGCCAGCCGCGAGATTACCGCCGGCAATCCGCGCCCCGGCCGCTGCTGCGGCCTCGTCCATGCCCCGGGCCAAGGCCGTCACCCAATCAGGATCCCCCTCCGGCAGGTTGAGCGCCACCAGCGCCCAAGCCGGCGTCGCCGCCATCGCGGCTAGGTCCGAGAGGCTGGCCATCAGGCAGCGGTGGCCGATCAGCTCGGCGTCGGCGCGGGCGGGAAAGTGAACATCGGCCAGGAAGCTGTCGATGGAGCTGGCGATGTCGTGCCCCGCCGGCGGCCGTACCACGGCCCCGTCGTCGCCGGGCCCCAGCACAAGCCATTCCGGGGCGTCACCGCCCAACTGCGCCCGGATGCGCTCGATCAGGGCGAACTCGTCCATCAAGCGTTCGTCCCCATCTCGGTGGGCCGCAGCCTCCCGGCCAGCTTGTCAAGCACGCCGTTGATGTACTTGTGGCTCGCCTCGGCGCCGAACAGCTTGGCGAGTTCGATGTACTCGTCGATCACCACCCGGGCGGGCACGTCGGGCCGGTGGCGCAGTTCGCAGGCGCCCAAGCGCAGGATGGCGAGTTCCACGCCGTCGAGGCGCTCCTGGTCGCGGTCGAGCAGGTCGCCGAAGAGTTCGTCGAGTTGGCTGGGGCTGGCCAGCACCCTGCCGAGCATGGCATCGAAGAAGGGCCGGTCGGCCTTGTCCAGCGCTCCGCTGCCGGTGTACTCCGCGGTCAGGAGCCTGGCGGTGGTGCGGTTCATCTGCCATTGGTAGAGCGCTTGCACCAACACGCGGCGGGCCTTGCGCCGTTGGCTCACGTTCACGCCCGGCGCGCCTCGCCTGCTCTGCTCGGCCATCGCCCTAAAACCCCGTCAAGCGCAGGCGCAGATCGGGGCCGAAGCGTTCGATCTCGTCGATTTCGCCGGCCAAGGCCTGCTCCAAGCGCTCGAACGGCAGGTCCAGCAAGGGCCGGGCATCGGCGCCGAGGAACTTTGGCGCAAGATAGAGAATGAGCTCATCGCAAAGACCCGCCTTGAGAAAGGCCCCGGCGAGGGTGGGCCCGGCTTCGACCAACACCTCGTTGCACTCGCGCTCAGCCAAGCGGGCCAGCAACTGCGCCAGGTCCACCTGTTCCGAGCCGCAAGGGAGGCACTCCGCCTTGGCGTGGTCGGCGTTGGCTGTGCCGGCGTGGGCGATCACGGCGGTTCCGGGCGGTTGGAAGATCTGCGCTTGCGTGGGGCTGCGCAGCCGGCTGTCCACGATCACCCGCAGGGGCTGGCGCAGCTTGCCGTCGCTGGCGAAGCGGTCGTCGCGCACGTTCAGCCGGGGGTCGTCCGCCAGCAGGGTGCCGATGCCGGTGATCACCGCGCAGCTTCGCGCCCGCCAATGCTGCACGTCCTGGCGCGCCTCGGGGCCGGTGATCCATTGGCTTTCGCCGGACGCCATGGCGGTGCGACCGTCGAGTGAGGCGGCCATCTTCACCCGCACCCACGGGCGGGCCAGCGCCATGCGCTGCCGGTGGCCAAGGTTCAAGGCTTGGGCGGGTTCGTCGTTGGCAAACTCAACCTCGATGCCCGCCGCCTTGAGTTGCTTAAGGCCGTTGCCGTTGACCCGCGGGTCGGGGTCGAGCGCGCCGACCACCACCCGCTTGATGCCGGCGGCGGCCAGGGCGTCGGCGCAGGGCGGGGTTCGCCCGTGGATCGAGCAGGGCTCCAAGCTGACATAGGCGGTGGCGCCCGCCACGTCTTGGCCGGCGTCCTCGAGGGCGCGAATCTCCGCGTGGCCTTGGCCGGCCCATTGGTGCCAGCCGCGGCCCAACACTTGGTCGCCCCGCGCGATCACGCAGCCCACCCGGGGGTTGGGCGTGGTGGTGTAGAGGCCGCGCCTTGCCAGTTCAACCGCTTCGGCGAGATGGGCCTGATCGGCGCCGGTGATCATTCGGCGGCGTCTTTGAGGCGCAGGATTTCCGACTGGAACTCGCTCACGTCCTCGAAGTTGAGGTAAACGGAGGCGAAGCGGACGTAGGCCACGGCATCGAGTTGGCGCAGTTCGCCCATGACTTCCTGGCCGAGCAGTTCGGCCGCCACCTCCCGTTCGCCGGTGACCCGTATGCTGTGCTTGACGCGGTTGATCAGCGCCTCCACGTCCTCCACCGGGACTGGCCGCTTTTCCAGGGCAGATTGCAGGCCGCGGCGCAGCTTGTTCTCGTCAAAGGGCTCCCGGGAGCCGTCGCGCTTGACGATTCTCGGCATCACCAGTTCGGCGGTTTCGAAGGTGGTCCAGCGCTCGCCGCAGTTTTGGCACGCCCGCCGCCGCCGCACGGCCTCGCCGTCGCTGACCAGCCGCGAGTCGATTACCTTGGTGTCGTCAGTTCCGCAGAACGGGCAGTGCATGGTTGGCCCATGGCATTTGGCTAGGGCGAACCATACACCGGATAAGCCCGGCAAAGTGCCTAGGCTTCAATTTCAAGGTGAACCGCATTTGCAGCGGGTCGATCTAAGTAGCAGGCTGTCGCCTAGAATCCAATCGAGGGCGGGACGCCCTCGCTCCGGGGAATCCCGCAAGGATCGAACGTGGTCCCTTGGCGCGTGTTTTAAGGCAGTCCGGCCACCACGTCCAGCGCGGCGCTGAGGGTTTTGACCCCATGCACCGCCATGCCCTTGATCGGGTCGCGGGGCCGGTTGGCGTGGGGGGCGATGGCGGTCTTGAAACCGTGCTTGCGGGCTTCGCGCAGGCGCTCCTGGCCGTTGGCCACCGGCCGCACTTCACCGGTCAGGCCGAGTTCCCCGAACACGATCAGGTCCTTCGGCAAGGCCCGGTTGCGCAACGACGACAGCACCGCCAGCAGTGCCGCCAAGTCGGCGCCGGTCTCGGCTATGCGCACGCCGCCAACCACGTTGGCGAACACGTCCTGGTCCGCTAGCTGGATGCCGCAGTGGCGGTGCAGCACGGCCAAGTGCATGGCGAGGCGCTGCTGGTCCAAGCCCACCGCCACCCGCCGGGGGTAGCCGCCCTGCACGTCGTCCACCAGCGCCTGCAACTCGACGAGTATTGGTCTCGTGCCCTCCCAGATCACGGTCGCGACGCTGCCGGGGGACTCCGCCTCGCCGCGCTGCAGGAAGATCGCCGATGGATTGGCGACCTCCCGCATGCCCTTGCCGGTCATGGCGAACACGCCGAGTTCGTTAACTGCCCCGAAGCGGTTCTTCAACCCGCGCAAGGTGCGGTAGCGGCTGCCGGCGGGGCTGTCGAGCATCATGAAGCAGTCGATCATGTGCTCAAGCACCTTGGGCCCGGCGAGGTTGCCTTCCTTGGTGATGTGGCCGACCAGCACCACCACGGCGCCGGTGCCCTTGGCTAGGCGGGTGAAGTAGGCGGCGGTCTCGCGCACTTGGCTGACGCTGCCCGGCATGCTGTCGATGCTCTCCAATTGCATGACCTGTACGGAATCGAGCACCACGAGGCTGGGCTTTCGCTCCTCGATCAGCCCGGCGATGGTTTCCGCCCGGGTTTCCGCGGCCACCTCCAGGTTGCTGGCGGGCAGACCGAGCCGCTCCGAGCGCAGGGCCAACTGCTGCAGGGACTCCTCGCCGGTAACGTAGAGCACGGCGCATTGCTCGGCCACGGCGGCGCAGACCTGTAGCAGCAAGGTGCTCTTGCCGGCGCCGGGGTCGCCTCCGATCAACACCACCGAGCCGGGCACCAAGCCGCCGCCAAGCACTCGGTCGAGTTCGCCGAAGCCGGTGGCGAGCCGGTCGGAAGCCTCCGTCTCCACCTCCGAGAGCTTGCGCACCTGGGCCTCCGCGCCGCTGAAACCCAGCTTGGGCGCGGGTGCCGTGCCGATGCGCAGCTTGGTGAGGCTGTTCCATTCGTTGCAGGCGCTGCACTGCCCCTGCCACTGCACGTGCTCCGCGCCGCAGGCGGAGCAGACGTAAACCGTTTGGGACTTGGCCATGAAAACCGAGGGCTAAGGCGGTTCGAGGTCGTCGTAGCGGTCGGGCGCCAGGTTTTCAAACTTCGTCAGCTCGCCGAGGAAGCTGAGCCGTACTTTGCCGGTGACGCCGTTGCGCTGTTTGCCGATGATGATCTCCGCGACACCTTTGTCTTGGGAGTCCTCGTTGTACACCTCGTCGCGGTAGATGAACAGGATCAGGTCGGCGTCTTGCTCGATGGCGCCGGAGTCCCGCAGATCGGCCATCATGGGTCGTCTGTCTTGCCGTCGCTCCACGTCTCGGTTTAGTTGCGAGAGAGCTAGCACGGGGCAACGCATTTCCTTCGCCAAGGCTTTCAGGGAGCGGGAAATCTCTGAAATCTCGTTCGTGCGGTTCTCGGCCGATCCCGCAATTCTCATCAATTGAAGATAGTCCACAGCGATCAAGCCGACTCCATCTGCCTCCCGCGCCACTCTACGCACTCTGGCGCGCAACTCCCCCGGGGTGAGCGCAGGGGTGTCGTCAATGTAGAGCGGTCGGTCCTTGAGCCTTTTCACAGCCGCGCCGAACTTTGTCCAATCGTGATCCTTGAGTTCGCCAATGCGCATGCGACTCTGGTCGATGCGCGCCAAGGAAGACAGCAAGCGAAGCACCAATTGTTCGGCGGCCATTTCCAAGCTGAACACCACGCTCGGCTTGTCGCACTCCACCACGGCGTATTCGACGATGTTCATGGCGAGGGCGGTCTTGCCCATGGAAGGCCGTCCTGCGATGACGATCAGGTCCGAATCCTTAAAGCCGGTGGTCATTTTGTCGAGGTTTTCGAAACCGCTCGGCAAGCCGGGCAATTGGCCCTTGTGTTCGTAGAGCTTGCGCACCTCCTCAGCGGCGGTGTCCAGCAACGGCGTAACGGGCTGCGGCCCGCTGTCCGCGATGCGTCCTTCGGCGATGGCGAAGACCTGCCGCTCCGCCTCTTCCACGAGATCGTCGCTGCTCCGTCCATCTGGCTCGAAGCCGGATTCCGTGATGTGCTGGCCGGCGCGTATGAGTTGGCGCAATGTGGACCGGTCGCGCACGATGCGCGCATAGGCGGGGGCGTTGGCCGTGCCGGGCGTGGTCTCGATCAGATCGGCCAAGAACGCGGCCCCGCCAATGCGGTCAAGCTGGCCCTTGGTGGACAGGGCATCGGCTACGGTGATGGCGTCTATGGGCTTGTTGTCCCGCCACAGCCGATCCATGGCCTCGAAAACGATCTTGTGCTCGGAGCGGTAGAAGTCATTGATGCCCAGGATGTCGATGACATCGATCCAGGCGTCGGGCTTGAGCATCAGGCTGCCGAGCACCGACTGCTCCGCCTCAATGGAGTGGGGAGGAACCTTCAGCGGGATCGGATCTGCAGATTCAGTTGTGGACACTTGCGCAGGCTCAGATTGACTGATTTCGGAACGCAGACCATACAAGCATACCCCCTCTTTTCTCGGCATTCAGCGTCGGCGGCAGAATTGTCGTTGGTACACGAGTAAGGCTGATTGCCACCGCAATGCCCTGTCGCCAAGCGCGTTGAGCGCCGAAGAACCGTGTTATTGTTTTCCCTTGCGCGCCAGCGGGGCCAGCCCTCTCCTCATGTCCGATAACTTGCATCGAACCCTTCCCGAGGTTCTTCGGGATGCTGCGGATCGCTACCCCGACCGAGCCGCCATCGTTGACCGGCAGGCGGCGATTTCCTTTTCGGTGCTCAAGGCGGGCGCCGATCGGTTGGCCAAGTCGGTCATTGCCTCGGGGCTGGAACCGGGGGAGCGCTTTGTCATCTGGGCGCCGAACATCGCCGAGTGGGTGGTCGCGGCGCTTGCCGGACAACAGGTTGGCGGCGTGCTCGTGCCCGTCAATACCCGCTTCAAGGGCGAGGAGGCTGGCGATATCGTGCGCCGTTCCGGGGCGCGGCTGGCCTTTGCGATGGGGGAGTTCCTCGGCGTGGACTATGCGGCGCTGCTGACCGCGCAGCCCTGCCCTGGGCTGCGGCGGGTGGTGCGTCTGAGCGGTTCTGGCGACGAAATCTCGTTGGATGCCTTTGCGCAGCTTGGCGATGGGGTGTCCGATGCCGAACTTCAGCGCCGCATTGAAGCCGTCCGCCCCACCGACATTTCCGACGTTCTGTACACCTCGGGCACCACCGGCGCGCCCAAGGGGGCCATGACCACCCACGGGCAGAACATCGCCACGTTCATGGAATGGTCCGAGGCCGTGGGGCTGACCGCGGAGGACCGCTACTTGGTGGTGAACCCGTTTTTCCACTCGTTCGGCTACAAGGCGGGCTGGTTGGCGGCGTTGTTGCGCGGCGCGGCGATCTATCCCGAAGCCCAGTTCGAAGCGGCGCGGATGCTGCGCCGCATCGAGGGGCAGCGCATCACCCTGCTGCCGGGTCCGCCGACGCTGTTTCAGTCGCTGCTGGCCGATCCCGGCCTGCCCGACGCGGACTTGAGTTCATTGCGCTGCGCAGTGACCGGGGCAGCGTCGGTGCCGGTGCAGTTGGTCCGGGACATGAAGCAAAGGCTTGGCTTTGAGGAGGTTTACACGGCCTACGGCTTGACCGAGTCCTCCGGAGTGGTGTCGATGTGCCGGTCGGGGGACGACTTGGAGACCATCGCCAACACCTGCGGGCGGGCCATGCGCGGGGTCGAGATCCGAATCGCGGGCGGCAACGGCGGTGCGGTGCCGGCGGGCGATGCCGGCGAGGTCTGGGTGCGCGGCTTCAACGTCATGCAGGGCTACTTGGATGATACGGCCGCCACCGCCGCTGCCATCACCCCGGACGGTTGGCTCAAGACCGGCGACATCGGCGTTCTGGATGAACGGGGCTACCTCAAGATCACCGACCGCTTGAAGGACATGTACATCTGCGGCGGTTTCAACTGCTACCCGGTGGAGATCGAGAATCGCCTGCTCGACCATCCGGCGGTCGCCGACGTGGCGGTGGTGGGCGCCCCCCACGAACGGCTGGGCGAGGTGGGCCATGCCTTCATCGTGCCGGCTTCGGGACTGCGCCCGGAAGCGGAGGAAGTGCTCACTTGGGCGCGCGGGCACATGGCCAACTACAAGGTGCCGAGGCGGGTCACGTGGATGGAAGAGCTGCCGCGCAACGCCTCGGGCAAGGTGCAGAAGTTTCGGCTCAAGGAAGAATTGGCGGGGCCGTCGGATGCTTAGGCTCGATGTGACCGACCGTGAAGGGGCGCGGCATGAACTGGACGCCGATGCGGGCGGCACCCTGATGGAGGCCCTGCGTGACGCCGACATGGGCATCGAGGCCATCTGCGGCGGGCAGTGCGCCTGCGCCACCTGCCACTGCTGGGTGGCAACGGATTGGTTTGCGCAACTGCCCGGTGTCTCCGAGGACGAGCGGGATCTGCTCTCCAGCTTGGACCACTACGACCCCCAACGATCTCGACTTACCTGCCAGATAGAGATCACGGACGTCCCCGACGGCCTGCCAGTAACCGTAGCTCCGGAGGAATAGGACTAGGCGGCGGCTAGCCGCGGCAAGGTGTAGGACTTCAACTCGTCGACGTAGTCGCGCAGCGCCTGGATGCCGGTGGCCTCGGCGTCTCGGCACCAGTGGCGCAGCGCCGCCAGCAGGTCGTCGGCGTTGCCGCCGCGCTTGGCCCAGATGTCATGCAGGCGCAGGCGCAGGTTGTGGGCCGCGGCGAGGGCTTGGCTGGCATCCACGGCCGCCTCGATGCGCCGCTTGCCGCTGGGGCTCACGCGGGCCTGTTCCCGGCACAGCGCTGCCCGCGCCCGCCGGAACAGCTTTCCGGTGGCTTGGTCGGCCTTGGCGCACTCCAGCTTGATGAGCGGCTTGACCACTTGGTTTTTGTACTTGGCCATCAGCCGGAAGCGGTCGTTGAGCACCGCCCAGGCGGTGTCAATGTCCAGCGTGGTCTTGCCGGGCACCTGCTTGACGATGGGGCCGGTGCTCTTCGGCTTGGCCAGCCCGAAAGCTTGGAAAACGCGGATCCACATCCACCCGATGTCGAACTCCCACCATTTTTGCGAGAGCTTCGCGGAATTGGGGTAGGCGTGATGGTTGTTGTGCAGTTCCTCGCCGCCAATGACGATGCCCCAAGGCAGCATGTTGGTGCTGGCGTCAGGGGATTCGTAGTTGCGGTAGCCCCAGAAGTGGCCGACGCCATTGACCACGCCGGCCGCCAGCACCGGAATCCAGAGCATCTGCACGGCCCAGACCGTCAGGCCGATGAAGCCGAACAGGACGATGTCGATGGCGAGGAGAGTGAGAACGCCGGTGGTGGGAAAGCGGGCATATAGGTTGCGCTCCATCCAGTCGTCGGGGCAGCCGGCGCCGTAACGCTCGATCGAGGCACGGTCAGCGGTCGCCGCCCGGTAGGCCTCCGTGCCTTTCCAGAAAATCGTCCCCAAGCCCTGTCTCCGCGGGCTGTGCGGGTCGTCATCGGTTTCGGTGTTGGCGTGGTGCTTGCGGTGCACGGCCACCCATTCCCGGGTGATCATGCCCGTGGTGATCCACGAACAGAAACGGAAGACGTGCTGCAGCGCCGGATGCAGGTCCAGCGCCCGATGCGCGGCGTGACGGTGCAGATAGACCGTCACGGTGACGATGGTGATGTGCGTGGTGATTAAGACGTAGGCAACGATGCCCCAGGCGGAGAAATTCGAAAGTCCATGGCTAAGCCAATCCAGTATGTCCAACGGCAGTCGCTCCCTTAGCTCGTTTAACTGGGGCGTCTTCCCTTACGCCCATTGGCCGGGCCGTCTTCGCGTTTTGGCGGACGCCCTCGGTTTGTTTTGATCCAACGCGCCTCAATAGCGGGCGGAGATAAACTGTGACAACAACGCTTCCGCATTGCAAGCCCGCGAACCCGCTTTGCGGGTTCGTTGGAGTTTCGCTCACGCGAAACTCTGTGCCTGTTGATTGGATTTTGGCATGTTTCTGAACTTGCACAACCCTTTTTGGGCGGGCCGGTCTGGCCTAGGTGCCTGCGCCGTAGGAATCAGGGGCTAGACGAATTCTGACTTCGCGGTGGCGAAAAGTTGGTGGACCAGCGGCTCGAAATGGGCCAGCGGCTTGGTCGGGTAATCGGGGTCGAAGCAGTTTTGGTCCCAGCGCTCGCAGAAGTCCACGCAGGCTTGGAAGTGGGGATGGTCCACATAGCGGTCCCGCTCGTTCGGGTCGCGTTGGTAGTGGGCGAACCAGTAGTAGCCCTGGAACAGGCCGTGGTGCTGCACGATCCACCAGTTGCGCTCGCTGACGTAGGGCTTGAGGATGGCGGCGGCCACCTGGGAGTGGTTGTGCGGAGAGATCTGATCGCCGATGTCGTGCAGCAGGGCGACGGCAATGGTTTCGTCGTCCGCCCCGTCGGCCTCCGCCCGGGTGGCCGATTGCAGGACGTGTTGCAGGCGGGAGACGGGGTAAGGCGAGGGGCCGTCCATGGACTTGAGCAGCGCGATCATCCGCTCGGCAGTCCGTTCGGCGTTGCGCGCATCGTGCGTTGCAATCAGCTCGTAGTCCGCTCGGGTGCCGTCCGCCATCGCTGTGAAGCTGACGCGGGATGCCACTGAAGAATCCGTTTCCGTTGCACTCATCGGCCACTCCTGTGCCGGGTTGCCAGTCCCCGTCATCCTATTGAGGGATGCGCTGGCGAACAAGCGCTTTGGCGGTCTGGAACGCAGCCAAGGCTTTGACCAGGGGACGGTTTATCAGTCCAACCCGCGCAGGTCCTCAGCGTGCAGCCGGTAGCGGACCGCATTGCCCTCGTGCAATCCCCTCAACTCGTTGCCGACATAAGCGACAACCTGCTCCCGGTCGTCTTCGGGAATGCCAGCCTCCGCCGCCATAACCCCGACGCTGTGCGGTCGGAAGCCTTTCCACTCAAGCACACTGCGCCTGACGGCCATGCGCACGAAATCGCGATAAGTGAGCGCCGACTTGTCTGGCGACTCCAGCTGCGACCGCAGCACCCTGTAGTTATCCGCCGAGGCGAGATAACCGTCGATAAAGGTCTCGCGCAAGAGTGAGACGTTGTTGAGCTCGTAGATGCCGATCAGGCCGTCGATGTAGGCACTGTCATCCATGGTGAGAAAGGACATGGGCGCCAGATCTGACTTTAGGAGCGGGATGTTGGAAGCAATGCGCGAGGTTCGTTTGTTGATGTCGTCAAACGCCTGCAGATAGGGAATGTGAGCGAGAAGAAAGAATGACTGCTCGAAGGGATCTGTGATCGCTGCAGCCTTATTGACAAGCACTCTAAACTCCTCTTCGATGGCAAAGCGATCTTCAAGCGGCCGGTAGTTCGAAAAGGAAATTCCAACGGGCATCCGGCGCAGCCGTCCCGCCATGGAGGGATCGACAAGCAGACCGTCTGCCAGCAAGGCGTGAATGCCCAGGATGTCCAGCCGGCTGATCGCGATCTCGGCGAGATGGTCGACGACGTACTGGATCGCCTCCTTGTGATTCAGAATCATGACCGCTTCCCTGCGGTCCTTGTCGGTGGCTTCCTCGCCGAAGCGGATCAGTCGTTCGGTCTCCAGGATGTTGTAAGTGTTTCCCTCCAGGCGCGATGAGGCCCAGGACAGATCGACAAGCAGCCGTTCCAGAATGCGCCGTGCGAAAGTCCCTGCCGCTGGCGGCGGCGATGCTGGTCGCCCGGCCTCCAGCAAGAGTTGACGGTCGGCATCGTCCAGATAGAAGCTCTTGTTCGGGACGTAGCGATCGATGAACTCCTTCCTGTACAGCGCAAGCCGCCGCCGGTTGTACGGCGTCTGCAAATAGGAACGAACCACCGCCGCACCGGCGAGGCTGTAGCCCGTGGCGCGCGCCTCGCCGGAAACTTCAAGCCGACCGTCATCGACAAGCCGCTTTAGGCGGCGCCAGACCGTCGGTGAACTGACATCCGGGGCAACGTTGCGCCGCACCTCCTCCCGCCCGGCACCGGGATGCTCGGAGATGTAGTCGAGAATGGACTGGTCGGTGAGCGCCATGAAACGATTTAGCCAGTGGCATGAAACAATTAAGCCATTAATCTATAACTGATTTATGGATGTTTCAAGGTATCGTTTCACGAAAATTGAAACGATTTGACGGCTAGGGCCCCATCTCACGTCATCAAGGGATTGAATCGCACGCGATCGGGAATGTCCTCAGCGCCCGGGAGCAAGGGCATCCTGCCCTCGCATGGAGCCTGCTCAATTTGCTGATGGTGCAGGCGCTTCCCCAATCGCGGCATCAAACACTTCCGGCAGGTGCTCCGCGAGGGTGATGGTCATGTCGTCGCGTACGCTTTGCGGCAGCTTGATGAGATCCGATTCGTTGTCCTTGGGCAGGACCACGTGGCGCAGGCCGGCGCGGTGGGCGGCCAGTATCTTTTCCTTGACGCCGCCGACCGGCAGCACGAGGCCGGAGAGGGTGAGTTCGCCGGTCATGGCCAGGTTGTCGCGTACGCACTTGCCGCTGTAGGCGGAATAGAGGGCGGTGGCCATGGTCACGCCGGCGGAGGGGCCGTCCTTGGGGACGGCGCCCGCCGGCACGTGGATGTGTATGCCGCAGTCCTCAATGGTGGCGCGTTCCAGCCCCAAGCTGTCGGCGATGGACCAGATGTAGCTGCGCGCCGCCTTGGCGGACTCCTGCATCACTTGGCCCAGGTGGCCAGTAAGTGTGACCTTTTCGTCCTTCTGGGTCAGCGCCGCTTCAACATAGAGCACGTCGCCGCCGGTCTCGGTCCAGGCCAAGCCGGCCGCCACCCCGGGCGCAATCTGCTCGCGGCTCTTGTCAGACTTGAATTTTTCCGGGCCGAGCAGTTCGCCGAGTTGCTCAAGGCCGATTTGGCCTTCGGCGTCCTTGGCTGTCACCACTTGGCGCGCCCGCTTGCGGGCCAGCCGTCCGATGACCCGCTCCAATTCCCGCACCCCGGCCTCGCGGGTGTAGCGGCGGGTCATGTAGTTGAGTGCCTCATCGCTGATGTCGAGCTGCGCATCGGTCAGGCCGGCGTCGGCCTGCTGGCGCGGAATCAGGTATTCGCGGGCGATGGCCCGCTTCTCCTGGTCGCTGTAGCCGGACAGCTCCAGCACCTCGATGCGGTCGAGCAGCGGCCGCGGGATGCCCTCCAGCGTGTTGGCGGTGGTGAGGAACAGCACCTTGGACAGGTCGTAGGGCAGGTTGAGGTAGTTGTCGCGGAATTCCTTGTTCTGCGCCGGATCGAGAATCTCCATCAACGCCGCCGCCGGGTCGCCGCGAAAGTCCCGGCCGAGCTTGTCGATTTCGTCGAGCATGAGGATCGGGTTGGTGACCCCGGCGCGGCGCACGCCCTGCAGGATGCGCCCCGGCATGGCGCCGACGTAGGTGCGGCGGTGGCCGCGCAGCTCGGATTCGTCATGCAGGCCGCCGAGGCTCATGCGCTCGAACTTGCGGCCCATGGCCCGGGCGATGGATTGGCCGAGCGAGGTCTTGCCGACCCCCGGCGGACCGACGAAGCAGAGGATCGGGGCCTTGGCGTCGGGATTGAGCTGCATGACGGCGAGGGATTCAAGGATTCGCTCCTTGACGTCCTCCAGCCCGTAGTGGTCCTCGTCGAGCACCTTGCGGGCGTGGTCGAGGTCCAGTTGATCCTCCGTGCTTTCGCTCCACGGCAGTTCGGCAACCAGCTCCAGGTAGGAACGGGCGATCTGGTAGTCGGCGGCGTGGTTGGACATGCGCCCGAGGCGCTTCAGCTCCCGGTCCACCTCGGTGCGCACGTTGTCCGGCAGGTGCGCCTCCTCGATCTGCTTGCGCAGTTCGGCGACGTCCTCGTCGTCCTCTTCGCCCAACGCCTCTTCGATGGCCCGCTTCTGCTGGCGCAGCAGATGGTCGCGCTGCTGCTTGTCGATGTCCTCCCGGGCCTGTTGGGCGATTTGCCGCCGCAGCTCGGTGACCTTGAGCTCGTGGCGCAGGATTTCGTGGACGTTCTCCATCAAGGCCCGCACGCTGTCGCACTCGAGCACCGCCTGCTCCTGCTCCAGCGGAATGCTGACCAGGTTGGCGATGCGGTACATCTGGGTGATCGGATCATTGATGGAGCCGATGAGCTGCTGGAACATCTGGTCGCCGTTGTCGCCGCCGTAGAGGTGGGCGATGCGCTTGGACAGTTCCAGGTTTTCGCTGAGCAGCGCATCCACGTGGGCGGCGTCCTCGCCCGCATCCTCCATCGTGAGCGACGGCAGGCGCTCGTACTCGGCTTCGAGGTAGTCGTCGTGTTGGGCCGTGGGACGCAGGCGCACCCGCTCCGCGCCCTGCACGATGACCTGGGAGCCCTTGTCCCGCTTCTCGATGTGGTTGATGGTGGAGATGGTGGCGATCTCGAAGAGGTTCTCCCAAGTTGGATCCTCGATGCCCGCCTCCTTTTGGGCGGCAGTGATGATGCGCCGCCCGGCCTCGACCCCGGCCTTGACCGCGGCAAGCGACCGCTTGCGGCCCACGGCCAAAGGAATGACGATCTGCGGAAAGACCACCGTGTTTTTCAACGGCAGCACGGAATAGGTTTCAGCCATGGGGCCTCATCGACGGTGTTGCAATGAACCTATATGGCGACAAACCGCGCCATATTCAAGTGGGTGCGCTCCGAGGCAGCTATTCTCATTTCGGGTCAAGTCTGCACTCTGTCACCCAATCGAGGGCAAGAAAGCCAACCAACCAAGCGTACCACCCCCGGGCGAGGGCGAAATAGACCACAATGACAAATTCGCAATGCCAATCCCAAAAGACCAAAA
>JAPPIX010000307.1:14959-19520 GCA_028820495.1 Gammaproteobacteria bacterium
AACCCCTGCCCGCGCCCCCCCTCCCCTTGCCAATTTGCGCGCCCCCCCTGCCCCCCCCCCCCCAAGCGTGGGCATCTTGCCCTCGATGGAGAGCTGGGAATGCGCTTGCCATCAGGAGCTTGCAAACTTCCATTGCGGGCATCCGTGGATCTAAGCCGCAAGTTGCTGCGCCCGAGCTGCCTCCTCCCGCACCAGTTCCGGCGCGCCGAGGGCCTGGCGGTTGAAGCCGATGCGCTTGAACCAGTAGTGCAGCCCCAGGAGGTCGGTGAAGCCCATGCCGCCATGCACCTCGGTGGCCGTGCGGGCGACGAAAGTGCCCACTTCCGCCAAGTGGGCCTTGGCGTGGCAGGCGTTCAGGTGGGCTTCCTCCGGCACTTCGCTCAAGGCGTGGCCGGCGTACCAGACCATCGCTCGGCACGGCTCCAAGTGGGCAGCCATTTCCGCGCACATGTGCTTGACGGCTTGGAAGGAGCCGATCGGGCGGTTGAACTGCTCGCGCTCCTTGGCGTAGGCGATGGCTTGGTCGAGCATGTTCTGCGCGGCGCCCAGGGTGTCCGCCGCCAGCATTACGCGCCCGGCGTCGAGCACCGCCTGCAAATGGGCCGGGTCGGCGCTCAAGGGGATGGCGGGGCTGTTGTCGAAGAGCAGTTCGCCGGTTGGGCGGGTCTTTTCCACGGTCGAAAGGGGCCGGTGCTCCAAATCCCCGGCAGCCACCAAGTGGAGGCCCCGGTTGGAGTCCGCCACTAAGTATTCGTCGGCGCCGTAGTCCAGCACGTAGAGCGCCTTGCCGCTGAGCTTGCCGTCGTCGGCGGAGACGCCCGCCTCGGCGCGGGCGGCGATGGCTTCGCCCAGGGCGATGCCGATGCGCAGTTCGCCCGCCGCTAGGCGCTCCAGTCGCTCGCCTTGGCCACCGGCCAGCAACAGGGCCGTTGGCCCCATCACCGCGGAGCCGAGGAAGGGGCTTGGCGTCGCGTGGTGGCCCAGGCATTCGGCGGCGATGGCCGCATCGAGGGGTTTGAGGCCCACGCCGCCGTGCGCTTCCGGCACCAGCAGCGCTGAGACGCCGAGTTCGGCCAACTCCGCCCATACCGCGCCTGCGGACTCATCCCCGCTGGCGATGCGCCGCACCCGCTCAAGGCCGACCTGTTCGGCCAGAAAGTTGTTGAGCGTGTCTTGAAACAGGGTTTGCTCTTCGGACAGTCCGAAATCCATGGCGGCGCTCCTTAGTTTTCGTCCCTTACCCGGTTGTCGCTGCTTTCGCTGCGACCTTGGGTTCGCGCGGCAGCCCCAGGCCCCGTTCGCTGATGATGTTCTTCTGAATCTGCGAGGTGCCGCCGCCGATGATCAGGCCCAGGTAGAACATGTAGTGGGTCTGCCAGTTGCCGTGGTCGCGCAAATAGGGGTTCTTGCCGTAAGCAAGTCCTAACTCACCCATCGCGTCGATGCCCAGTTGTTCCAGCTCGTGGCGCAGTTCGGTGCCCTGCAGCTTGACCACCATGCGGGCGAGGCTGGCGTCCTTGTGATTGATGCGGGCGGAGAGGATGCGCATGTCGTTGAAGCCGAGCGCCATCACCCGGCCCTGGATCCGCATCAGCCGGTCGCGGTAGGCGGGCAGGTCGATGATCCGGCGCCCGTCGATGGTCTCGCTCTGCATCAGCCGGATGAGCGCATTGAGCCTTGAGAGCATGATGTTGGGGTCGCCTAGGGAGTCTCGCTCGTGGCGGAGAATGGCGTTGGCCACCTGCCAGCCTTCGCCGCGGGCGCCGACGATCTGCTGTTTGGGCACCCGCACGTCGGTGAAGAAGACTTCGTTGAAGTTGGCCGCGCCGGTCATATCGACCAAGGGCCGGATTTCGATGCCGGGGGTGTCCATGCGGAACAGCAGGAACGAGATGCCCTGGTGCTTGGGGGCGTCCGGCTCGGTGCGCACCAGGCAGAAGATCCAATCCGCCAGGTGGGCGGTGCTGGTCCAGATTTTCTGCCCATTGACCACCCACTCGTCGCCGTCGAGCACCGCGGCGGTGCGCAGGCTGGCTAGGTCGCTGCCCGCGCCCGGTTCCGAATAGCCTTGGCACCAGACCATCTCGCCGTGGATGGTGGGCCGGATGAAGGTCTGCCTCTGTTCTTCGGTCCCCACCTCAAGCAGCGTCGGCACCAGCATGGAGATGCCCTGCCCGCCCAACCCGGGGCTGACCTGGCCATTGGCGAACTCCTCGGCAATGATGCGCGAGATCAGCACGTCCGGCTCGGCCCCGAAGCCGCCGTAGGCCTCGGGAATGGTGCGCGCCGCATAGCCGTGCTCGATCAGCAGCTTCTGCCACTTGAGCACCTTTTTGGAGCGCATGTCCTCCCCCTTGGGGGCTTGGTCGCGGTGCGCGCTGATGAAATCGCGCACCTCGGCGCGAAAGGCCTCGTACTCGGCCCCGTAGGAGAGGTCCATGGGCATCCTTGGCTGGTAACTGGCGGAGTGCGGATGCTATCAGATTCGAGCTACTCCAACGGTCCGGAGCTCAGGATCCCCTTCACGATGTTTGGCAGGCGCTCGACCAGATAGAGCGGCAGGGAGAGCAGCCAGTAGCGGACTAGGCGGGAGGAGTTTTTGATGCGCACCTCCGTCCGCACCTCTTGGAGGCTCGGTGGAGAGGCGTCAAATCGAACCGCCAAGGGTGTTTCTTTCTCCGCCATGAACTGGTGCAGTGACTTGAGGGTGCCGACACGGCCTGCTTTTACTTCTATCGGCACAATCTGACCTGTCAGTTCGACTACGTAATCCACTTCCGCATTGTTGGACCGGCCCTCGCGCAGCCAGTAGGTGAGTTCGCGATTGGGCCGTTGGGCCAGCAGGTATTGAAGGTGCTGGCCGATGAATTGTTCGGCACTGGTGCCAGCGTTGACCAGCTCGGAGTTGCCGGCGGCTTGGATGGTTTCCCATCCGACGCCGGAAATCGCGTTCATCAGCCCAACGTCGAGAAAGATCAACTTGAAGACGTTCTCTTTCAGATCAGCCTGCAATGGCAGGCTGGTACTGGCGCTGTGCGTCACCTTTGCAACCACGCGGGCCATCGCCAGCAGGTCGATATCGCGGCGAAGGGTTGCACTCTGGTCGTTTGGCGAGATGTTGCTGAACTTCACCTTGCGGCCTGGCTGGCGGGCCGCGAAGTTGAAAACGCGCAGCATCCGCGTCATGTCGCGGCGCGCAGCATACTTGGGAAAATCGTCGTGGTAAGTGCCGGTGATGCTGGCATGGACTTCGTCAACATTGCGCAGGCTTCCAGTGTCGGCGAAGACGGATACCGCCTCGGGCATGCCGCCAACGTACTGATACAGGCGGAGTTGTTCCCAGAGCCGCTCGTGGATTACTTTCGGGATCGGGATGTCTTGATCGGCAGGCCACTCGAACCCAGCAATGGTGCGGGCAAGCCCGCCCTTGCCGATGGCGTTGAGGAACTCCGTGAAGGTCATTGGCCCGACGTGGAGGTAGTTCACCCGACCCACCGGCATGGAGAAGGTGTGCTCAGCCAATGTGAACTCCATCAGCGACCCGGCGGCTACAACGGGTAGGTGCGGCATTTCCTCAAGAAAGTACCGCAATGAGGCGATGGCGGCGGGCGCAGCCTGAATCTCGTCGAGGAAGAGAATGCCGTCAGCCGACAAGGGCGTATCGAGAGTGCTTTGCAGCAGGTTTACGATGGCCAACGGGTCGTTGCTCGCAAACACCTGGCCAAGGTCCGGATGGCGTTCCAGATTGACTGTGGACAGGCTTCTGCCCGTTTCCTTGGCGAGTAGATCCGCCAAGGTGGATTTGCCGACCTGCCGTGCCCCACGAATGATAAGTGGTTTACGGCGCGGGGAGTGCAGCCAGTTGCCAAGATCTGTTAGCTGATGGCGATCCATCCGCGGTATATACGCTAATAGGGGTCAAAAATCCATCTGTAATTATGATTTTTGACCCCTGTTTTCGTATCCGAGACGTAATGGTGGCGGTCCAACGCCAACACCAGAATCGAAGGCAAGGGCGTCCCGCCCTCGGACGGCGCGTAGCGCCGCTCATTCACGCGAAGGATCTCCCATGGGAAATGCTTGGCCCCTGCGCGGAGCTTGTCGCGGTGGACTATGATGGCGTCCCTCAACCAAGGATCCAATGGCATGAAGGAAAGAGGACCGAACACGCTGGCCGTGCATGCGGGCGAGGCGCCTGATCCGGTGACCGGCGCGTCGGCTCCGAACCTCGTCATGTCGTCAACCTTCGCCCTCGATGAGCCTGCCGGGTTTTCGATCAATGCGTTTGAGGGCGAGCGGCCCTACATCTACACGCGCTGGGGCAACCCCACCGTGAAGATGCTGGAGGAGAAGCTGGCGGCCCTCGAAGGTGCGGAGGATTGCGTGGCCTTCGGTTCTGGCATGGCCGCGACGGCGGCGGTGCTGCTGGCCGGCCTCAAGGCGGGCGACCATCTGGTGATAAGCGACGTCAACTACGCCGGTACCGCGGAGCTGGTGCGAAGCACATTGCCGGACTACGGGATCGAAACGACCCCGGTGGACACCAGCGACATCGGTGCGG
>JAPPIX010000344.1 GCA_028820495.1 Gammaproteobacteria bacterium
CAAATTCAGCACGGGTCAATCCAGACTGCCGAATGATCGACATCAGAGTCCCGACGCGCAGTTCCCGATGGTCCGGCACGGGCACGGTGGTCGTGCTGTCGGCGGAGACCTTTTGCATTATCACGTGGCTGCCGCGCCTTCTGACCTCCGCGAAACCATGCGATGCGAGGATCTGGCAAACCTGCCGACCCGACAGAACTCGCAGTTCCTTAGCCAACGGCAACCTCGACGTGGGTAACATAGACTTCGTTGCACAGGCGTCGGTCGATTTCTTTAGCGGAAGCAACTTCAAAAAACAGGGTCAGCGCCTCGGCTAAGTTGTCCCGGGCAGATGCCACCGTGTCGCCCTGGCTAACGACATCAAGCTCCGGGCACAGGGCGACGTATCCATCTCCTTCCCGTTCAATGACCGCAGTCAATCGTCTGTTCATGCACTATCTCCGTTCTCGATTCCCGCCACGCTTTTTCTATTCAGAGCGGTATTCTAGCGACACCGAATGTCCGCATCTTGGTTCTGTTTCACCGCCGCCGAGTCCTTGAAATCCTCCGCCACATCCCGCTCCAACACCACTACATTTGTGCCTTTGCTGTACGCCTCATGGTGTTTCCCTCTAACGCCGCCACAGAAGTCGTACTCTTCGCGCAAGGTGTCCTTGTTGTCCTGATTCATGGTCTTTGTTCCGTCAGTAGCGCAATTCTCACCGATTCGCCAAGTATTGCAGCGCTTCCGACCGCTGATCGAGAACTGTCCGGGTGAGTTCTTGCACTCGGGCATCGTCCATCGTGTCGAAGTCCAGAGACTCCGCCGGAATGTAATAGCCTTCAATCTTGCCACTTCGCAGGATTGCCGTCGGTTTCTTGTCGTCAAGAATCCGGCTGGTCTGTTGCTTAAATTCCGTCATGGTGACGTATCGCATCGCCATTCCAAGTATCGATATCGAGGCTGGACAGTGGTGCCGAAATAGGCACTTGTCAATGTCGTTGTGGCGTGGATTTGCGTCAGGTGCAACCTTGTGCTCAGTCACCCAGGAACCCGCGTGACGAACCGCTCCGCCATGTCGCGCATTCGCATGTTGGCGAACAAGGCCACAACCAGTAGCGCTGCCATGACGTACATCGTCAGGTTGTAGATGCTCGGGGTGGGGTCCGGGGTGCCGGCGGGCGCGATTTCCAGGAGTTTGCTGACGGTTACGGTGTTGGCCGCCACCAGTTCCTCAAGATGGCTCACGGGGGCGCCGAAGTGCGCCTCGAACGCTGCCGGATCGATCCGGGCTACCAAGGCGCGAATTGCCCGTTCCAGCGAGAACTCGCGAAGCTGGGTGATGAGTAGCGGTCCGAGCACGCCCGCGGCGCTCCAGGCCGTGAGCAATCGACCGTGTATGGCGCCCACATGCCGCGTCCCGAAGACATCGGCGATGTAGGCGGGAAGCGTGGCGAACCCGCCGCCGTAGATCGTGAAGGCCAGCATCGTCACGGCGTAGAACGCCACCAGCCAAACTAGGTTCGCGCTGCCGCTTCCGGCGTCCGCAATAAGCGGCACCGAACCGTACAGCGCCGCACCCAGCGCGAAGAAGCAATAGTAGGTGTTCCGTCGCCCGATGTAGTCGGAGGCGGTCGCCCACGCGAGTCGGCCGCCCATGTTGAACACGCTGATCATCAGCACATAGGTGGCCGCGAAGCCCAGGGTCACGATGTGGGGCAGGGCCGGGCTGAAGATGTCCACCATCATCGTCTCGGCCACTCCGATGACGCCGACCCCGGCCGTGACGTTGAAGCACAGCATGATCCACAGCAAGTGGAACTGCGGGGTTCGGTGCGCCCGCTGGACGTGCACGTAGGTGGTGCTCGGCATGCCGCGCCAGCCGCTGCCTGGCTTGCCTGCGGCGCGCGCTGCAGCCTCGTCCCAGCCAAGCGGCTTCCATCCTTCCGCGGGAAGGCGAAAGGATAGAGCGGCGGCCAGCATAATGCCGAAATAGGCCAGCCCGAGCGTGAAGAACGTCAAGGCCGCGCCCGTGCTGCCCGTGCCGACCACATAGACGCCTTCCGCGCCGGGGACGATCATCCTCGATACATCGGCCGCTCCCGCAACCACGACTTCCAGCCACTCGCCGCCAACGTCGGCATACTGCCTGCCGTGTTCCGTCATCAGGTCAACCGTCCCCACAGCCCCCAAGTATTGAGGCGCTTCATGGAATGTCTCCAGCAGGACCTTCTTCAGCGGCGCGGCGACTATCGCCCCGCCGCCGAAACCCATGATCGCCAGTCCGGTGGATAGTCCGCGCCGGTCCGGAAACCAGCGAATCAGCGTCGAGACGGGCGAGATGTAGCCGAGCCCCAAGCCGGCGCCACCGAGCACCCCGTATCCCAGATACAACAGCCAGATCTCGTGCGTCTGAATGCCAATGCCCGCAAGCACGAATCCCACGCCCCACAGGCTGGCCGCGCACACGCCGGCGCAGCGCGGCCCCACCTCCTCCAGCCACTTGCCGGCCACCGCGGTGCTCAGGCCCAGGAAGACGATGGCCGTGGAAAACACGCCGACGACGGCGGTGATGCTCCAATCGTCAGCACTGCTTGCCGCAACGCCAAGTTCCTTGGTCAGCGCCGGATTGAATATGCTCCACGAATAGATCGACCCGATGCAGAGATGCAACGCGACCGAAATCAGCGGAATCCACCAGCGATTGAATCCGGGCGAGGCGACGATGCGATCCTTGAGCAGGGACGCAGCGGCGCGCCGAATCGCTGGGTTCATGGGAATGCGGCCCCTCCCCTCACCGCGCCACCGCCAGTTCCATGATGTTGCGGTTGCCGCGCTGCCAGAACAGCTTGAGGGTCACCGCGTTGATCAGCCAGCGGCCGTTGATCCGCGATAGTTGGTCCACGTAGTAGCCACCAATGGCATAGAGGGAACTGCCCCGCTCGTTCTTGAGGAAGTGCTCCGCGGTCATGTACATGCGGCACTGCGCCGCATCGCCTTGGATGTCGACGATTGGGTTGGTCATGACGTGGTGGGTGGCGTCCAAGCCGTCGAACAGCCGCTGGCATCCGGCAACCCAGTCGTCGGCACTCAAGTGTGCAGGGTCCTGGCCGCTGTAGTCCTTGAAGTCCATGGTGATCCGGTCGGTGAACACGGAGCGCAGTAGCGCGTAGTCGCGGGTGTCTAGCCCTAAGGCGTATTCGTAACGGCGGCGGGTGATTTCGGTGTGGTCGGCAAAGTTCACGGGTTTAAGCTCCTTGGGGCAGGCGATGAGGCCGAGGTGGCGAAAGTGAGCAGGAACCGCATAATAGCCGCCAAACTGGAGAGTTGAAGCCATGTCCTACGCCCACCCCGAATACCTGATCTCACCCGCCGAACTGGCTGCGGACCTGGACGGCCGGCGCGTCCTGGATGCGGCGGTGTTTCTCAGCCCGGCCCCGAAGGGCGGCTACCGGGCCGAGTCGGGGCTCGCGCGATTCAACGAGGGGCACATCCCCGGCGCGCTGTTTCTCGATCTCGTTGGCGATGCGTCCGACACTTCCACCGGCCTCGGCTTCACCTTGCCGCCCGTTGCGCAGTTGGAGGGGCTGTTCGCGCGCCTGGGCGTCTCCAACGACACCGAAACCGTGCTCTACAGCAGCGGCCACATCATGTGGGCCACCCGCGCCTGGTGGCTGCTGCGCTACTGCGGGCACCGGCGGGCGCGGGTGCTCAACGGCGGCCTGAAGGCTTGGCGGGACGGCGGACACCCTGTGTCAACCGAAGCGGCGAGTCACCCTGAAGGGAACTTCAAGGCAGCCCCCGACGCAGCGCTGTTCGCGGACAAGGATGCCGTGCTCGCCGCCATCGGCGATGGCGAGGTCTGCACGGTCAACGCCCTTTCGCCCGAGGTGTACGCCGGCGACGGCGACTTCAGCTACGGGCGCAAGGGCCACATCACCGGCAGCATCAACTTGCACTATGAAGACCTGCTCGAAGGCGGCCGCTTCAAGGACGGCGAGGCCCTGCGCGAGGCGCTGGACGCCAAGGGCCTGCTCGCCGCACCCCAGGTGATCTCCTACTGCGGCGGCGGCATCTCCGCCACCATCGATGCCTTCGCCTGCCTGCTGTGCGGCAAGGACGAGGTGGCGGTGTACGACGGCTCCATGGCGGAGTGGGTGCGCGATGAGTCCCTGCCCATGGAAACCGGCCCATAGACGGAACCGCACAACAGCCCATTTTTAGAAGAGCCGAAGACATGTCCTACGCCCACCCTGAATACCTGATCTCGCCCGCCGAACTGGCTGCCGACCTCGACAGCAGGCGCATCCTGGACGTGACAGTGCTCTTCGAGCCCACTCCCGAAGGGGGCTTCGGCATCGAGTCGGGGCTTGCGCAATTCAACGAGGGGCACATTCCCGGCGCCCTGTTCCTGGACTTGATTCAGGACGCCTCCGACCCATCCGCCGACGTTGGCTTCAGCTTGCCGCCGGTGGCCCAATTGGAACGGCTGCTTGCGCGACTCGGCGTCTCCAACGACACCGAGGTCGTGCTCTACAGCGGCGGCCACATCATGTGGGCCACCCGCGCCTGGTGGCTGCCGCGCTACTGCGGGCTCAAGCGGGTGCGGGTGCTCAACGGCGGCCTGGAGGCTTGGCGGGATGGCGGCTACCCGCTGTCGACCGCTGCGGCCAGCTACCCCGAGGGCAACTTCAAGGCGACTCCCGACCCCGCGCTGTTCGCGGATAAGGACGCCGTGCTCGGGGCCATCGGAGACGACAGCGTGCGCACCATAAACGCCCTGCCGGCGGAGCTTCACAGCGGTGAGGCCGACTTGGGCTTCGGCCGCAAGGGCCACATCGCCCAGAGCATCAACCTGCCCTACGACGACCTGCTGGACGGCGGGCGCTTCAAGGACGGTGCTGCGCTGCGCGAGGCGCTAAACGCCAAGGGACTGCTCTCCTCGACCGGCGTGATCACCTATTGCGCCCTCGGCATCTCGGCGACCATCGACGCCTTCGCCTGCCTGCTGTGCGGCAAGGACGAGGTCGCTGTGTACGACGGCTCCCTGACGGAGTGGGCGGGCAATGAGTCCCTGCCGATGGAAACCGGCCCGTAGAACCAGCGCCGTCCTGCGAATCGGCAAGCCAGCCTCCCATTGCCCAACTCAACCCGCATCGGCGAACTGAACGAGCGATCCCTGCACCGCGCCCTCAAAGCCCTCTACGCGACCCCCGGCAGCCTCAGCGAGCAGCTCATTGACGGCTATGTGGTTGACGTGCTCATCGGCCAGCGCATCATCGAAATCCATACTGGCGGCTTCTCGCGGCTAAAGCGCAAGCTTCCGCGTTTGCTGAAGAACCATGCGCTCACCCTAGTGCATCCGATCGCTCAAGATCGCTTCATCGTCAAGCAGGGAGCGGGCGGTGCCGCGACCCGCCGGAAATCGCCAAAGCACGGCTCCCTGTTCAGCATCTTCTCCGGCCTCACGAGCATTCCGACGCTCGTTGCCCACCCCAACTTCGCCCTAGAAGCCGTCATCACCGTCGAAGAGGAGGTCCGCGTGCCCGATCCACGACGCAATCGGCGCCGGGGCGGCTGGACTGCCATCGACCGCCGCCTGGTCGAGGTGCTGGAAACCCACCGCATCGAGTCCATGGGGGATCTGTTCGCCCCGCTCGACGCCCATCTGCCGGAAGAGTTCACCACCGCCGACTTGGCCTCCGCCATGCAAGCTCCCCGGCGACTGGGACAGCAGGCGGCGTTCTGCCTGCGCGAGGCGGGCGTTGTGGCGATCTGCGGCAAGGATGGCAACGCACTGCGCTACCGCCGCTGCGAGAACTGATGTTGTTATTGATAAACAAGCACTCAGTTGCAATGATCGCGGGCCTTGCACAAACGCAAATCAAGCGCTTTTGCCAACCGGAACGACCATGCCTGCCCCACCTGCCAACCAATACGTGCTGACGCTGACCTGCCCGGACCGCAAGGGCTTGGTCGCCGAGGTGGCGGGCTTCCTCGCTGGCCATGACTGCAACATCACCTCATCCTCCCAATTCGAGGATCCGCTGACCGGCCGCTTCTTCATGCGCACCTGCTTCGACGCCACCGACAGCGCCATGGGCCAAGCGGACCTTGAAGCCGCCTTCGCAAGGGTCGGCCAGCGGCTGGACATGGACTGGGCGATGCACGACCGCACGGTGAAGAAGCGGCTGATCGTGATGGTCTCGCGGGCCTCCCACTGCCTGGTTGACGTCCTGCACCGCTGCCAAACCGGCATCCTGGCGGCGGAAATCACCGCCGTCGTCTCCAACCACCCGACGCTCAAGCGCCATGCGGACTTCTACGAAGTGCCCTTCCACCACCTGCCGGTTACACCGGAAAACAAACCCGAGCAGGAGCGCAAGCTCTTGCGGCTGGTGGCGGAGTTGAACGTGGATTTCGTGGTGTTGGCGCGCTACATGCAGATCCTAACGGCGGACCTGACTGAACAACTGCAGAGCCGCATCATCAACATCCACCATTCCTGGCTGCCAAGCTTCAAGGGCGCCAAGCCGCGCCATCAAGCCCACGCCCGGGGGGTGAAGATGATCGGCGCCACGGCCCATTACGTCACCGCCGGCCTCGATGAAGGGCCGATCATCGCCCAAGGGGCGATCAGCGTGAACCACAGCCACACGCCGGAGGATCTGGTCAAGCTCGGCCGCGACATCGAAGCCTCGGTGCTGGCCAACGCCCTCAAGGCCGTCGTCGAAAACCGGGTGCTGTTGAACGAGGCGAAGACGGTGGTGTTCTAATCGGCACTACGTTCTGGCCGAAAGGACTGGTGAACCCTTAGGGAGCTGCGTTGACCGCAGCAAAGCGTACCTGGTGGAAGCTTGGGGCATCAGCCGCCGCGGGCGCGATTAGCGCAGCGGTGAACACCCGGCGCAGGATTTCCAAGCGACCGACAACTCATGTACACTTTAGATGTACGTATTTCTGGAAGCCAAAGCAATGGCTAAAACGGTAGGTGCCGCAGAGTTCAAGGCCAAGTGCCTCCGCTTGATTAATGAAATGGACCAAGACGGCGAACCAATCACGATCACACGGCGAGGGCGAGCGGTGGCCGTGCTTTCTCCAGCGCCCCGACTGGCGGAGCAACCTCCAATTCTTGGCGCTTTGCGTGGTTCGGTGCTGGCTTACGACGATCCGTTTCTGCCCGCCGCCGATCCATCGGATTGGGCAGCTGCCCGGTGATTGTTCTCGACACCCACGTGTTGGTGTGGGTGATGGAGGATGATGCGAAGCTTGGGTCTGAGACTCGGCAGACCATAGTGGAAGCTGCAAAAAACAACGAAGTGGGCGTCTCGGCGATTACACCCTGGGAGATTGCCTTGCTCGTGGAAAAGGGCCGACTAAGGCTGGCCCGTGAAGTCGCCGAATGGCTTGATGCGGCGCTCGCCGTCCCGGGTGTGCGGCTGTTGCCGATTGAACCGAGGATTGCCTTGGACAGCGTGAGGTTGCCCGGCGCCTTTCACGCAGATCCAGCGGATCGGCTAATCGTTGCGACAGCCAGACGTTGGAGCGCGACCTTGATTACAGCCGACGGGGCAATCATCGCCTATGCCAAGGCGGGACATGTTGAAGTAGCGGAAGCGGTGCGCTGATGGCAGGCGGCAATGTGGGCACCCGCATCATTCGGGTAGCGCAGTAAGGCGCTGAGTTGCGAAGCAACTCAAACGCGCACTACGTGCGCGCCTTCGCCGTAGACGAAGCGCGAACCAAGTTGTTAAGCACGTACTGCAGGATGCCGCCGCTGCGGAAGTAAGCGATTTCGTTCTCCGTGTCCAAGCGGCTTAGCACCCGCAGCGAGATATCGCTGCCGTCGGCCCGGTGCACCACCAGCTCGAGTTCCTGACGGGGGCGGATTTGATCCTGCCCCTTGGGCAGGCGCACGTCGATCCGCTCATCGCCCTGCAACGCCAAGGTCTTGCGGCTTTCCCCGGTCGGAAAGACCAGCGGCAGGACGCCCATGCCGATCAGGTTGGATCGGTGGATGCGCTCAAAGCTCTCCGCGATGACGGCGCGCACGCCCAAAAGGCGGGTGCCCTTGGCTGCCCAATCCCGGCTCGAACCCGTGCCGTACTCCTTGCCCGCCACCACCACCAGGGGGGTGCCCTCCCCTTGGTAGCGCATGGCCGCATCGTAAATGCTCAAGACCTCTTCCGATGGCGCATGAATGCTGTAGCCGCCTTCCCGGTCCGGGGTCATTTCATTGCGGATGCGGATGTTGGCGAAGGTGCCGCGCATCATCACTTCGTGGTTGCCGCGCCGGGAGCCGTAGGAGTTGAACTCGGCCACATCGACGCCGTGCTGCTGCAGATACTGCCCGGCGGGGCTGTCGGGCTGAATGGCGCCGGCCGGGGAGATGTGGTCGGTGGTTACCGAATCGCCCAGCAAGACCAGCAGCCGCGCACCCCGCACCTCCACGCTTTGCTCGACGTCATCGCCCACGGAGAAGAACGGCGGCTGCTTGATGTAGGTGGAATTCAGCCAGCCGTAGGTGCCGGCATCCTCCACTTCGATGGCCCGCCAAGCCTCCGGGCCGGCAAAGACGTCGGCGTAGTGGCGCTCAAACATCTGCGCGGAGACCTGGCCGACGGCTTCGGCGACCTCGGCAGTGGTCGGCCAGATGTCGCGCAGATGCACGGCTTTGCCATCGGCGCCAATGCCCAAGGGGTCGCGGGACAGGTCGATTCTGGTAGTGCCCGCCAAGGCGTAGGCGACCACCAAGGGGGGAGACGCCAGCCAATTGGCCCGCACCTCTTGATGCACCCGCCCTTCAAAGTTGCGGTTGCCGGAGAGCACCGAGGACACCACGAGATCGCCTTCGGCGATGGCTGCCGAAACGGCCTCCGGCAAGGGGCCCGAGTTGCCGATGCAGGTGGTGCAGCCGTAGCCCACCAGGTTGAAGCCCAAGGCATCGAGCGGCGCCTGTAGGCCCGCCTCGCGCAGATACTCGGTCACCACCTTGGAGCCGGGCGCGAGGGAGGTCTTCACCCAGGGCTTGACCTTCAGGCCGCGCGCCAAGGCCTTTTTCGCCACTAGGCCCGCTCCGAGCATGACCGCCGGGTTGGAGGTGTTGGTGCAGGAGGTGATGGCGGCGATAACCACCGCGCCATGACCGATTTCGTGGTCCGTTCCGGGCAAGGGAACCCGCACATCGGCGGCTGACGCGCGGCCCTGCAACTCCAATGCAGAATCGAAAGCCGCCGCCATGTCCGCCATGGCCACCCGGTCCTGGGGCCGCTTGGGCCCGGCCAAACTCGGAACCACGGTGCCCAAATCCAACGACAGCGTGTCGGTGTAGGCGGCTGCCTCGGAGGCCGCGTCGCGCCACAGCCCTTGGGCCTTGGCGTACGCCTCCACCAAGGCCACTGTCTCCGGCGGGCGGCCGCTCAATTCGAGATAGTTGATGGTCTCCCGGTCGATGGGAAAGAACCCGCAGGTGGCGCCGTACTCCGGCGCCATGTTGGCGATGGTCGCCCGGTCCGCCAAGGGCAAGGCGTCCAAGCCGTCGCCGAAGAATTCGGCGAACTTGCCCACCACGCCGTGCTGGCGCAGCATCTCCACCACCCGCAGCACCAGGTCCGTGGCGGTAATGCCTTCCGCCAAGGCCCCGGTCAGCCGAAAGCCGACGACATCGGGGATGAGCATGGAGACCGGCTGGCCAAGCATGGCCGCCTCCGCCTCAATGCCGCCCACGCCCCAGCCGAGCACGCCGAGGCCATTGATCATGGTGGTGTGGCTGTCGGTTCCGACCAAGGTGTCGGGGTAGGCCAGCGTGCGGCCATTCTCCGCACGGGTCCAAACGGCCTGGGCCAAATGCTCCAAGTTGACTTGGTGGCAAATGCCGGTGCCAGGCGGCACGACGCGAAAGTTGTCGAATGCCGTCTGCCCCCAGCGCAAGAAACGGTAACGCTCCTCGTTGCGGGCCATCTCCATTTCAACGTTGTCGCTGAACGCCTCGGCATCGCCGAATCGATCAACCATCACCGAGTGATCGATGACCAGGTCGACGGGCGAGAGGGGATTGATGAGGCTGGGGTCGAGGCCTGCATCGACCACGGCGCTGCGCATGGCGGCCAGATCGGCCACCGCCGGTACGCCGGTGAAGTCCTGCATGAGCACGCGCGCCGGGCGATAGGCAATTTCCGCAGCACCCGAAGAGTCGTCCGCCCAATTGGCCAGCGCCTCGATGTCGCCGCGCGTCACGGTGGTGTCGTCTTCGTGGCGGAGCAGGTTCTCCAGCAGGATCTTGAGTGACATCGGCAGTCGGACGATGGCGCCGGCGCCGGCCGCCGCTGCTTCCGGCAGGCTATAGTAATCGTAGTCGCGCCCGGCCGCGGTCAGCGTCCGTTGGCAGTTGAAGCTGTCTTTGCTCATGGCGGTGTCCTTGATCTGCCCGCATGGGCCGGGTGGATGGAAAACCGCTTATTTTGCCTTAAAACAGCACCGCTTCGGAGTTCCCCGTAAACGCTTGGTTCCTAATCGAGGGCGGGACGCCCTCGCTCCGGAGGGCGTCCTAGGCCGTCAATGCACTTGGATGGGAATGGCGCGGGGTGCCGCTTGCTCGCGCTTGCGGATCTTCAGGCGCAGCAAGCCATCCTTGGCGGAAGCGTCGATGGCATCCTCGTCCACGTCCTCCGGCAGCCGGAAGCTGCGCGAGAACTTGCCGAAGCGCCGCTCGACCCGATGGCGCCGGCCGTCGGCCCGGCCATCGGCCGCGTCCTCGCGCCGGCGTTCGCCGCTCACGGTGAGCACCGAGTCCTTGACGGTCACCTCGATGTCATCGCTCGCCACGGCCGGCAACTCCACGTCGATGTGGTAGGCGTCCTCGCCCTCGGCGATGTCCACCGGGGGCAGCCAGCCCGAGGCTTCAAGGGCCCGGCTGCGGGCGGCCAACCGGCCACCGAAGGGGTTGAGGAATTCGTCGAACTCACGAATGGGGTTCCAATTGACCAGGTTCACTTTCATCTCCTTGTGTTGGTTCGGCTTAGCGCCGCGACAAGGCCAAGATGGGGTTGGCCGCCGGGATTCAAAGATCTTGAAAACGAGTTTTTTATCCCCAAGGGGAACGAAAAAAGTTGCCTTGCAACCCGTCAATCGAGCTTGGTGACGAGGTAGATCCCCTCTTCCGCCGCTTCGATGCCGCGCTCAAGGAAGTGCGGCGGCAGTTCCCCGGTGCGCGACGAATCGAGCTGGCGAATCCGGCATCTGGTGCCATAGAGGGCCGGCACCTCCGCCTCGGATACCGCGAACGGGGGGCCTGGGGCACGCTCCTGATCGTAGTCCAGGGTGATGAGCAGCACCTGGGCGCCTACCGGCAGGATGCGCTGAACATGATCGGCGTAAACAGACCGCTGCTCGGGCGGCAAGGCCACCAGCGCGCCACGGTCGAAAGCGCCCGGCGCCGCCTCCAAGTGGGCGGCGCTCAGCTCCAGGTAGTCGCCGCAATAGATGTGGATGCCGCCGCTGCTGAAGCGCGGCATGTCGCCAGGGGTGTTGAACACCTTGAACGGCGTCCCCGCCTCTTCGAAGAAGCTGCGCACGGCAACTTCCGCGAGTTCCACGCCGATGACCCGGTGCCCCAAGGCACGCAGCCACGCCATGTCAAGGGACTTGCCGCACAAGGGCACGAACACCGGGCAGTCGCTATCGAGGCCAAGCGCCGGCCAATGCTTCGCCAGCCAGCGGTTGACATCGACTTGATGCCAGCCGATCTGGCCGCTGCGCCAGCGCTCCAACCAAAATTCAGATCGCAAATCCAGTCGTCCTCAAGAGCCGCCGCCCTGCGGCGCATTCAGTCGATTGACGCCCACCGCACCGCCGGCATTGCGCGGATCGGACATGCCGTGGAAGCCACCGCTAACGCGGAGGGCCGAGTTCGCATCGCCGATGCCGCGTCCGAACGGCAGCGGCATAAGCTGATCATGGCCCCAGGCTTTTAGAATGGCCAAGGTATCCGGAGAGAAGCCGAGCGGCTCGACCATCACCCGGTCCGGCTGCCATTGATGATGGAAGCGCGGCCTGCCGACCGCGTCGGAGAGATCCATGCCATGATCGATGAGGTTCATCACCACCTGCAGGACGGTGGTGATGATGGTGCTCCCGCCTGGCGAGCCGGTGACCAGCAAGATGCCGCCGTCCTTGACCACCAACGTGGGCGTCATGGAACTGAGCATGCGCTTTCCGGGTTCAATGGCGTTGGCGTCGCCGCCCAACAGGCCGAAGGCGTTGGGGCTGTCATCCTTGGCGGAAAAGTCGTCCATCTCGTTGTTCAAGAGGATGCCGGTGCCGGCAGCGACAATCTTGGAGCCGTAGCCGAGGTTGAGGGTGGTGGTGAACGCGACCGCGTTGCCGTCCTGGTCGATCACCGAAACGTGGGTCGTGTCCGGGCTCTCCGGCGGCGGCACGGCACCCGCCCCTACCGCGTCGGACCGGGTCGCCCGCTGCGGGTTGAAATCGCTGAACCGCCGCCGCGCATAGGCCTTGTCGATCAGTTGCGCCACCGGCACCGGATAGAAGTCCGCATCGCCAAGATGCTCCGCCCGGTCGGCGTAGGCGCGCCGCTCCGCCTCGATGACGTGGTGCATGGCGGCGGCGCTGCCAAAGCTCATGGCGCCGATGTCGTAGGGCTCCAGCATGTTGAGCATCTGCACCAGCAGCACGCCGCCCGAAGAGGGCGGGGGCATGGAGATGATGTCGTGGCCGCGGTAGGTGGCCTGAATAGGCTGACGCCAGACGCTGCGGTAGCCGGCCAGGTCCGCATGGGTGATGAAGCCGTCGCCGCGCTGCATTTCGGCAACGATCAAATCCGCCGTCTCGCCGCCATAGAAGCCTGCCCGTCCGTGCTCCAGCACCCGCTCAAGACTCGCCGCCAAATCCGGCTGGCGGAAGATCTCTCCTGCCCCATAGGGCGCCCCGTCGTCCTTGGCGAAGACCGCGGCGCTGGCCGGGTGGCGCGCGAAGGCGGCTTGGCGCGCGGCGAGGGAGCGGGCCAGGTCGCGCGGCAGCGCAAAGCCCTCTCGAGCCAAGCGCACTGCCGGCTCGATCACGTCATTCCGCGTCAAGGTGCCATACTTCTCCAGAGCACTGAGCAGGCCTTCCACCGAACCGGGCACACCGACCGCCAAGTGCGACGCGGTGGACAGCCCATCGATCACGTTGCCCTGTTCATCTTGGAACATTTCCCGGAAGGCGGCGGCGGGCGCCTTCTCGCGATGGTCGTTGGCGGCCAAGGTGCCGTCCGCCATGCGGATCAGCATGAATCCGCCACCGCCTAGGTTGCCCGCCGACGGGTGGGTCACGGCCAGGGCGAAGCCGGTGGCCACCGCCGCGTCCACGGCGTTGCCACCCCGGCGCAGTACGGCAGCGCCCACCTCGGAGGCGATCGGGGATCGGGAGGCGATCACCCCCTTGGCGCCGAACACCGCCTCGGGGCTCGCGCCCAGCGCCCACGCGGACGCCAAGAGGGCCAGCAAGGGGCTTAACGCATTGACAACCAACCGGCGCAGGGGAGAAGGCCAACCACGACGGCGCATAGGGTACATTTGCATTTTCCGCAAGGTGCTTCAGCCAAAGATGGGTGATTCTGACCTGATTCGAGACAAAGGCAAGCTCCGGCGCATCGCCCTGGGCCAGCAGGGCCTGTTGAAGCAGGCCGCCTTCGGGCGCGGCAAAGGCGCAGTGGCGAAGGCGGTCGAGCAGCTCGGCTACGTGCAGATTGACACCATATCGGTGGTCGAACGGGCCCATCACCATGTGCTGCGCAGCCGCGTGCCGAACTACCGGCCCGGCTTTCTCGACCAACTGCAGCGTGAAGGCAAGGTGTTTGAGCACTGGTATCACGCCGCCGCCTACTTGCCGATGCGCGACTACCGCTTCGCACTGCGCAAAATGCAGGCATTCAAGGATCGCGAAATCGGTTGGGAGCGCAGCAGCGACCACCGGCTCATGACCCGGATACTCGATCGGGTGCGGATGGACGGCCCTTTGAAGTCCAGGGACTTTGAAGATACGCGGCCATCTAGGGCCGGCTGGTGGGACTGGAAGCCCGCCAAGCGGGCCTTGGAGCAGCTCTTCATCGAAGGCGAGCTGATGATCATCGGCCGCGACGGCTTCCAAAAGACTTACGACCTGCCGGAACGGGCCCTGCCGCCCGATGTCGCCACCGAAATTCCAGACTTGCGCGAATACGCCGCCTATCTCGTGCGCAACACCTTGCGCAGCCACGGCTTTGCCACCCAAAAGTCGTTCACCCACTTGCAGCCCGGAGCGCCGCTGCGCCAAGCGGTTGCCGAAACGCTGGCGGATGGGGTGGACCAAGGGCGGCTCAGGCGCTTGCAGACCCGGAACGGCAGCCTCTGGTGGGCGGATGCCGAGTTGCTCGAACGCCGCGCGCCGCCAGCGCCCGCCGCGGTGCGCATCCTCTCGCCCTTCGACAACGCCGTCATTCTGCGCCACCGGGTCAACGCCCTGTTCGACTTCGACTACCAGATCGAGTGCTACGTCAAAGCGGAAAAGCGGCGCTTCGGCTACTTCTGCCTGCCCCTGCTGTACCGCGACCGCATCGTGGGGCGGATGGACTGCAAAGCGCATCGAACCAGCGGCGAGTTCAACATCAAGCAACTGCACATCGAACGGAATGTCGATGAGGGCTTCTTCGCCGCCTTCGCCAGCGCCGCCGCCGACTTCGCGGACTTCAACGGCTGCCCCGAGGTCAGCCTAAGCCGCTGCCAACCCGCCCACCTGAAATCCAATGTCCTGGCTAATCTGGCCTAGGCTGGGTCGAAGCGAATTGGATGCGCATGCGATGAAATGCACATTTTCATGATTTTCGTGGACTTCTCGCACCTTGTTGACTCTGCCCATTCGATGTGGTGACATTAGTGTCGATTCCTCCTTTATCGACTCAATCGTGCGGTGGAATCCCTAGCTGCCCGGACGGGTCCCTCGCTAGACGGCCTTGCCCCGCCTAATCCGAGCGTCCCAGTTCAGTCCCAACAGCTTAGCTGGCAAGGATGATGGATTTGAAAGTGGGCCTTGCGGCCCACTTTTGTTTTGTGAGGAACAGGAATGTCGGTTTGGAACACCCTCACGCTGCGCACACTGGAGCAACTCGGCGCCAAAGAACTGATGGTGCCCGGGGCCAAACTTCGGCAAGCGATGGAAATCCTTGCGCACGAACAAGAGTTCGACATCGCTGCCCATCTGATTGATCGGGGACGTTCCTTCTCCACTTTGGTCAGTGAGGTTGAAGGCGTCACAATTCAGAGGCGCCCGGGCAGCGACTTGCTTGTAGGCTTAACAGGGTCGTCACCCCCCGCCCCGCTGTCTCCAGTGACGAAAACCGGTCGCTTTAGGAAGGACGTTTGGGAAGCGTTCACCAAGCTGTCGCCTGACCGATACGTGTACGAGCGTGACGCCGATCGGTTCATGATTGCAGAGGAGGCCGAAGGACCGTCGGTTCCAGTGCCCGAAGTGACGTTGGATCTGCACATGCAGGATCGCCAAGAGTTCGTGAAGACGCTGCCCAACGACCTTCAGGACGAAATGGGCGGCATGCTTCGCCACTCGTCCAGACCATTGGCAGACTTCCGTGCGGCGCTTGAGGCGCGATCCATACTCAACGACTGGATGTCATTTCAAGGAGCGCGAACCGCAGATCGCATTCGCGAATGGGCAAGGCAAAATCAGATCGACCTCCGTCAAAGCTGGTTTGCCCCCCGACGGCCTCGGATCACTGCACATCAAACACTCCAGCGCCTGATACCCTACATGACCAACGACGAGGTGTACGAAATCAAAGTTCCGTTACGAGTTGTGGAGGCCATGCTCAGGGACCAGTCGCAGCAATGACTCCCCTCGCAGTTATTGCGGGTATCCCACTCGAAGCTTATCGAAGAAAGGCAAAAAAGCCTGACTTCAAGCCTTGGCAGATTCGGGTAATACCGAGCAAACATCCTCGAAAGGCGAAGCTGGATGAAATATGGTCCAGGGTGGTAGATGCCGCTGGAAACGATGCCGAGGGCAACGCCCACTTGATCCTATCCCACAATCGTGACAGCGACAGGCCCAGATTCGAGGCCCAAGCAGAAACCTGGTGCCGTGTCGTATGGCTTCCTCATCAAATGGCCCGGAACTACGCTACATCGGACTTTGATGACACGATTGAACGACTATTGTCATTTGAAGCGCACTGGCGCGCTTCCATTCGCCCATCTCTCGACTCACCGCTGCTTCTTCCAGAAACCGCCTTCTCCGCCGCAAAACCTGTGGCCACCATGTGGCGCCGCGCCCGCCGCGTACGTGAAGATAGGGATAGGATCGACGCGGTGGAACAACTTATCCGGCGATTCCGAGCACGCCATCACCAAGAAGGCGCATGGATGGATGTGGAGAGCCTAAGGTTCGACCGAGGAACAGCCCACGGCGGACATCATCTGCTGCCTTCACGCCGCACAAAACTGACTTTCCGCCTGCCCGACGGCTTTCACTTTGATGTAAGCCACCAGTCGAAGCGCCCCTTCTCCGTTCACGATCAGGAAGGTCTTTCGCGAAGGTTCCAAAAATACGCGAACATTTGCCCTCACGGGTACATTCGTGGAGGGCATTGACGAAGGGAACGGCTCAATCGGCCTTTGCCTTGACAGCAACAGCATAGAGAGCACCGGGGCGAAACTGGAAACTACACGCAAGTCCTAGCAAATCGCGCGTTTTGGTTGCTCCAGCCATTGGCCGGACGCACCGTCCCAACCTGTTGTCGCCCGAAATCAGCATCCGGGGTTCACTATCCCGTTGCTTGGTCTATCATTGGTTTTTCGTTGTTTTACGCCCCCCGATCCATGAGCGAAGACGCTGCTATCGCCGAAGAGCAGGGGAACGCCGCGTTCTTCCTAGCTCCCCGCCGACGCGGAAAGCTCATCGCCGGGATTGCGTCCGTGGCCTTGGTTGTGGTTGCCACGTTCATTTACCTCACGATGCAAGGGCCGAACAATCGCTCTATCGCCTTGGAAATGGCCGAGGACGCCGTCAGTGAGTTTAGCGGGCAAACTCTCGGGCCGCAGGACGTGAAGCGACATGCGAGGCGCTTGAGTGAAGCCCTTGGGCTCGCTCCTGAGGAAGAGGCGATCAAGGCGGCAGTCGAGACGCTCAAGAGCCAGCTTCATGCGCAACTCGTCAACGCCCTAGCATTGGATCAACTCGAAGACACCGAAGCCGTGCTGAACGAGGCAACCAGCGTTTGGCCGGACGAGGAGGCGTTCAAGGGTTACGGTGAATTGGCAATACAACTCAAGCAACGGCGCGAAGAGCTGCAACTGCGTGAGGAACTGCTCACCAAGCTGAGCGAGGCACAGGCGAGGCTGGAAGGCGGGTCTGCGACCTCGGATGCCATCAGGAACACACTTGGCTTGGTCGAGGAATTGCTTGATCAGGAGTCCACCCTAAAGACTGATGCGAAGATCAACTCGAATTTGCGGGAATTGCTCACGGTGGGCGCTCGCGCTGCAACCAAGGAAGATGAAGTTCGAGGCGCGAGTCAGCTATTGGACGCTTCCCGAGATCTGTGGCGGGATGATGCCGGGTTGCGAATGCTCGATGCAGACCTCAAGTCTAGATTGGGTGAGATCGACAGGATGAATGAGATTGGACAGCTCATCGACCTAGGCCATCAGCGCCTCTCGGAGGACCTCCTGACCACGCCAGCAGGCGCGAGCGCCCGTGACGCGTTCAATGCAATCTTGATGATGGACCCCGGCAATGCGCAAGCGCTCGACGGCATGGAGAAGATCGCCAATCGCTATGTTGACCTGATCGGAGCCGCTCTGAACGCCAACAGCCTAACGAGCGCCAAGCAGCACCTGAGCTCGCTTGAGAAGCTCGATGCTGGACACGTCGCAATCGAGCCACTCCAGGAACGCTTGGGCGACAAGGAGCGACTGCTGGAGCTCGAACGCCTCAACGCCGAACGGTCAGCGAGCGCTCCCGGGAACATGCGAGGGGAGGCGACAGCGACACAACCGCCCCCCGATGCCGTGCCCGCGGACGATGAAGGAACGCTGTGGCTTAAAGTTCGCGACTTCTGCGCGACGCTCGATCAATACATCATCAAGTACCCTGCCGGCCGCTACGTCGAGGAAGCTTGGCTACGCAAGTCGGAATGCTTGAAACAGTGAGCCGGTAGGTTTCTCGCTCAAAGGAGCTCAGAACAGGATGACATCCTGCAACTCCCTCGGCACACGGCGAACCATGGCAGCGGCTTGGTCCGCATCCAGAATGATCTCGGTTTCGCCGCCAATCCCATCGTGGCCCCGCCTCCCGGTGTACCCGATGTTGCCTTCATTGCCATAGCCGCCAATCTGCGGCAGGGGCAAATCCTCGTCTTCGCGAATCTTCTGCGCTTCCTCGGTTTCCCACTGTGCGATTGAACCGGGAATCCCCGGGGGACCCGTCGAGCCCTCAGCACCGCCGTCCCCCCCAAGCCCTCCGATGCTGTCGAGGATGAAGGCTTGTTCCAAATCGTAGGAGGACAGATAGAGCGTGATGCCGCCGCCGTTGCCGCCCTCGCCGCCATCACCGCCCGCCCCTGCATCTCCGCCATCGCCGCCGTGGCCGGAAAAATAGGCGTTGCCGCCGTCGCCGCCATTGCCGCCGTTGCCACCTGCGCCGCCATGCCCACCCCGGCCGCCGCGCGAAGTGATCGTGACCGGGCTGCCATCCAGTTTGCGAATGTAGTACGAGGGTGAAGTTCCCGGCTGCCGAATTTCGAACAGCGCGAGCTTGTGCGCGGCATCGACCGTGCGCACCTCGCGCGCCACGATGCGCAGCCTAGGCCCCGGTGTGCCCCGAGCGCCGGTTTGCCCTGCCGTTCCACTGCCGCCAGCTCGCCCATCTCCACCGCGCCCCAAGGCGCCGGACATGTTGCCCCCACGAGAGCCGTCGCGACCGTCGCGGCCCTTGTTGCCGTCGGCACCCGGCTTACCCGCGTACTCGAGAGCGTCTTCCTGCAGCAGCGGCACCACGCCCAGGAAGTCCGGAGCGAACTCATACTCAAGGGGGCTTAGAACGCTGATGGCAGCCTCGGTATCGGCGTCGGCGGTGGGCGCGCCTCCCGCTTCGCCTTCAGCCGTTGATCCGCCAAGTTCAACGAATTCGAGGTACTCCACTCGAACGACGTATTTCTTGCCCAGCATGCCCTTGGCATCGGCGGAGAACTTCACTTCCCGCCCGTCAAAAGACCCGTTTTCCACGGAGACCGCTATTCGCTTGTGCGGCAGGGTGAACTCATTGTCCTGGTGCGACCCCGCGCCAAGCTTGTTAACCCGGATATTGCACGAACGTAGTTGAAGAACGGCGGAATGCCCCTGATAATT
>JAPPIX010000378.1 GCA_028820495.1 Gammaproteobacteria bacterium
GCCTCGACCTCCAGCTTGCCTTGGAAGCTCGGCAGGATGTAGGCGAGGTCGGAGATGCGCGGCGCAACCTCCGGTTCGCCGAGGGTCAGCGCCCTCCGTGCGGCGTTGGCGGTCAGCGTCTCGTAGTTGGCGATGGAAGCCCGCACGGAGACCCCGGAGCGTTGGTTGACATCCGGGGAGCGGCGGGCGGCATGGGTGATTTCCGCGATGATCTCGGCCATGAACGGCGCCTCGTGCAGGGGCAGGCCGGCGGTATCCGGCTCCTCGGCCACTGCGGGCGCTTGCGCCTCCTGGGCCATGATCTCGATTTCCTGCTCGATGCTGGCCGGGTAGTGGGTGCGGATCTGGGCGCCGTAACGATCCTTCAAGGGCGTGATGATGCGGCCCCGGTTGGTGTAGTCCTCGGGGTTGGCGGTGGCGACGATGAAGACGTCGAGAGGCAGGCGCACGCGATGGCCGCGAATCTGCACGTCGCGCTCCTCGAGCAGGTTCAGCAGCCCAACCTGAATGCGTTCGGCCAGGTCCGGCAGTTCGTTGATGGCGAAGATGCCGCGGTTGGTGCGCGGCACCAAGCCGTAGTGCAGGGTGTGCTCATCGGCCAGGTAGCGGCCTTCGGCCACCTTGATGGGGTCCACTTCGCCGATCAGGTCGGCGATGGTGATGTCGGGGGTGGCCAGCTTTTCGCCGTAGCGTTCATCGCGGCCAAGCCAGCGTATCGGTGCGCTGTCGCCATGCTCCGCCACGAGGGCGCGGCCCTGGGGGCTGACGGGCTGGTAGGGGTTTTCCGGTATCTCGGCGCCGTCGAGCACTGGAATCCACTCGTCGAGCAGATTGGCGAGGCCACGCACGAGGCGCGACTTGGCTTGGCCGCGTTCGCCGAGAAAGATGATGTCCTGGCCGGACAGCAGGGCGTTCACGACTTGCGGGATCACCGATTCGTCGTAGCCCTTGATGCCGGGAAACAGGGGTTCCCGATTCGCTTCCGCGCTGCGCAGCCGACGGATCAGGTTGCGGCGAATCTCGGTCTTCACTGGCACCGGCTGGTAGCCTGAAGCCTTGAGTTCGCCCAAGGTAGTGGGCCTGTCCGCCATGTTGCCGCCTTGCCGCCTCGATGAAGCCTAGTCTCTCAGGCGCGGGACGCCTTGGCAATCCAGCCATTCTCACTTTTGATCAAGTCTGCACTCCGTTACCCAATCGAGGGCAAGATGCCCTCGCTCCGGAGCGGGATCCCTCGGAGCGAGGGCGTCCCGCCCTCGAAATCTCGCTCCGTAGGGCGCTTCCGGCGTCCGGGCATCCTTTCGGCTAACCGGTCACTGGCCAAAAGGAGAGTTGCTGCTGGGAATAAGGATTACTCGATCATCTTGTTGATCGGGTATTCGATGATGCCGGTGGCGCCGGCCTTCTTCAGCGCCGGGATGATCGTCCGCACGGTGGCTTCCTCGATGATGGTGTTGAGCGCCAGCCAGTCCGGGTCCGTCAGGTGGGAGATGGTGGGGTTGCGTAGCGCCGGGAGCAGGGCGGTGACGGATTCCAGATCGGATTTGCGCACGTTCATCATCAGGCCGACGCGGCCTTCCGCGGCTAGGCAGGACTTCAGCATGAGCGCGATGTTGTCGAGCTTGGCGCGAATCCACGGATCTTCCAGCGCCGCCTTGTTGGCAATGAGCCGCGGCGTGCTGCGCAGCACTTCGTCAACGATGCGCAGGTTGTTGGCGCGCAGCGACGAACCCGTCTCAGTGATTTCGACGATGGCGTCGGCCAGCCTGGGCGGCTTCACTTCGGTGGCGCCCCAGGAGAATTCGACGAGGGCGTTGACGCCGTGGCTTTCAAAGTAGCGCCGGGTCATGTTGACCGCCTCGGTGGCGATGCGCTTGCCCTCGAGGTCCGCCACCGAGCGCACGGCCGAATCCTCCGGTACGCAGAGCACCCAGCGGGTGGGGCGGCGGCTCACCTTGGCGAACAGGAAGTCCTCAAGCTCCGCCACGTCCGCGCCGGTCTCCACCACCCAATCGTGGCCGGTTATGCCGGCGTCGAGCATGCCTTGCTCCACGTAGCGCGCCATTTCCTGGGCGCGCACCAGCAGGCAGTCGATTTCCGGGTCGTCCACCTCCGGGTAGTAGGAACGGCTGGAGAACCGGATGACGTAGCCGGCTTGGCGAAACAAATCGGTGGTCGCTTCCTGCAGGCTGCCCTTGGGAATGCCTAGGTTGAGCGTCCGCCTTGGCGCGTCAGTCATTGCCGTAGACCTCCGCTGGATTGAAGACCCGCTCCGCGATGATTGATGCCTCGCCGGTGCTCGGGTCGATTTCCCGGAAGAAGCAACTCGGATAGCCTTCGTGGCAGGCGGCGCCGCCCACTTGCTCCACCTGCACGAGAATCGTGTCCCGGTCGCAATCGTAGAAGATGCGCTTGAGGCGCTGCACGTTGCCGCTCTGCTCGCCCTTGCGCCAGAGCGCGCGCCGGCTGCGGCTGAAGTAGCACACCTGCCGGGTGCGCAGGGTCTCGTCGTAGGCTTCAGCGTTCATGTAGGCGAGCATCAGCACCGCCCCAGTCTCAGCATCCTGGGCGATGGCGGGAATGAGCTCGGCCTTGGCAAAGTCGGGGCGGTCCATGGATCCGTACCTTGGGGGAAGTGCGCATGTTAATCGCTGCGGCTGGCAGCGGGAAGGCGCATTCCAACAGTCCAATCGAGGGCGGGACGGCGCGAACCTGCGGTTCGCATTGGAGTTTCGCTGACGCGAAACTCCTTTCCGCTTGGCTAGGTCCATGCCCGAAACCGGCGTCATCCCCCGGAGCGAGGGCGTCCCGCCCTCGACTGTGACAGCGGAATGCAGTGTAGCTTGGTTTTCTCCGGAGGTTTTGCGTTGACAATGCACTGCCATAGGGCGCATAGTACAGACTGGTTGCGGAAAGCAGGGGAGGATCCAATGACTTATGACCTAATCATCCGAGGCGGAACCGTTGTTGACGGCACCCGCCTGCCGAGGCTGCGCGCCGATGTCGGCATCCGCGCCGGCAAAGTGGCGAAGATTGGGCGCATCGCGCCGGGTGCGGCGGCTCGGGAACTTGACGCCACGGGCCTCATCGTGGCGCCGGGGTTCGTGGACCTGCACACGCACTACGATGCGCAGATTCACTGGGATCCCTACTGCACCGTCTCGAGTTGGCATGGCGTCACCTCGGTGGTGCTCGGCAATTGCGGTTTCGGCTTCGCGCCCGTGAAGCCGGCAGACCGAGACCGTGCGCTCCTGATGATGACGCGCACCGAGCAGATTCCGTTCGCCACCATGAAGGCGGGCATGCCCTGGAATTGGGAAACCTTCCCGGAGTGGCTTGACAATCTGGCCCGCATCCCCAAGGGCGTCAACTGCGTGAGCTACGTGCCGGTCTCGCCGCTGCTGGCCTACGTCATGGGCATGGAGGCGGCAAAGTCGCGCCCGGCCACGGCTGCGGAACGCCGCGAGATGCAGCGGCTCTTGCATGAGGCGATGGACGCCGGCGCTTGCGGCTTCTCCGTCCAGCGGCTCGGCGAGCACTCCCTGCAGGCAGACTATGACGGCACCCCGATGCCCACCGACTGCATGGCCGATGAGGATGTCCTGGCGCTGGCTGACGTGCTCTGCGAACGCGACGAGGGCTTCATCCAAATCACCCAGGCCCAGGCCGGCAATCCGGTCACCGCGTCCCCGGAAGCCATCGCCCGCGACCTCAAGTTCCTTGAGACCTTAGCGGAGCGCGCCCAACGACCGGTTTTGCACAACGTCATCGCGGTAGTGGACGAATATCCGGACGCGCACCGTCAGGCCATGGACTGGATCCACGACTGCAACGCCCGGGGCCTGCGTATTTTCGGCCAGGCTGGCACCGGCCGCATCTGGTTCGAGTACACCTTCGAGGACTGGAACCTCTACGATTTCAGCCCGCCCTGGAACCACGCCACCCAGGGCACCCACGCGGAGAAGCTGAAAAAGCTCGCCGACCTGGCCATCCGCCAGGCCATGAAGGACGACTACCCGAACTTCATGCCGGCGGGCACCGGCGGCTGGATCGAGAACATCACGGTGAAGGCCGCCGAGGGCAACCTGGCCGGCTATGTCGGGCGCAAGATCGGCGAGATCGCCGAAACCGAGGGCAAGCACGTCATCGATGCAATCCTGGACATCGCGGTGGCCGGCGACCTCAAGCCGCTGTTCAAGACCGACTCCGCCGGGCCGAGCCTGACCAATCCGCAGGCCGTCGCGGAACTGGCATCCGACCCGTTCGTCATTCCCGGCGTGTCCGATGGCGGCGCCCACACCAAGTTCTTCAGTGCCGGCAGCTACCCCACGGACCTGCTGATGTGGCTGGTGCGCGACACCAAGACCATGTCGCTTGAGGAGGCGCACTACCATCTGTCGTACCTGCCCGCCCAAGCGGCCGGCTTCCTGGACCGGGGCTATCTGCGTGCCGGGGCGCCAGCCGACATCGTGGTGTACGACCTTGAGAAGCTCCGCATCACGCCGGAAGGCGGCCACGATGTGGTTTACGACTACCCGGCCAACGAATGGCGGCGGGTGCAGCGAGCGGAAGGCTACCGCTGGATCCTGGTCAACGGCGAAATGACCTTTGAGGACGGCGAGGCCACCGGCGCAACCCCGGGACAGTTGTTGCGCAACCGCGAGGTGGCGGGGACGACGCTCGGCATGGCAGCGGGCTGAGGTCCAGCGCCCACGTCCGAGTATCGGGGCCTGCATCCTGTGCAAGTACGGCGCTGCGCGCCGTCCGAGGGCAAGATGCCCCGTTAGTCTTCGCACATCTCAGTGGACCAACGCGGACTACGCATTTCTAAGGGAAGAGCAATGGAGAGCGCCGCATGCCGTCGATAAGTCGTAATGGGGTCGAAATCTACTATGAGGTACGTGGAGCTGGTCCGGCTATGCTTTTATCGCATGGATATGCGGCAACTTCCGCAATGTGGAAGGGGCAGCTGGACGCATTCAGCAAGAATCATACGCTCGTTACGTGGGACATGAGGGGCCATGGACAATCCGACTCTCCCGCGAGTGCGTCGGAGTACTCAGCCAATCACACTGTTGAAGATATGGCTGCATTGCTCGACGAACTAAACATTGCCGACGCTACCGTTGGCGGATTGTCGCTCGGGGGGTACATGTCGCTGGAGTTCCATAGAACTTTTGAGGATCGTGTGAGTGCTTTGCTCATCATTGACACCGGTCCGGGCTTCAAAAGTGACGAAAGCCGCAATGCTTGGAATGCTCAAGCCAATGGCATGGCTGATGTTCTCTCGCGCAATGGCCTTGAATCACTTTTGGGGCGGACCCCGGAAATGGCGCAATCCGAGCACAGATCACTTGAGGGTTTGGTGTATGCTGGCAGACATATGTTGACCCAACAAAATGCCAATGTCATCGAATCGTTGCCCAGCATAAGCAAACCGGCATTGGTTGTCGTTGGCGCCGAGGACAAGCCTTTCAGAAACGCCTCCGACTACATGGCAAAGAAGATTCCCGGCGCGAAAATGAGTGTAATCGCTGACGCCGGCCACGCGGTCAACATCGACCAGCCTGACGAGTTTAATCGAGTCGTTCTGGACTTCTTATCCAAACAAGGACTGTAGGGTGACATCAGCGGATTGATGCATATGCGGATATTCTGGTGATTGCAGTTAATGATTGCACGTCGACGTGAAGAGTGTTTCGACAGTGCAGCGTTCAACAGTCAGAACTTCAACAGAGAGGGGATGCAAATGAGAGTTCGAATCGCGTTGGGTCGCTTACTGACCCTTGCCTTGTCGTTGCTGGTGCTCGGATCGTTTGGGCTGAACAGCACGGCGCAGGCGGCGGAGCAGGCCATCGAAGAGATCGTGGTCACCGCGGAAAAACGTGAGAGCACGTTGCAGAAAACGCCGGTGGCGATAACCGCGCTAACCACCGACATGGTCGAAGATCGAAACATCAACGACCTGCGCAAGGTGACGGCCATCGCGCCCGGCATGGTTTACAACATGGCCAACGGTCAGGCGCAGATCTACATGCGGGGCATTGGCACCGACGTCAACACCATCATGACCGAGCCGGGTGTGGCGATGTTTGTCGATGGCGTGTACATGGGCACCACGGCCGAGCAGGCCGCCACCCTTGAGAACGTCGAGCGCATCGAGGTGCTGAGAGGACCTCAAGGCACGTTGTACGGGCGCAACAGCACCGGTGGGAACGTGAACATCATCACCAAGCTGCCGGGAGAAGAACCGGGGTTCAGTGCCTCCCTGCTGTACGGGGGCCATGATCGCGTGAGGGCAACCCTCTCCGGCGAAGGCTCGCTGATCGAGGGTGTGCTCGCAGCGCGCGCCTCGTTCGTGAAAGACACTGCGGATGGTTATCGTGACAACACGTTCAACGGTGACGATCTCGACGATCGAGATATCTTCTCGGCCGCAGTTTCCACGGTGTTTACACCTATCGAGGAGTTTGAATTGATCCTGCGCGGCGACTGGTCCGAGGCCGAACAAGACAATCCGCTGTGGGACTATGGAGAAGTGGTTCCCGGCTCGGGCCTGAATCCCATCATGTTCGGAGGCCAGCAGGGCAGCGCACCCGATAAGCTGAGCCACAATTCCCCCACAGGCTACGACCGCGAAAACTGGGGTCTCAGTGCCACTGCCACTTGGGACATCCGCGACGTCACGCTCAAGTCCGTCACGGCGTATCGCGAAACCGTCAACGACGGCGTCTTCGACAACGACGGTACGGACATCAGTTTTCTCAATACCATTCAGACGCAGAACAGCGAGATGTTCAGCCAGGAGATAAATCTGCTGGGGTCGATTGGCGAGAACTTTGAGTGGATTCTCGGCGGCTACTACTTCGATCAAGAAACCGTGGCGATGTTCGAGTTCGATCTGCCTGCGCTGCAGTCATTCTTCGAGTTTGTGTTCGGCTTTCCGCCGGGCGGTCTGGGCGATCCTAACGTGAATTTCTTGTATGGTGAGCGCTTGGCTGGAGGGGGCGACGCGGTTCCTTTCCTGGACTTCATCAACACCCAGGACACCGAGTCGCTGGCGTTTTTCGGGCAGGGCACCTACCACCTGTCCGACCAGCTCAGCGTTACTGCAGGGGTACGTCACACAGACGATGAGAAGAAGAACGTACAGACGATTACCAACAATATTTCGCCCGGCAAATGCTTCGACCTCAACTTGGAGGACGACTGGCAGGAAATGACTTACAAGCTGTCTGCCGATTATGACTTCAGCGACTCGGTGATGATGTATGGCTCCTATTCGAAAGGCTACAAGTCGGGTGGGTTCAATACGGGGCTGTGCAACAACCCTTTTGGTCCCGAGACTGTGACAGCATACGAGATCGGATTGAAGTCGACGCTCGCCGACGGCCGTCTGCGACTAAATCTGGCGGCGTTTGTCTATGACTATGAAGATTTCCAAGCGAGGTTGTTCATTAACAACGCCTCCACGATAGAAAATGCGACCGACGTGGAGAATATCGGCTTCGAGGCGGAATTCCTGTGGGTTCCCGTGGAGGCGCTGCAGATCGACGGGGGCGTGTCGTTCATGAAGTCGGAGTTCGATGACTTCATGTCCGATGATCCCATGGATCCGCCTGGATTGGTGGATCTCAAAGGCAACCAGACACTGCGTGCCCCTGATGTGTCTTTCAACGTCGGCGCGCAGTTCACGCACTGGTTCGACCAACTAGGGGGGGACATCACATTCCGGTACGAGGCCTCGTACAAGGACGACTACTACACCGACGTGTTCAACAACAGCTTTGCGGAGATAGAGTCGCACACCATCCAGAACGTTCGGGTGATCTGGAATGTCAACAACCACTGGGAAATGCAGGCCTTCATCGAGAATCTCGATGATGAAGAGATTATCGAGAACCTGCTGCCGGGGGCAACCATTGGTGGAACGACATACTCCTGGGCACCGCCCCGGCTATGGGGCGTGCAGGTGCGCTACCGCATGTAGTGGCGTGCGCTATCGCCATAAGGATCCTAGGGGGCTTCATGAGTACGTACGAAACGGTGATCTTCGAACGCGATGCTGGTGTCGCGACGATCACGATCAACCGGCCGAAGGCTGCCAACACCATCAACCGGCAGTTGTTCAAAGACATGAATGCGGTGCTCGATGAGTTGGAAGACGATGTTGAGACCCAGGTCGTCATGCTGACCGGCGCCGGTGACAGGCACTTTTGCGGAGGCGCCGATCTGCGGGAAGCAGGCAAGGACTTGGGATCCAAGACCATGAAATCACCGGGTCAGGATTTCATTTCTCGCTTCGAGACCATCCCGCAGGTGGTGATCGCCGTGATCAACGGCGCCGCCATGGGTGGAGGATGCGAAATCGCCATCGCCTGCGATTTTCGCTTCATGGCGGCTAAGGCCAAGATCGGCGTGCCCGAGATACTCTTCGGAGCGCTGCCAGCAGGTGGGGGCACGCAGCGCCTGCCGCGCATTGTGGGTGTGGCCCGGGCCAAGGAGTTGGTGTTGACCGGCCGACATCTCACCGCCCAGGAAGCCGAGAACATCGGGCTGATCACCCGCGCGGTCGCGGGCGCCGATCTGATGGACGAAGCCCGCGCTTTTGCGGCTCACCTAGCGGATCTACCGTCGTTTGCCGTTCGCACGGGCAAGATGCTGACCGGCAAGGCCCTTGAGATGGACCTTGCTACCGGGCTCGCTTTCGAGCGACGCACCATCCTCAACATGGCGACGCGTGAAGAGATGCAGGCCGCGCAGGCCAAAGCCATGGCGAAAAATCCGACCTACGACAACATCTTTTCAAAGTCGTCGTAGGGGGAGGCATGTCGAGCCAGGAACTCATCGTTCCGGACTGGCTGGTCCAGCACGACGATCAGCGCTTGACCCTTAACGGCCAGCGCTGCGCCGACTGCGGCACCAGTGCCTTTCCCCGCACCGCTTCCTGCCCGAGCTGCTGTTCCCGTGAACTGCAGGACCTGTCTCTGGGGCCGAACGCCCATCTCTTTTCGATCACCGTGGACCGGGTTGGGTTCCCGTTGGGGCACCCGTTTCTGGTGGGGCAGGCACGCTTCGAGGAAGGCGCGGTGGTGCAGGGGTTCGTGATCGGGGACGTGGACAATCCACCTGCCATCGGTTCGCCACTGGAGCTGGTGCCCTTCGGAGTGCCGCACCCGGGCACGAAGGAGCTGCTGACCACTTACGGGTTCCGGCCAGTGGAGGTGAACGATGCGTGAAGTAGTGGTGGCCGGCGTCGGCATGACCCGATTCGCGCGCCAGCCGGACGTGAGCGTTGCGCAGCACGGTACCAACGCGACCATGAGGGCGTTGGACGATGCGGGCATCGCATGGAAGGAAGTGCAGGAAATGTTCTGCGGCGCTTCTGCCGTTGGCCCTTACGTCGGCAACCAGATTGGCCACCAGCTGGGCCTGACCGGCGTGCCCATCGTCAACGTCGAAAACGCATCCGCCAGCGGCAGTTCGGCGTTCAGGCAGGCTTATCTCGCTGTCGCGGAGGGACGTTCGGACGTGGCACTGGCCGTGGGCACCGGGAAGCTGGGCGCCAACATGGCCGAATCCGTGATGTCCGACGACATGGTGCTTCGCCGGAATCTGGGGCAAGCATTCTTCAATGCCATGAGCATTTTCGCGCTGAAGGCAAAGCGTCGCATGGAGGAGTTTGGCACCGACCCGGAGGTGTTTGCGCGCATCGCCGTGAAGAGTCACAACTACGGTGCCCGCAACCCATATGCCTACCACCGGTATGAAACCGATCTGGACAAGGTGTTGGGCTCACGCATGATTGCCGACCCGTTAACGGTGCAGCAGTGCTGTCCGATGGGGGACGGAGGGGCTGCCGCGGTGCTCACGACGCGTGAGCGGGCCGAGAAGATCGGGCGTCATGTTCCCATTACCGTCGCCGCCTCGGTGATGAAGGGTGAGATCTACGCCGACCATTATTTCCCGGAAGGGGTGCTGACCGAGGCAACTGCCAACGAAGCCTACGAGCAGTGTGGGCTGGGTCCGGAGGATTTCGACCTGGTTCAGGTACACGATGCCACCAGCAGCGAAGAGCTCGAGTACTACGAAAGCCTTGGGCTGTGCGCGGCGGGTGAAGCAGAAGCCTTGGTGATGCGTGGAGACATGGGTCCGGGGGGAAGAATACCGGTGAATACTGATGGCGGCCTGGTTTCGCGCGGTCATCCGCTCGGTCCGACGGGACTCGCGCAAATCTGGGAGACGGTGCAGCAATTGCGTGGCGAAGCCGGTGGCCGACAGGTGCCCGATGCAAAAGTCGGTCTCATTCAGATGATCGGCGCGGGTTTCGTGTGCTTCGTGCACGTGCTCAAACGCTGAAGGAGAGTGGTCATGAGCGACCGGTTTGAAGGGCGGGTAGCTATCGTGACGGGAGCGGCCAGCGGCATCGGCCGGGCCACCGCGCTGCGTTTTGGCTCGGAAAAAGCAATTCTCGCGATATCCGACCGGGACCAAGAGGGGCTCGAGAAAACAGCGCAAACGCTCAGCGATCAGGGCGCATCAGTGCTGAGCATCGTCGGCGACATCCGCGACTGGTCGGTCATCGACCAGTTCGTCGATGCAACCATCGAGCGTTTCGGGCGCGTTGACGTGCTTTTCAATTGCGCGGGCGGCACCAGCGCCTGCCCGACCCACGACCTACCCGAGCGGCGCTACCGCAGTTTCATCGCGCTCAATCTCGACGCGGTGTTTCACGGCTGCCAGAAGGTGTTGCCCGTGATGGTGGAGCAGGGTGGCGGCGTGATCGTGAACGTTTCATCGGTCATGGGCGTGAATGGCGACGCGGGTGTTGCCGCCTATGGAGCTGCCAAAGCGGGCGTGATCAACTTTACCCGGTGTCTTGCGGTGGAATACGGCGCAAAAGGGGTTCGTGCCAACGTGGTCATTCCCGGCGCCATCGCCAGCGAGGGCAACTTGCGAGGGCTTGCCCTAGCGCCGGAGGGCACACGCGAAAAGTTGGAAGCTGTCATCCCCATGCGCCGCTTCGGCGAACCGGATGAAGTGGCCAACACGGTGGCCTTTTTGGCTTCCGATGAAGCGAGTTTCATCAATGGCAGCACCATCGCGATTGATGGTGGGCAATCTGCGCGTCTGTACAACGCCGATGTCGAATGATGGTCTGGGGATTCGATATCGACTCTGAGAGTTGCGTGGGAACGAACCCGCCCACTCAGTCGACCACAACCGGACACTCGAGATGGGTGGCAAACATCGCATCACGATGTTCCAGGAGCCTATCGCTACATGCTGGGGCCAGTGCTTCGTTCATTGCCGGGTACATTGCTCGGTTGAATCGCATCACGGGTAGCTTGTCAGGTGGCAGAATGAGAACGGAGTTGGACGCGTAGGCCCAGTAGATGTCGAGGGCGCTCAGGGAGTCGCCGACCAGGTAAGGTCCGCCAAACCGCGCCCTGTTTTCATCAAGCTGGGCGCCGAGCAATCCTAGGCACTCTTTCGCGTTTTCCAGAGGCGTGCCGGATTTCCCGTTGAACGAGTATTTCCCGCCCAGGAGCTTGTCGCCGCCGAATACGTCACGTTGCCGGTCGCTCATCTTGGCCTGGGCGTCCACCTCCCTCCCCGCGAGCCTGCAGTTCCACAGGAAGCCCTGCGGCGACATCAGTTCGTGCGCGAGCCCGATCATCCTAATTCGCAATTCCGGCGTCCCCGGAATCAAGGACGGCTCAGGTGAAATCTGCTCGGCAAGCATCAGCTGATTGAGCCAGTCGTTGCGGACGACATCGCCGAGTCCGGAGCCATCGTTGTAAACCATGGTCGGGACGGAAGTCTGTCCCGTCCACGCCCGGAGCTCCGACTGGGCGTCCGGGTCGGAATCGCTGAAGGGTGGATGTACCACCTTGTGATAGGGGATTCCCTTGACGTAAAGCACACCCCGCAAGGCTTGCGCCCACCAGGCGCCCCAATAGGGAGAATCCGTCACCCGCAGGCCCGTGGTTGCGCGCGCTTCCGTTACCGACAACCATCCACTGCCTTCCCACTCGCGCGACTTTGGCCAGCCAGCCGGCGGTCCACTTCTGGCGTCTTTCGAGTTCACGGCAATCCTCAGTGTCGCCCGCTCATTCCAAGGCGCCGGAAAGCACCAGCTGCGCAACTTTGTCTTCGCCGTAGCCCAGCAGTCCATGCAGCACTTCTTGGACGTGCTGGCCCAGTGTGGGGCCGGCCCGCTCGATTTGGGCGGGCGTTCTCGACAGGTGAAAGCGTGTGCCCTCGATGAAGACAGTGCCATGTATGGGGTGGGGCACTTCCACGAAATGTTCCCGGTGGCGCAGTTGGGGGTCGGCTGCGAGGTCCGCGCTGGTCTGGATCATGTAGGCGGGAACACCGCGTGACTGCAGACGCTCCTGCAGCGACTCGCAGTCCTGCCCGCGGGTCCATGCTCCCAACGCATCGTCCAGTGGCTGCTGATTGGCAATACGTTTGGACAGGCTCGAAAACACTTCATCCTGTGACCAGTCCGGTCGGTTCATCTCCTCGCACAGCGCCTGCCAGTGATCCTCGGACTCGCACGCGATCGCGATCCAGCGATCCTCACCTTGGCAGGCATAGGTGCCATGGGGCGCGCAATAGGGGTCCGCGTTGCCGAGACGCTGTATCTTGTGATCCAGAACCTGATACTCCAGCAGCGCCATCGTATAGAAGTGCAGGGCCGATTCGCATTGCGACAAGTCCACGAACTGACCCTCGCCCGTGCGTTGTCGATGTTCCAGCGCTGCCATGATGGAAAGCACTGCGAAGCGGGGTGCCAGAGCGTCCGTGTAGGCTGCAAACGGCCCCACGGGTTCGCGGTCCGGCCATCCAGTGACACTGTAGAAGCCTGCAAGCGCTGTTGCCAGGTTGCCGAATCCGGCAAATTTTGCCAAGGGGCCGGTCTGGCCCATCAGCGAGCTGCTGACCTGGATGATCGAGGGATTGACCTTTCGCAGTGAATCGAAATCAAGCCCCCATTTCCTCATCGCGCCTGGCGCGAAGGAGTCGAACACCACATCAGCCCAACGCACCAGGTCGAGTAAAACCCCATGCCCCTCGGGGGATGCTGGGTCCAGCGTCACACCCAGCTTGCCTGCGTTGAAATTCTGCTGCGGGGCCGAGTGCTCCGGGGAAGGATTGTTGTCGATATAGGGGGAAAGCGCTCTGATAAGATCGGTGCGAGTGGTGGACTCGATGCGGACCACGGTCGCACCGTAGTCTGCGAGCACCCGCGTGGCGGCCGGTCCGGCCATTACCCACGCCAGGTCCAGCACCTTGAGGCCGGACAGGGCGGCGTCGGTAGTTGCCGGTGTGCTGACAACTGCTGGAGTTTCTCGCGAATGCGCAAGGATCGTATCGGTGTGCGCGCCGAGTGACGGAGGTGGATCGAGCTGCGGTTGGGGTGTGCGCGTGAAGTCGGCAAATTTGAATGGTGCTCGCGCAGGTGCCTTGCTCAGTTGGCCCAGTACTTCCCAAGCGTTGTGCACTTCAAAATGCTCCTGGGCGAGGATGTCCTGGGCGTCGGATATGGGCGCGATCAGCAGCCGCCGCGACATGGCTGCATCGAACAAGGCCTGCTTCGTTTTTCCTGCCGTGAACCGGGCGATAGTCTCGATGATGCGATCGAACTCGGAGACGGGCTCTTCGCCCGTATGCAGCAGGTTCCCCAATCCAACCCAATCCTTGTCGCGCGTCGCTTCATCGCATCCGCCTTCTTCGCAGATCCATTCCATCAGGCGACGGGCGTAGGGGCCCAACATCGATCCGAACAGGAAGGTGATGGAGACGAATCCGTCTTTCGCCGGGAAAACGGTGCGCAAGCGCAAGGGCCCGACGAGGGCACCCCCGCCAGCTCGAACGGGTGGTGTGGCACGGGATAGTGTCGCAAGGGGTTGCGCTTGGGCGGCCATCATCGCTGCCTGCTGCGCCGACACATCCACCAGTTGGCCCATGCCGGATCGGTTGCGCTCGTGCAGCGCGATGAGGGTAGCCCCCGCCGCCTCAGCCGAGGCGTGCAGCCAAGCCTGCGGCAGGCTGATGCGAACCGGCGCGCGGTCCCGGTCGCCCGCGAGGGTCGACACCCCAGCCGCCGCCATCAATATGAGGTCGGTTGCCGACCAGCCGGCCCTAGGTCCGTCCAATCCGAACGGCGAGATCACCGTATGGATCAGTGCAGGATTCCATGCGGCCAAAGTGTTGTAATCGAAACCCAGTTGCGGGGTGAACCTGTTTGGGTGCGTTTCCAGTAGAACATCTGCGCCCCGCACCAACTGCATGAACCGTTCATCTTCCTTGTCAGGGTCGATGACCACGCTTTGCTTGCCCCGATTGTACGCCCAGTGCCACAGGGAGGCCTGAGCTTTGCTCTGCTCGGGGGCGAATGGTGGAGTGCTGCGTGAGCGGGAGCCCGCCGGGGGTTCCACCATGATGACCTCCGCACCGAGCGAGGCAAGCAGGAACCCGGCAAAGCTGCCGCGTTCATCTGTGAGGTCGAGCACGCGATAGTGAGACAACATGCTAGCCTACCGTCTGCTTTTGCGTGACGATATTGAGAATAACTGCTGATTCCGATAGATAGTAGTCGTGTTTGGCCAAACATTGCATTCTAAAACCATGAATCTGGTTGCGGATTGGGGTGAGTGATGAAACGAGTCGAGAACCTGTTGAATCTGGACGGGCGCGCTGCGGTGGTGACCGGTGCGGGTCAGGGTGTCGGCCGCCAGGTGGCGATACACCTTGCCTCTTATGGCGCCCGTGTGCTGGTGAACGACTACTTTCCCGATCGTGCGGAAACGGTGGCGGAAGAGATCAATGGCTTTGGAGGCGAAGCCGTTCCCCACCAGGCTGACGTGACCAGTTTCCAAGCAACCGAGGCGATGATGGAAGCAGCCAGCTCCCAGTTCGGATCGCTCGACATCCTGGTGAACAATGCCGGTAATCTCGGACCGGTTGCGCCGGATGCAGCGGACGTGATGAAGCCGTTCTGGGAGTCGACCCCCGACGACTGGGAGCGTCCGCTCTCGGTCAACCTGTACGGCGTACTCAACTGCACGCGCCACGCGCTCGGGCGCATGGTGGCCGGGCAGGGGGGTGGTAGCATCGTGACCATCATCTCGGAAGCCAGCCGTTACGGCGACCCCTGCCTGGAGGCGTATGCGGGCGCCAAGGCTGGTGCGGCGGGCATCATGCGCTCCGTCGCGCGGGAAACGGCCCGGTTCGGGGTTCGGGCCAACTGTGTCGCGATAGGTGCAACCCGTACGCCGGCCACGGCTGAGGCGTTTGAGAACGAACAGGCGATGAAGGCGTCGCTACGTCTCTACCCGCTGCGCAGGGTCGGGGAGCCGGAAGACGTGGCCAACGCGGTTCTCTTTCTCGCATCGGAGGCCGCCAGCTATGTCACTGGTCAGGTTTACGCTGTAAACGGCGGCTTTCTGTTTACGCTTTGAGGCATCAGGCAGAAGCGTAGATGCCCACTGCTGCCCGTGGCTTCGACTCTTCCAGGGTTGCCATTCCCTCGCTGATCAGGCGGCGGGCTACCACCATGCGGTGGACGTCGTTGGGGCCCTCGACGATCTGCCACATGCGATGATCGCGATACAGGCGTTCGATCGGCAGATCCTTGCTGTAGCCCCACCCGCCCCAGACCTGCATCACCTTGTCAGCTACCCGGGACATGAGTTCTGACGCGTACACCTTCACCGCGGACTCTATCGTCCTGGTGTCGGCTTCGCGATCCATCTCGGCGGCAGCGCGATAAACCATCCAGCGGCAGGCTTCCAATTCGATTGCGCAGTCAGCCAGCTTGGCCTGAAACATGCCTTGGGATTCCAGGAGTTTTCCCCATACTTCACGGGTGCGACCCTGTTCGATGGCAAGTTCAATCAGGCGCGTACACACGCCAATTGCGCGTGCTCCGATGCCGATACGCTGTGGCCCCAGTGTCTGTTGCGCAAGAATGAAGCCTTCGCCGACATCACCCACCCGCTGGGTATCGGGAACGATCACGTCATCGAATGTCAGCGCCGAGGGGGCCATTGTCCCCATCGTGCGTATCTGACGAACGACCTCGAAGCCCGGGGTATCCCTGTCAACGACAAATACCGTGATCCCACCGTGAGCACCTTTCTCCTTGTCCGTCGCAGCCATCACGACGAAGTGATCGGCCACATGGCCCCGGGAGATGAAACACTTGCTGCCATTGAGCACCCAGTTGTCACCGTCCCGGACAGCCGTCGTTTGGATTGCGCGCGCGGGGTCGGATCCACCGGTGGGTTCGGTCAGTGCAAAGGCGCCCGCACGCGTGCCTTCCACGCTGGGCAGAACATAGCGTTCAATCTGCTCTTCGGTCCCGCGGAATAGCGGGCTCATCACGGCGCCGAGTTCCATGACGTCCAACCAGTAGATCGATCTTCCGAGTTCCTCCGTTGCGATGGCGTATTCCAACGCCCCGAGGCCGGCGCCACCAAACCTGGTGGGTACGTCCGCTGCCCAGATGCCCAGTTCGCGGGCTTTGACCTTTACTTTTTCGAGCGCTTCCGGCGGCAGGTTGTCACTGCCGCTCGCCTCATGAGGGATGAGTTCGTTATCGACAAATCGGCGAAGAGAGGCTTTCCACTCGAGGAGTTCATTCGGCAGCGCCAAGAGTCCTGTTGTATCTGTCACGTGAGCCTTCGCTCTCAAGGTCCAGTATCGACAATCAAGTCTTTTCTCCCCGTGGAATAGGAGCTTGCAAGTGGCTGCACGTCAATTTTTGCCAGGCACATTGGCGAAATCCATCCAGTGGCCGTGTGTCGACCACCCCATTTGAAATGGCATCTTTACCTTTGCTATCGGCCCTTGAGTAATGTCTTCAGTATCGAGCAGCCAATACTCCGAAAGGTGGTCCGTAAACCAACTGACCGGCAACAACATGTAGCCGTCGCCTTCCGCCGCGCTGGCATGGCGTGGAACAAAAACGGGTTCGGCCAGCCCCACGGGTTTATCATGCTCTTCGGGATCCACAATGCGCAGACGCTTCTCTTCTCCACTGCGCACGTTGTAGTGAATCAGGGTATCAAGCATATACAACGTATCGCCGCCCAGCATAAAGCCGTGCTGATAGGGTTTACCGAAAAAGCGCTCGTCAATCTTAGGAAATTCACACGGGCGATCGTCAAAAACTTCGCTCGACAAAGTGCCGGAATCTAGATCGCAAACCCAGTGACCGTTATTCGCCGCATAAAGAGGAATATAGGGTGAGCCCACTTGATTGAACTGGTCAAAACCGAAAGGGGGTTGTTTGTAAACTGGCCCATTGAGCGTGATCTTGTTGTCACTCGTATTTGCAGACAACGTGTGAAGAATATACTCACCCGGAAAGTCACTTTTGATCCATTTAACAGGGCTTTCTAAATCTCGGGGCACTAATGCAATGGTCACGCCGTTTTCCGGCTTCCAATGCATGGGCGCGCCACCAGCTTTGGCATTTTCAGAATCGTAGTGCCAACCCGTGTAAGGTACAGCGACATGGTCTTTGGTTAACCAGATATCATGAATCGAGGTGCGGAAGGGTTCATTTTCTATGGCTTTCGATTTCACTGTACCGTCAGGATGAATCGCCTGAACAGTTACGTAAGGTGCTTCTTCGCCTGATGTTGCTCCAAAGATGACTCCCGTTTCAGGATCCCATTTCGGGTGAGCTGTAAAGGTTGGTTCGCCGCAGTAACCTTTGACCATTTGCCCGGCGCACGCTATCGGTCCCAATGTCTCCAGGGTCATAGGATCTAGCGCTATCGGTACATTCAGTATTTCGTTGCATGCGAGAACCACATTGCCCGTCTTGGCGTAGTAGGGGACTGCATTGACAGTGTTGCTGCCCGCAGGCACCCCATCAGTAACGCTGCCATTGCCACGTACCGGCGTTATCGTTTCACCACGATAGTCAGGCCACGCATCATGCCATTCAAACAAGCCTTCACCATGAGCTTCTTCCAGCATGTATTTGGGGGTGCGAACCCAACGATTACGATAAGTGGCTTGGCCATTTTCCAGAATGAGGCCTTGTACCATACGGTCGCTGGCCATCATGCCGTAGCCTGGTTGTTTTTTGTGCCGCTTGAAGGTGGGAGAAGTGCGGTAAAAGCCGCCATACAGATCTTTCGGAATCTCTCCCTCCACAATGCAATCTTCCACAGTGGCTTCAAACCGTTGTGGTCTTAAAGGTCCAACAAATCTCACATCATCGGGAAATGGCTTCATCGACTCGTCCTATTCTGGGCACGGATCATCGCTCTACTCAACTTACGAATTTGGCCGACCACAAAAACCACGGGATTTGGTCCATAGGAAGCCAGCCTCACTTCCTCGCCGGAATCCGCTCCTTGGCTTCGAAGTGGCTTAGGTAGTACCGGTGCATGATGTTGGCGACCAGGATCTGCGCATCGACCTCGCGCACGCCGGGCATTGACATAAGTTCGTTGTCCGTTATGTCGCCCAGCGACTGATTGTCTGGCGTAATGAGCAGGGCGAAGACGTTTGCGGTGCCCGCCACTTCGGCGACGAACCTGGCTGACTCGAGGGCCACAACGCGCTCAAGGACCTCGCCGGTTTCCTTCGCCGCGGTGGCTATGCGCATGATGGATATCGTGTGCAGGCCGAGGGCCTGCGGGTTGCACACCACCTGAAACTGCATCTCCCCGGATTGCTGCATTGCCTTCAGCCGCTGGCGTATCGCGCCTTCGGAGATGTCGAGCTGCCGCGACACCTCGCGGTTGCTCTGTCGGCCGTCTTCGTAGAACGCCTGAAAGATGCGATCGTTCCTGGACTCCGGGTTCACCATCGGCGGGCGGCTCGGGTTCGCCAAGTCACCGAGGGTTGAAACCATTTTGTGGATGCGGAAGCAGGGGATGGTCTCGACGGTCGCCACGCCTTCGGTGCGCGCAGTCTGTGCCGAGATTCGTTGCGCATCATCCATTGACATTGCCCTGGCGGCGACGAAGAGGTCGGGGTTGCCGATGCCCTGGGATACGCCGAACACGCCATCGATCCTGGAGATATCCGCCCCCACGCGCTGAACGGTCCGCCCCGCCGTGTTCACGAACAGGAACAGGACGTGCGCGTAGCCGTCGGAGAACACGTGCTTCTGGGCCACCACGCGCATGACGTTGCGCTCCGCCATGCCCCGGATTCGCTGCGCCACCGTCGATTCCGCGATGTCGAGGCGCTCGGCGACATCCTTGTTGGTGATCCGGGGATTGGTCCGCAGGACTCCGACGATGTTGGAGTCCGTGTCGTCGAGCGTCATGTTCACGACCCGCTG
>JAPPIX010000185.1:0-7125 GCA_028820495.1 Gammaproteobacteria bacterium
TGTCCATGGATGACATGGCGGCGGCCAGGATGGCGATGATGAGGAAGTCCGACACTGCCAGGGGGAAGACGCTGCGGTCGTTGATGAGCATCGGCACCACGTTGTCCGTGTCGGTGACGCCCTCGATTAGGAAGTGGGCGTAAATGCCGATGGGGTAGAGGCAGAACTGCACCAAGGCGATGCCCACCACGGACACCCGCATGGCGACCTTGAGCGCGTTGTCGTCGCGCAGGGCATAGAACCGGGCCACTTGCCTGGGATCGACCAAGAGCTTCAGGCTGCCGCTCAAGGCGATGCCCATGAGCACCACTACCGGCACCGCGCCGCCAAGTTCAAAGAGATTGGCCGTGTCCGGTCGTTCGCGCAATTCCGGCAGTATGCCGATTCCGCCAGCGGCGGTTGTCACGAAGTAGAACATCAGCGCCGAGCCGACCACCATCAACACCCCTTGGACCACATCGGTGCGCACCACGGAGACGAAGCCGCCGACAGAGGTGTACAGCATCACGATGATCAGGGTGACGCCGACCGCGGCGGCGTAGGGAATCTGCAGGAAGTGCTGGAACAAGGCGCCCGCGCCTTTGAAGATGGCCATCAGGTAGAAGAGGCTCGACGCCACCACCACGAAGGCTGACACCAGCCGCAGCGCTTGGCTTTTGGGCGCAAAGCGGGCGTGCAGCAGGTCCGGCAGGGTGAGGGCGTCCCAGTGGGCGGCGAAGCGGCGCATGCGTGGCGCCACCACCGTCCAGGCGAGCCAGGTGAAGACCACCATGACCACAGCGAAGCCCAGCCACGGCAGGCCGTACTCATAGCCCTTGCCGGCGTTGCCGACATAGCTGTTGGTGCTCGCGTAGGTGGCGAAGAAGGAAACCCCGATGACAAAGCCGCCGGCGCTGCGCCCGCCCACGTAGTAGCCCGCAACTCCCTTGGCTCGCCGCCTTCCCAAGTTGGCGTGATGCAGCAGCATGCCGGTGTAGGCGAGCAGCAGCAGCCCAGCCAGCCAGTGCTCGGCCCACCACTCAAGGGTCACGCCGGTCTCGCCGCGCCAGTTGAGCGAAGACCGCTCCGGTTCACCTTAGCGGGAAATACTCGCGGCGAACTGTGTTCACAAAGCTCTCCGCCTTGTGGGGATTAGCCATTCCTAGGCGTCCACTCGATTCCTTCGGTGGAGAGGCTCTTAAAGAAAGCGGCGTTCCCTGCGGTGGAAGGTTCCTTGATCTGCGCTTCAAAGACGGGCTTGGCGGAGGGGTACATGGCGCACCCTGTGGCCCACATCGCCTCGTGCGCGATTCGGGAAAGACGGCGCAGTAGGCCAAAGGGGAACGCCCTTGGCGCCTCGCCGCGAAAGACCACGGCAATATCCACGTCGCTTTCTTCGTGCCAGTTGCCCCTCGCCCTGCTTCCGTAGAGCAGAACACGCTGGACTTCGGGAAGGTCCGCTTTGCCCAACCGCTCGACAAAGGCGTCCATGATACGAACCGTAGCGGCGTCGACCGTCTCTCGATTCGCTGTTCGTTCCTCCATTGTGTCCAGCGTGGCCTTTGTCATGGCGGCATCCCCCATCATTCTACACCCTCCGGTTCACCTTGGTGCTGATTGCCGCTATGCTCTGAGCCACGCAACGCGGCCCCATCTTGGGACGCTTCCCCATTCGGCAGGCTGGCCTGCTGACGGAATCGGAGCTATCGACACGCTCGCAACGCCAATCCAGTCCGTGGCTTTCCATGCGCTACCTCATACAGTTCGTCGTTCCGGCGCTCATTCTCCTCGCCGTCATCGCCATCGTCAGCCAGTGCCGAAGGCAGGGCGATGATGAGGATGGCCGAGGCGTCTTCTTGGTGCTTCTGGTCATCGGCGCGGTGGCTGCGGTGGCGATTTTATTCGCGATTCAAGGGTACTTGGAGTAGGGATCACCTGACGAGCACAGAACTGTCAGGGACACTCCTCCGGTGTTCAACGAAACTCGTGTGTTATCCGGGTTGGCTGGAACGGCTATAATCGCTTCGCTTGCCCGCCCCACAACAAACGACGGATGAGGCCACCCCATGAATCGCCGAACTCCGGAAACGCAGGACAAGAAGCCTTGGTCCGGCACGCATGCGCGCGGCGATGGCGCTCTTGGATATATGCTCAGCAAGCACCTAGCTGGATCCGCAGTCAAGATTAGCGAGGAGGAGTTCATCGCTTGGGCCTCTGCGGGCACGGTGCTCGACGATGAGCGCAAGTTCGCGCTGTACGAGGCGCTTGTCATCATGGATGCGGAGGAAGCAAGGACCACCCTGTTCGATGGCCGCGCGCCATCGAAGAAAATCGCCGATCTTGTGGTTCAGGTTGGCGCGGATTGCAACTACTTTTGGAACAACCTGCTTCGCTGGGCAGAACCCGACACCAAAATCCAAGAACTGGATCCCGACCTGCTATGGGAACGAAGCAAGCTGGAGCTTTGTGGGGAAGGTGGGCGCCATGCCCTCTCTTGATGACGGCCCCGCACTGCCGTTGGACGGAGACCCGAAAAGTAGCCTTGTGCGCGGCCTGGCCTTACTCAAGCGGCACATGCTACCGGAGGAGGCGGAGAACCTTCGGATGGGCGGCGGAACCGTTTTGGCGATGCGCTGGGGCCACAGGTTGAGCACTGACGTTGATTTGGTCCTCGACAAAGAGATGCATCGACAGTTTGTTTTGCGCGTTCGGGACGATTTGCGAGCCGAGCTTCAGGGGCTGCGAGAGCGGCGTGAGATCAAGAAATACCGCATCTCAGCGAGATTCGCCGGGTGGGAATACCCCGACAGCGGCCCCATCAGCCTGTCCGCGTCATCGGCTGGGCGGCAGTGCTACGGCATTGAAGCGAACACTGGCATCGCGCTGGCATCAACCGAAGCCATCCTAACGGGTAAGCTCCTCGGCCGCGTGTTGGTCGGTGGCCAATTGGTCGCCCGCGACGGCTACGACTTATGCGCTGCCTTCCATTACGACCTGAAGGCTGCGCGCTCGGTCTTGAGTAGGGCCAGAGTCGCCGAGCCGGACGAGTTGGAGGCCATCTACAGGCGAATCGAGGAAGCTGGCAAGCGCTTGATCGTGGGCAGGCCGCTGGTCGATGTGTCCCATCCTGAATGGGCCCGTGACCCTTGGGGCACCTTCGTCACGCTTGCAAGAGAGGCGGAGACTTCCCGTGATCTTGACGGCCAAAGCGGTCCCGCTCCAGATTGATTGGCAAGGCAGCCCACGGCCCGGGCGGCTGCGCACGCGCATCCCCGCTGGTCTGGCCATGCCGGCTGGCACCGTCGTGGCGCGATTACGGCGCGAAAGTGGCGCAATTCGCAAAAATGCGCCACAATCGCGCCACTGCGACCCGAGGATGATCCCATGGCCAGCGACATCGGGGCACTGCTCGGCAGCATCAACGCCTCAGGGCGCCCCTTGGCTTTGGCTGAACTGCTGGTGCGCCACCCGGAATTGCCGCGGCGAACGGCGCAGCGATGGCTGTCGCAGCTCCTCTCGGATGGGGCGATCCGAGCCGTCGGCGAGGGACGCGGACGCCGATATCTTCGGTGCGGCCCCGACGCACCTGTTGCGGCGAACGAGTTGTTCCCAACTGCAATTCCGGTTTCTGAGGACAGTCAGGACACTCTTGCTTACCTCGACCGACCGGTCGAGGCGCGCAAGCCCGTGGGCTACCAGCGCGAACTCTTAACTGCATACCGGCCGAACGACACGCACTACCTCCCGGAACCGTTGCGGCGTCGGCTCCGGATGTTGGGCCAACCCACAACCGCCGACAGCGAACCCGCTCCGGCAGGAACGTTTGGCCGCGCTATCCTGAACCGGTTGATGATCGACCTGTCTTGGGCGTCGAGCCACATGGAAGGCAATACCTATACTTGGTTGGATACGCGCGCATTGATCGGGCGCGGCGACGCGGCCGAGGGAAAGGCGATGGTCGAGACGCAGATGATCCTGAACCACAAGGCGGCCATCGAAATGCTCATCGACAATGCCGACATTGTCGATTTCAATCGGTTCACGGTGCTCAATCTGCACAGTGCGCTCGCCGAGAACCTGCTCCCCAACCCGGCCGATGAAGGCCGAATTCGGCGGCACAGGGTGGAAGTCGGCAAGAGCGTGTACCGACCGCCGACGGTTCCCGCCCAGATCGAGGCGCAGTTCGATGTCCTGCTGGACAAGGCCGGGCAGATCGCCGATCCCTTCGAGCAGTCGTTTTTCGCCATGGTGCACCTTCCCTACCTGCAGCCATTTGCCGATGTGAACAAGCGCACGTCCCGGCTGCTTGCCAATTTGCCCCTGCTCCGAGCGAATCTGTGTCCTTTGACGTTTCTCGATGTGCCCGAGCCGGCCTATACCCGTGCGGTCCTCGGCGTTTACGAACTGACCCGAACCGAACTGCTGCGCGACCTCTACGTTTGGGCCTACGAACGCTCCGCGCAGGAGTATCTAGCCGTCAAGCAGAACCTCGGGGACCCCGATCCCACGCGGTTGGCATACCGGGAGTTCATCAAGAACGCCGTGCACGGCGCGGTAACCACGCGGCCGCGAGACGCCCTGGCTTGGATCGACGCTCGTCTGGACCAGGTGCGAGCGGAACACCGCGCTCTCGTTCGGACACATGTGATCGACGACTTGCGGCGGTTGCACGAAGGTGTGCTGGCGCGCTACGGGTTGCGGTTGCCGGACTACGAACGTTGGCAAGAGCAGCGGCGGGTGCTGTAGTGGAGTGGGTGGATGATTTCCAGTGTGTTTCGATCGAGATTCAGACCCAAGAACTCAAAGAGGTCAGAGAACGCATCCGCTGGTCGAGAGATCAATGCCTCAAAACGGACACAACGGACGGCGTACCGCTTCGATGCATGCCGAGGATGGCGACGACCGTCATTTGACTGTCTCACTGTTTGTCGAAAAACGCTTCTCGTTCGGCGTGCGAGTATTCCCAGTAGTCGTAAATGTTCAATAGCGAAAGATGGCGGTGGACCACTTCGGTTGAGATCATCGACTTGTATCCAAGCGCAAGCGTGCGCTCGTGAATAACCGTATCGCGACCGAAGCCGATCTGTTCGTAAACCTGCTTTCGCATCATCAGGAGTCTGAGCGGTGGATTGTGCGGCGCGATCAATGGTTGAGACGTGCTTTTGTAGTGCCGCATTAGCGCGCCTTTCTTGATTAGAAAATCCAAGCTCGGTTGGTCGAGATTCGGCATGAGCCTTCGAGCCTCAGTCTCATCGACAAAGTCGGGCTGATAAACGCGTGAACCCACACAACCAAGTCGTTGATCGGCATCCATGTAGCTTACGAACCTAGCCAACCAGCAGGGTTCGCAGGGCAATACTTCGATGTCGCCCTCCACGAGAACCAGATAGTCGCCGATCTGATCCCAGTATTGCTCAATCAAGCGCTCGAATCGTCGCGGGTCATTGTCCGAGCAACGATGAACGGCCGTAAACATGCCGCGTCGCTCGAACCCTTCGATGACTCGGGCAACCAGTGGATCGCTCGAATGGTTGTCGGCAAGGACGATGCGATGCGGTGCCTGCGTGTGACGGTACAAACTGTCCAAGCAGACCCAGAGATAAATCGGGCGGTTCCAGCTAAGGACGAAAATGATGGGTGAACCGAGGTCGGAAATTGTCTTCGCTCATGTTTGTCGGGTCATTTGATTGTACCGGTTCGGTCAAAGCGATTCGAACTTGTTTGGTGGTTGGCGTTAGTGCAACATCGGGATGGGTGAGTAACCTCCTGGGCTTGGTGATTGAGGCGCTGAAGGACAATTGCGGTCGTGCATGATGGCGGCTCTATGAACCTGCTGAAGTGAATGTGCTGTTGGACACCCACGGGAATCGGGCCGCAACCCCGACCGCCAAGGCAACGACGGGCTATCGGCCCAAGTTGGACTTTGTGGTGGTCGGTGCACAAAAGTGCGGCACTACAGCGCTGTGGGAGTATCTCGGCGCCCATCCGGAAGTTGGCATGTCCTTGCCAAAGGAGGTTCATCTGTTCGACAGCCCTGACTATTCCGCCGAATGGTCGCCCGAGGAGATCGACGAGCGCTACGCACCTTGGTTCTCTCATTGCTCGGAGGTCAAGGTCCGTGGCGAGGTCACGCCGGTTTACATGTACTTCCCGGAGGTCGCCTCTGAGTTGAAGCGCTACAACCCGGAATTGAAGCTGATCGTGCTGTTGCGGGACAGTGCGGAGAGGGCCATATCCAACTACTACATGGAGAAGGCTCGCGGCAGGGAGAAGGCGCCCTTGTGGTTGGCCCTGCTGATCGAGCCCTGGCGCATGCGGCGGTGCGCCAGTCCCCGTGAGCGGCATTCGTTGACTCGTGTTTGCAGCTACCGCAGCCGCGGCCTCTACAGTCGGCAGCTGCGCAACCTCTTGCGTCACTTCCCGCGCCGCCAGGTGCTCATCTTGCGCAGCAAAGACCTGTTGCTTGACCAACCAGCCGTTCTCCGCCGGGTATTCGATTTCTTGGGCGTTGCGGACGATCTGGTGATGCCTGGGGTCATCGTTCGTTCAAGCGAGCAGCACGGCAAGCGCCGCCACCCCGTCATTTCCTGGCTGCTCAGGTTGAGCTACTTGGCTGAACGGCGGCGGGCGCGAGGCCTGTATGAGATTTAAGCAGGTATCTTCAGCAGGGTTCCAATGAGGCAAGCCACTGAGACGCAATTGCCACCCTGTGTGATAGTCCTTGGCATGCACCGGAGCGGAACCTCATTGTTGACCGGAAGCCTTGAGGCGGCCGGATTGCACTTGGGGGAAGTCAACCAAGCCGCACCCTTCAATCAAAAGGGGAACAAGGAAAACTCGTCAATCGTGCAGTTCCATGACGATCTGCTGGCAAGAAGCGGGGCCGCGTGGGATCGCCCTCCGAAGCGGCAGATCCGGTGGGAGCGCTTGGACGAACAAAGGGCCTTACAGCTCGTGCAGCCGTGCTTCCGCACCGGTCTCCCCTGGGGGTTCAAGGATCCCCGCACCCTGTGGATGGTTGAAGGCTGGATTCGCCTGCTACCAACCTCGCGACTCATCGGCGTGTTCCGGCACCCTTCTCTGGTCGCGCGTTCCCTAGCCGCTAGAATTGGAGGCCTTTCCATGGAAACAAGGGCAGGTGTGCGG
>JAPPIX010000185.1:7135-10638 GCA_028820495.1 Gammaproteobacteria bacterium
CTTCGCCTGCATCGGAAGTATGGATTCCCCCTTCTTCACTTTGGTTCCAACGAAACCTTTCAGGGGGACTTCGTCACGCCGCTGACTGCTTTTGCTCGATCACTGGACCTTGATGGGCGTGTTGAGGGATTTTTTGACCCTACACTAGTCCATCAAGCAGAGCGAAGTGCTGCCGCAACTTGGCGGGCTCAATGGCTTTTCCGACGTTTGACGGCGCGGTCTCGGAAGGCCGCTCGATACGAATGCGCATGAGCTACCGCGGCACGGGAAGGCCTAGGTCGACGCTGGACGGTGGAAGCGCGACGCCGGCTCACCAGATGCTGTGGATGTCGCTGAGAATCTCGTGGAAGCGCTGCCGCTCATTGGCGAGGCTGTGCTGGCGCACCGTTTCGTCGGCGCGACCGCGCAGCGCTTTGCGGGCCTTGGGGTAGAGCGCCAAGGCGTGGATGGTGGCGGCGGTTAGGGTGTCGGGGTCTTCGGGTGAGATGAGGCAGTTTTCGTGGTTGTGGCAGAAGCTCCGATTGCCGACGCAGTCCAGGGTCACCACGACGCTGCCGCAGGCCATCGCCTCCAGGGCGGTTAGGTAGAACCCCTCCTCCGCATCGGGGAGGCAGACCGCCACCTCCGCACCTGCCAAGGCGGCAAGGAACTGCTCACGGGGCAGGAAGTCCAGCAGCAGGTGGTGGGGCACTTTGGCGTCGGCAAGGCGTCCTGACAAGGCGCTCGCCAAGTCCGGGCGCTTGTAGCCGACCACGATGACGGAGCGGCGCCTGCGCGGCAGCAGATCGGCCGCGAAGCGGTGCAGAGCGGCCATGGGCGGCTGGCGCATGCCGTTGGCGACTGTGAACACCGGGCCATTGACCTGACCGGAGGCGCGAAGTGACTCCGCCACCTCCTCGCTGACGCAGATACGCACTGCCCTCTGCTTCAGGTAGCTGGACAGCTCAGCGTTCTTGTGGGCATGAAAGCCCTGGACTAGATTGATGCGCGGGTTGGGCAAGGCGTCGAGACCGTTGTCGATAAGGTACCGCCAGTCCAGCCCGGCGAGAAAGAGAATGTCAGGGCGGCTGGGCCGCCAACGTTCGGCGTAGGCCCCCTTCCGGGGCGGCCAGAGGCGGCGCTGGTCGGGGTGGAGGGATGCACCAGGTTCGGCGGTGAAGCTGATGCGGGCGGCGTATCCGGGCAGGCGCCGCACATGATCAAAGTAGTGGGCGTGCTTGAGGTGGCCCCCGGTCAGGCGCAGAAAGCGGCGGTGAAACCAGACCGTCGTTGAGTCCTCCGTTGCCGCCATGGCATTTGTCCTTCAAGCCTTAAGCCCCGGGTCCGCGGCCCATGGCTTGCTCCTGCTGCCAGCGCTTGAGCCTCAAGCCGAAGTTAGCCATGACGCTATCCATGTCATAGCTTTCGGCTTTGGCGAGCGTGTAGCCAGCCAGCGTTGGGATGGCTGCCACGTAAGCCTCCGATTCCCCGGACTCATCCCAGATGTAGCCAATGTCGGCCAGTTCCAGGAGTGCGCAACGCGCTGACTCCGCCTCATACCCGAAAGCCGCATAGTACTCGCGCAGCGTCTTCTGAACGGATTTAAGCGGCAAGCCGCCTTGGGCAAGGCCTGCGCGGGCCAAGGCTTCCGCGGCCCCAACAACGCCAGCATCCACCATCTCGTTCCAACGCCTCCCGTACTGCGCTCGCCGGGCGGCCATCACCGCTCCTCGAACAGCCTCCACTTCTTCGCGGTCGATGACGTGGCGCTGCAATTGCTCCAATCTATAGCCCCACTGCTGGAGGAAATAGGGATAACCGCCGCAGTCCTCGGCGACCGCCGCCAGCGCGCCTTCGGTGACCGTCACCTTGGGCGTTCGTTGCGCAAGCGGCTGGCGCAGCCCTTCGCTGATGTCATCGGCCGACAGACGGCAGACCCGCCGGAAGTCCGCCCGCTCGGAGAACGTGGCGCTCCACAGGCGCAGACGCCAGTCCAAGGCTGGCGTTCCCGCGACCACGACGAGCAGCCGGGTTTCGTTAGCCACCATTTGGGCCGCGTTCAGCAGCGCCCGCGCCACTTCTGGAGCGGCAACGTGCGCCTCGTCCAAAGTGACCACCAAGCCCTTGGGAGCAGCGCATTTCTGAAGCGCTTCCTTAAGCGCACTCTCCGCTTCGCCGCCAAGCCTCACGCCAACTTTCGCCAGTTCCGGGACGCTTAGGCTCAACTCCTCAAGGCCCCATCTTTGCCAAAGCGAAGGCCTTGCCAGCTTGCCCAACAGATCGGGGACGGTCGGAATCTCCCCACCACTCAACGCCAGAGCTGGAATTCCCCGATCCTGGGCCATCATCTCAATCTTGCGGCAAAGCACCGTCTTGCCGTTTCCGCGTGGTCCCACGAGCACAATGTTTTCGCCCCTGCCCCCGCGCTGAAGCACCTGCACCCGCCAGTCAAAGTCGTTGAGCATGTCGTCGCGCCCCACGACCACCTCGGGCACACCGCCCGCGCCCGGAGCAAACACGTCTTGATTCGCCAACCGAATCCTCCTGTTAGCCGTTGCCTATGCGTCCGCGCTTCACATCCTAACCCTGCTTTCGCCCAGCGGGACTATCGGGCAGTGTAAACGCATTCTCCCGAGTCGAGTACACTGGCCGAAAATGGGAGGCAGCATGTGGCAAGGGGGCACCTTGAGAGCAACGGCAGCACGGTATCGCTGCTACACTCCAATCCCAAGCCATAAACGGATAGCTGTCTTCCATGCCCTCCACGCTATCGCAAACCCAGTCGGCAGACCCCCGCTCCTTGATCGGCATCAATGAATCCGAACTCTGGGCCATGGCTGATGCGCTACGCGGCTCAATGGACGCTGCCGAATACAAGCACGTTGTCCTTGGCCTCATCTTCCTCAAGTATATTTCGGACGCCTTCGAAGAGCGTCATGCCGCCGTGCTCGCCGAGTGGGGCGAGGAAGCTGCGGAAGACCCAGACGAGTACACCGCCGAAGCCATCTTCTGGGTGCCGCCCGAGGCTCGGTGGACCAACTTGAGCGCCCAAGCACGGCAGCCCACCATCGGGCAGGTTGTTGACGAAGCCATGGCCGGCGTCGAACGCGACAACCCCGCACTCAAGGACGTTTTGCCCAAGGACTACGCCCGCCCTGCGCTGGACAAGCAACGGCTCGGCCAACTGATCGACATGATCGGCAACATCGCCGTAGGCGACGAGGAAGCCCGCGCCAACGACGTGCTGGGGCGCGTTTACGAGTACTTCCTAGGCCAGTTCGCCGGCGCGGAGGGCAAGAAGGGCGGCGAGTTCTACACCCCCCGCTGCGTAGTCCGGCTGCTGGTGGAGATGCTGGAACCCTATTCGGGCCGTGTGTATGACCCCTGCTGCGGCTCGTCCGGCATGTTCGTGCAGTCCGTGGAGTTCATCGAAGCCCACGCGACGGGCAACGGCAACGGGGGGAGAGCCTTCAGCCGGGGAGCGCGCGGGGGGGGGGGGGCGGCCGGCAAACCACGGCAGGAAA
>JAPPIX010000185.1:10648-19252 GCA_028820495.1 Gammaproteobacteria bacterium
GGCGGGCGCGGGGGCGGGGCGGCCGCGGCGGCGGGGGGGGGCGCGGCCGCCCCCCCCCCCCCCCCCCCCCCCCACGGAAAAGCACGGCAGGAAATCTCCGTTTGGGGACAGGAATCCAACTACACGACCTGGCGCCTCGCCCGGATGAACCTCGCCATACGGGGCATCGAAGGCCAGATCGCCCACGGCGACAGCTTCCACAACGACCGCCACCCGGACCTCAAGGCCGACTTCATCCTCGCCAACCCGCCCTTCAATGTGAAGGACTGGGGCGGCGACCGATTAGCCGACGACCAGCGCTGGCAGTACGGCATCCCGCCGAAGGGCAACGCCAACTTTGCCTGGGTGCAGCACGAGGAGGCCCCCGGGTGAGTAGCGGGTGGCTGGACCAATGAACTTCTCCGACGACGACATTAGGCAGCATCTTCGCCTGCGGGAGGACTCTGTATGGGAGTTCAAGCAGATCATTTTTCGCGGCAACCGGCCCGTTAGCCCTGGGCGGGACGACTGGGCCGACGAGATAACCGCGTTCGCGAACGCAAGCGGCGGCGTCATTCTTTGCGGAGTGAGCGATGCGGGAGAACCGCAAGGCTTGTCCCCGGAGCAGCTTGTTGAACTGGATCGCCTCATCGTTGAGATCTGCGCCGACAGCATCAAGCCCGCCCTGCCGGTGGAGATTTACCACCGCGAGCTCGACGGCAAGGCACTACTGCTCGTAACGGTGCCGAAGGGTTCGTCGCTGCACGAGAACAAGGGACGGAGCTTCATTCGTATCGGCGCTTCCAAACGCGCCATGACCAGCGAGGAGCGGTTGCGCCTATCGCAGGATCGATCACAGGCACGCTACCGCTGGTTTGACGAGCAAACCGTGCCGGGAACCGGTTTCGAGACCTTGCACGAGGCACTGTGGATGCCGCTCCTGAGCGTTGCCAGCAGGGAGAACCCCCAAGCCGCGCTGGAAAAGATGAGCCTGCTCGGCGCGGACGACCAAGGCAACCTGCGTGCTACCGTGGCGGGGCTATTGAGTTGCTGCCCAAACCCTGAGGAGTGGTTGCCGCAAGCCTGCATATCCGCCACCCTGTATCGAGGCCTTGACAGGGCTTCGGGCCAGATCGACTCCCAGACCATCACGGGGCCGCTGACCCAACAGATTGCCGAGGCTGTCACTTTTGCCGTGCGCAATATGCGAGTTGGCGCCCACAAGGACCCCGCCCGCATCGATTTGCCGCAATACAGCGTTCGAGCGTTGTTCGAGGCCATCACGAACGCCGTGGTTCACCGCGACTATTCGACGCACGGCAGCCGCATTCGCCTTTCAATGTTTGCTGACCGGGTCGAGATCCAATCGCCAGGCGCCTTGGCGAACAATCTCGGTGTTGAAGATCTGCCCTTTCGACAGGCGACTCGCAACGAAGCGCTTGCTTCCGTTCTCGGGAGAACGGGAGTCAGCGGCATCAAGGGGGCCGAAGAACGGGCCTTCATCATGGAGCGCCGAGGCGATGGCATCCCGATCATCCGCAACGAAACCAGGCGACTGGCCGGAAGGTCGCCGGAGTTCAAGTTGATCGGCACCTCGGAGCTTCTCGTGACCTTACCCAGTGCGCCCACCCAACCAAGCCCTGCACAGGTACAGGTTGAAGTGTCGGCCAACCAACGGGCGCTGGCCGGAGCGGCGGTACTGATCCTGTTCCCCAACCACACTTGGAAATCCGCCACAACCGACAGCTTCGGGAGAGCCACATTAGGTGTGCACACCACCGAGTTGCCGTTGACCGTCTTCGTGGCGGCTACGGACCATTTGGCCCACATCACGCGCAACTGGCTACCGTCTTCAGTTCCCCTAGCCGTGGAACTCAACGCGTTGCCGGATGGGGGCAGCGCCATATTCGAAGGTGGCACGGGTCACCTGCCTAGCCTGACCGGACGCCTGAACCCAATCCGCGACAGTCTGGATCGAACCTATCTGTATGCTTCGAATATCGCCATCAATGAAGGCAAGCCACAACCCGTACACTTCGCCCTGAACGAGGATCTGCACCTCGTCGATTCGAACGGTGTGAAGTGTCTCGTGCGAATCGTCGAGATTCTCGGTAGGTGCGCACTGGTTCAGTACCGGTTTCCGAGTTCCGCGTCGTGAGCATCAATGCCACGTTTCCGGGCCGGTGCGACGTAAGCGAAGCGGGCAAGTGGAGCGAGAAGTTGTGGCGAGATGTCGCAACGCTGGAATACGGCAAGGGATTGCGGGGTGAGATGCGCCAAGGGCCGGTGCCAGTATTTGGTACCAACGGCCAGATTGGATGGCACGACAAGCCGCTTTGCCCGCATCCTGGCGTCGTGATCGGGCGCAAGGGCGCTTATCGTGGGGTCCACTACTCGCCTAAGCCGTTCCATGTGATCGATACGGCGTTTTACCTCCGGCCGAAGGTCGATCTAGATGCGCGTTGGGCCTACTTCAACCTACTTGCCCAAGACATCAACGGCATGGATAGCGGGTCTGCGATCCCCTCTACTAGTCGGGAAGAGTTCTACAGCCTGCCGGTTTCTGTCCCACCGCTAGAGGAACAGCGGGCCATCGCCCACGTCCTCGGCACGTTGGACGACAAAATCGAGCTGAACCAGCGCATCAACGAGACGCTGGAGGCGATGGCGCGGGCGCTGTTCAAGTCATGGTTCGTGGACTTCGAGCCAGTGCGAGCGAAGATGGAGGGGCGGGATACGGGGCTACCGGATCATGTTGCCGATCTGTTCCCCAGCACCCTCGACAATGAACACAATCCTTGTGGGTGGTCGCCGGTGAGTTTGACGGCGCTGGCTGACGTAAATCCTGAGTCTTGGTCAAGCCGCAACGTCCCCGAAGAGGTGGAGTACGTGGATCTCGCCAACACGAAATGGGGCACCATCGAATCGACCCAGCGCTTCCGCTGGCAGGACGCGCCAAGCCGAGCGAAGCGAATTCTGCGACCCGGCGACACAATCATCGGGACGGTGCGCCCCGGCAATGGTTCTTTCGCACTCATTGGAAGCTCCGGCCTTACGGGCAGCACAGGTTTCGCTGTCCTAAGACCTCACCAGCACCGCCGCAGGGCGTTCGTGTTCCTTGCTGCAACTGCGCCGGAGAACATTGAGCGCCTCACCCACTTGGCAGACGGTGGCGCTTATCCTGCTGTGCGTCCTCAAATGGTCGGCGCAACACGAGCTGTGGTTGCCGACCAAGCCCTCATGGACGTTTTTTCTGACTTGGCCTCTCCCGTCTTGGACCAAATCCATACCAACAAAGAGCAAAATCGCGCCCTAGCGCAAATCCGGGATATCCTTCTGCCCAAACTCATCTCCGGCGAAATCAGCATCGCAGACGCCGAAAGGGCCGTGGGGGCCGTCGCATGACTCACGCATCAATGAACGAGGCAGCATCTCCTGAAGCTGCGGGCGCGACCATCGCGGTTTACGAAGCCGCGGATGGCGGCGTGCGGGTGGACGTGCGGCTAGACCAGGATACGGTCTGGCTGACTCAGCGGCAGATGGCCGACCTCTTCGAGCGGGATCGGTCGGTCCTCAATCGCCACATCCGCAACGTTTTCGCGGAAGGCGAACTGGACGCCAGCTCAACCTGTGCAAAATTTGCACAGGTTCAGCCCGAAGGTGGCCGACCAGTCACGAGGGAAGTTGACCACTACAATCTCGACGTCGTCATTTCGGTCGGCTACCGGGTGAAGTCCCCACGCGGCACCCAATTCCGCATCTGGGCGACCGGCACATTGCGCGAGCATCTGGTGCGCGGCTACACGCTGCACGAGCGGCGGCTGGCCGAACGCGGCCTCGACGAGGCGCGCCAAACGCTCAACCTGCTCGCCCAGACGCTGCAGAACCAGGCGCTGGTCACCGACGCTGGTAGCGCTGTGCTCGATATCATCTCCGGATACGCCGACACTTGGCGGCTGCTTCTGGAATACGACGAGGACCGCCTCAAGACGCCGCCCGGCGCCAAGCCGTCCACCAGCGCCATCGATCTGGATACCGCCCTGGAAGCGATCACCACCCTTCGCCGCGACTTGGCGGACAGAGGCGAGGTGACGGGGCTGTTCGGCAATCTGCGGGGCGATGGTCTTGCGGCCATCCTCGGCAACATCGAACAGACTATGTTCGGCGAGCCGCTCTACCGTTCGCGTGAGGAGAAGGCAGCCAACCTGCTCTACTTCGTGGTCAAGGACCACCCCTTCACCGACGGCAACAAACGCATCGGTACGTTATTGTTCCTGCTCTACCTGGCGCAGGAAGGCGTGGCGCACCGGCTGGACCCGCGGGCGCTGACGGCGCTCACGCTGCTCATCGCCGAGAGTGCGCCTTCGGCCAAGGATCTCATGGTCCGCTTGGTCGTCAATCTACTGGTTGAACCCAATGCCTAACCTCAACCGGTTGCCGTCACCGGGCCGTGACGCCAGCCGGTGACCATCGTCACCGAATCCATCGTCGAGGACGTGGCGCTTGATTGGTTTCGGGAGCTTGGCTATCAGGTGATTGGTGGTCCGGAGATCGGACCTGCACCGACCGCGCTTCGCAAGAGTTATGGGGAGGTCGTGCTGGACTCGCCTTTGTGGGGTGCGCTTCGGCAATTGAATCCAGAGCTATCCGAAGACGCCCTCCAAGATGCCCAGCGGAAGCTGCTGCGACCCGACGGCGCGACGCTGGAAGCCCGCAACCGCAGCTTTCATCGCATGGTCGTTGATGGCGTGTCCGTCGAGTATCGAACCCCAGAAGGGGCCTTGCGCGGCGCACAGGTGCGCGTCATTGACTTTGAAAAGCCGGAAGCCAACACATGGCTTGCGGTGAACCAGTTCACCGTCACTGAGAACCAGCATACGCGCCGGCCAGACTTGGTGGTCTTTATCAACGGGTTGCCCTTGGCCGTCATTGAACTGAAGAACCCCGTTGATGAAACGGCCACGGTCCTATCTGCGTATCACCAGTTGCAGACTTACAAGGCCGAGTTGCCGAGCTTGTTCGCCTGCAACGCGGTCATGGCGATATCCGACGGCATGAAGGCGTTGCTTGGCACCTTGACGGCAGGCAGCGAGTGGTTCAAGCCCTGGCGCACCATCGATGGACAGGAACTGGCACCGGAGTTCTATACGGAGCTGCAAGTCTTAATCAAGGGCGTGTTCGAGAAAAGCCGCTTCCTCTCGCTGCTTCGGGATTTCATCGTCTTCGAGGACGACGGTGGGGCGCTAGCGAAGAAAATGGCTGGCTATCATCAATGCCATGCGGTCCAAACCGCCGTTGCGGAGACTTTGCGGGCGACGGAGCTCCAGCAGTCTTTGCAGACCCGAGAGAAAAGGGGGCGTTACGAGTCCGGGCGCCAAGCCGGGGGAGAAACGGGAGACCGGCGCATCGGCGTGGTCTGGCACACCCAAGGTTCCGGCAAGAGCCTGACCATGGCCTTTTACGCCGGTCGCATCATCCGCGAGCCTTCCATGGGCAACCCGACGCTGGTGGTGCTCACCGACCGCAATGACTTGGACGATCAACTTTTCGGGACATTCGCCCGCTGCCACGAGTTGTTGCGCCAACCACCGGTGCAAGCCGCCTCACGGGAGGACCTCAAGGCCAAGCTCTCGGCCGCGCAGGGTGGCGTGGTGTTCACCACCATCCAGAAGTTCTTTCCCGAGGAGAAGGGGGATCGGCATCCGCTGCTCTCTAGCCGCCGCAACATCGTGGTGATCGCGGACGAGGCGCATCGCAGCCAGTACGACTTCATCGACGGCTACGCTCGCCACATGCGCGACGCATTGCCCAACGCCTCGTTCATCGGCTTCACCGGCACGCCCATCGAACTGCAGGACGCCAACACGCGGGCCGTGTTTGGGGACTACATCAGCGTCTATGACATCCAGCGTGCCGTCGAGGACGGGGCGACGGTGCCCATCTACTACGAAAGCCGCCTCGCCAAGCTGGCGCTGGACGAGTCCGCGCGCCCAAGCATTGACCCCGACTTCGAGGACGCGACCGAGGGGGAGGAGGTGGAGCGCAAGGAGCGCCTTAAGACGCGGTGGGCGCAGCTCGAAGCCATCGTGGGAGCCGAGCAACGATTAAGTCTTGTCGCCGAAGACATCGTCGCCCATTTCGACGACCGCACCGAAGCCATGGAAGGCAAGGCGATGGTGGTGTGCATGAGCCGCCGCATCTGCGTGGACCTCTACGACGAACTGGTTCGCTTGCGCCCCAATTGGCACGACGACGATGACGTGAGCGGGCGCATCAAGGTGGTGATGACGGGCTCCGCTTCGGACCCGCCGGAGAGGCAGCGCCACATCCGCAACAAGCAACGCCGCGAAGCCCTAGCGAAGCGCTTCCGCGACGCATCGGACCCGTTCCAGATCGTTCTGGTGCGCGACATGTGGCTGACGGGCTTCGATGCGCCGAGCCTGCACACCATGTACGTGGACAAGCCCATGCGCGGCCACGGCCTGATGCAGGCCATCGCCCGCGTCAACCGCGTGTTCCGCGACAAGCCCGGCGGCCTGGTCGTGGACTACCTGGGTCTATCGCATGAGCTCAAGCAAGCGCTGGCCACCTACACGGAGAGCGGCGGCACCGGCCAGACCGCCGTGGACAAAGGGGAGGCCATCGCCCTCATGCTGGAGAAGCACGAGGTGTGCCTGGCCATGCTGCACGGCTTCGATTTCAGCGCATGGATCAGCGGCACACCAGCCGAACGCCTGGCCCTGCTGCCGACAGCCCAGGAGCACATCCTGGCCCAAGAGGATGGCAAAGACCGCTTCATCGCCGCCGTGCGCGACCTGACCCGAGCCTTCGCGTTGGCCGTGCCGAGCGACGAAGCCACCCGCATCCGCGATGACGTGGGCTTCTTTCAGGCCGTGCAGTCCGTCCTCGCCAAGCGCGCCACCACGGAGGACAGACCGCAGGAGGAACTCGACAACGCGGTTCGCCGGATCATCTCCCGCGCCGTAGCGCCCGAAGGGGTCATCGACATCTTTGCGGCGGCGGGGCTCCCGAAGCCCGATATCTCGATTCTGTCAGAGGAGTTTCTTGCCGAGGTGCGCGGCATGGAGCACCGCAATCTGGCCGTGGAACTGTTGCAGAAGCTGCTGGAGGGGGAGGTCGCCGCCCGCCGCCGACGCAACGTGGTGCAGGCGCGATCGTTCGCCGAGATGTTGGATGTGGCCATCCGCCGTTACCAGAACCGATCGGTGGCGGCGGCGCAGGTCATCGAGGAACTGATCGAACTGGCTCGCGAAATCCGCGAAGCGGGCGAGCGCGGCGAGCAGCTTGGTCTCACCGACGACGAACTGGCCTTCTACGACGCCTTGGAGACCAACGACAGCGCCGTGCAGGTGCTCGGCGACGAGACGCTGTGCCTCATCGCCCGCGAGCTTGTCCGTGCGGTGCGCGCCAACGTCACCATCGATTGGACGTTGCGGGAGAACGTGCGGGCAAACCTGCGGCGCTTAGTCAAGCGGATTCTGCGGAAGCATGGGTATCCGCCGGACAAGCAGGAGAGCGCGACGAGGATGGTGATTGAGCAGGCGGAGGTGTTGTCGGCGGGGTGGGTGGATTGACCGCATGGGCGGGTGGTGACACCTCCCGCGCCATTTTGGAATCCGGCAACGGGTTTAGAATATGTGTCCGGGAGATGTTGATCACCAGACTAGCTTTCTAGATCCCAGCATTGATTGGGGCCATGTGTTTTGTGCTTTGGTGCCCTAGGGAATGCGGCGGTTCCCCATTGTCCATCCGGTCTTCCCTAGCATCGCATGTTCGGAAACTGCTACTACAATTCCTCGTCATTCGTCCCCAGCGCACCTACGATGAGATTCGATCAAGACCTCGACCCAATCGGTTCGGACAACAAGACCAAAGGCCGTTTTATCGTTGCAGCGGCCACTGCTATCACCCGAGTTATGGACGAAAGCGACTGGAAGAAGTTCGCACTTGCCCATGGATTGGAGCACAGGATCGTCCATCATGACCGCTTCCTTCGCAGCCTTCGGTGGGGAGATTCAGACCATGACGGTCTAGTACTCGATTTGGTCCGCGACCTGTACCATGACGACGAAGAGGCGTTCCTGGAGCTTTTCGACAAATGCGGCGTCGACTCTTGGCTTTCCAAGCACGAGCCGGATCTGGTCGATTGGTGGAACTCCACCGCCGACCCTCTTGTTACCGCCATCGCCAAGGGTTTAGAGGAAGTTGAAGCCGTTCGCAACGTCATTGACCTCAGAAAGTACTCCACCCGTGTTCAGGATGCCCTGCCTCACGACCCCCACCAAGCCATCGGTGCCACGAAGGACTTGCTAGAAGCGGCGATGAAAACCATTCTTGACAGCAGGGGGGGCGGAGAAGTCGACCAGTTGGATTTCCCTGCATTGACCACACGATGTTTCGCCGAACTGGGGATCACGTCCACTTCTCAGCCATCCAATGACGGGGAGAGGATCGTCCGCAAGATCACAAGCAGCGCCAAGAGAATGCTGGAAGCCGCTAACGAGTTGCGGAACCGTGCTGGTACCGGTCATGGGCGGGTCATCGGCAAGCAGGCAGAAATCGAAACCGCAGATGCGACGCTGGTGGCTTCGATTGGCTTAGTGC
>JAPPIX010000255.1 GCA_028820495.1 Gammaproteobacteria bacterium
TGGAACGCCCGCAAACCCCCGCCCCTAACGGCTCTCAGAACAGCGCAAGTGCCTCCAAGTGATTTGCACGGGACTGTCGGATACGGAAGATGCGTTTGACAACGCCGGCGTCTCCCGTCCCTCGGACGGTTACCATCTTCGGCTGGGGCCTCTGACGCCCAAGGAGGCTTCGGAGTCGGTTGTCAAGGCCGTCAAGCCGCTGGAGGCGCTCGGCTTGGACTTCGGGCCGCACGGGCGTCCGCTTGCGGAGTGCGCGGCACGGATCGCGAAGGAAAGTGATGGCTGGCCCAAGCACCTGCACTGCTACGTGAAGGCCATGTTCCAGCAACTGAAGGCGATGCCGAGGCCGTCAATGGGCTTGGTTGACTTGGATGCCATTGTGCAGGCTGGCAACAAAGCTAGGCGGACGTATTACCACGCCCGGATGAGAGCGGGGAAGGCGCACGAATCCATCGTCTTGGCGCTGCATGACGAGATATCCAGAAAAAAGGTCAGGCGCAGCCAAACAGCCAAGGCCATCGGAACGGCGGTTCGGGCGCTTCGGAAATCCGATCCCGACGCGGCCGCAGAATGGGATGAGGAGTACAAAGGAAGCACTATGAAGTGCTTCAAGGACCTGCTCCATGCAGGCCTCGTGGCCCTTGACGCAACCAACGTCTGCTTCGTCCCCATCCCCAGCTTGAGAACGCATGTCCAGGGGTTGGTCCATTCCGAGGAGAGAGAGGGACCGAAAGGCACCCCTCTCGATCAACGGGGACATGGGGAGCAAGAGCCACCGTAAGGCGCCCACCCTCCTCGACCCGGGGCATGACGCTGGATTCGGGCGCGAATTCTTGGAGCAAGGACGCACAGACCCTGCCTCCATCAACGCTGGATGTGCGCAATCAGTCCAATCCGGCAGCGTTCGCTCTGGGCGGTGAACCAGACGGAGGCATTGATCTCTCCACGCTTTTCAACCAGATTTTGCACCAAGCCGCCGTGTCGCGATCAGCTAGGCGTGAGACGACTTTACCGCCTTTCAGGCAGCATTGCTCGACCGGATTCGGGATCCCCCGAAGGCCGTCAAGTGAATTGTCCAGCACTTCGAGTTGATCGAACTGCTCCACCGTTCGGCGCAAATTGGACAGCGACCATCGGTACCGTTCCCGCACCAGCTTGGGGTCCACTTGGCGCCCCGTGTTCCCCGAGACTCGCCGCTCAATCCGCGCCACATTGACCTCGGGGGATTCCGTTCCCAAGTAGATGCCCTCGACCCGGTACCCGGCGCGCTTCGCTTGCTCGACCCGCTCGCGGCCCGGCCGACCGGAGTAGGTGCTCTCGATCCCATAGCTGACCCGCTCCGCTATCGCGTTCTGGATTTCCACTTCGGCGATGGTCGCGGTTCGCCGCCGCGCGTCCTCGCTGTTCCAGTCGCCAATGCCCCCGGCAATGGAGTCGAGATCGAAGTAGCGGCTCGGCAGCAGATCGTAGTTCGCCCGCTTCCAAGCACTCTTCCCGACCCCGTTGCAACCCATCATGGTGAACACCGGACGGTTATCCAATTGATCGGCCATGGAAATTCCCTTTGGGCATCAATTATAGACTGAATCAGCGGGACGCCCGGACGGCGCTCCAGGGTGTGTTCAGCAATTCTCATTTTGGCTTTTTCGTTGCTTCAGGCGAAGCTCCCCGGAGCGAGGGCGTCCCGCCCTCGATGGATTTCCCGGTTCACATCGAGGGCAAGATGCCCTCGCTCCGATAAAATGAGAATTGCTGGGGTGTGTTGGACGGGACTGACATTTGCATCGCGTCAAACTATAGTCGCAAGTCACCACTGGCACTTGGGCTTCGGGAGCACACCATGAACATGGATCAACTGATCAAGACCGCGTACGAACGCGCGCGCGTCGAACCTATCCCCAACGAGAGCTTTCGCGAGGGGCTGGCCGTGCTGCTCAAGGACATCGACGCATCGAGCAAGGTGACCGAGCAGGGGCTGGCCATTCTTGAGGAGGAGATCATTGGCTATCTGGCATCAA
>JAPPIX010000216.1 GCA_028820495.1 Gammaproteobacteria bacterium
GGCAAACTGTTTAGGTCAGGCCATGAAAGAAGTGAGCATGGCCACACGGTTTCGCGGCTTCCTGCCGGTGGTGGTGGACGTGGAGACCAGCGGTTTCGATCCCGAGCGCCACGGGCTACTGGAAATTGCGGCCCTGACGCTGCGGTTTGACGACGGCCACTTGGTGATCGATGGCCGCCATCGGTGGCCGGTGCGGCCGTTCCCGGAGGCGCTGATCAATCCCGACTCCCTGCGCGTGACCGGGATCGACCTGAACGACCCCGCTCGCCGGGCCATCCCGGAAACTGAAGCCATCAAGCAACTGTTCAAGATGGCCCGTACGAACATCAAGGGCCACGGTTGCCATCGCGGCATTCTGGTGGGCCACAACGCGGCCTTCGATGCCGGCTTCGTGCACAGCGCCGCCAGGCGGGCGGGCATCAAGCGCAACCCCTTTCATCCGTTCAGCACCATCGACACCGCCGCCTTGGGCGCAGTGGCGTACGGCCACACCGTGCTGCGCGAGGCCTGCGTCCGGGCCGGCATCGATTACGACAAGGACCAAGCGCACGGCGCCCTGTACGACGCCGAGCGATGCGCCATGCTGTTTTGCGAGATCGTCAATGGTTGGGGCGACGCGCTCGGCGAGCGAGCCGCCTGGTTGAACGCCGAGAGTTCCTAGGCGGCGGCCGCCTTAATCAACGGCTCAAGCTCGCCGCTCTCGAACATCTCGGTAACGATGTCGCAGCCGCCAATCAGCTCGCCCTTGACGTATAGCTGCGGGAAGGTGGGCCAGTCGGCGTAGCCCGGCAGGGTGGCGCGGATTTCCGGATTGCTCAGGATGTCCACGTAAGCGAAACGCTCGCCGCAGGCAACCAGGCACTGCACGGTCTGCGCCGAAAACCCGCACTGGGGCGCACCCGGCGATCCCTTCATGTAGAGGATGATGGGATTTTCCTCAATCTGCTGCTGGATGGTGGCCAGCACCGGGTCGGTGGTTGCATCAGCCATTGTCGTGCCTTTACCTCGTGAATGAGATTGGAGAGCATTGTACGGCAATTGGGAAGGGACGGGCTAGGAATGACCGAATTCGATCGCCGCATCGACCGCAGCGGCACCGGCAGTGCCAAGTGGGACAAGTACCAAGGCCGGGACGTGCTGCCGTTCTGGGTGGCCGACATGGATTTCGAGGCGCCGGACTTCCTGCTCGACGCACTCCGCGCCCGGCTTGAACACCGGGTCTTCGGCTACACGCGCGTCCCCGACGGCTTGGTCGCCGCCTTTCAGGGTTGGCTTGAGCGAAACTACCAATGGCAGGTGCCCGAGGAGTGGCTGGTGTGGATACCCGGCGTGGTCACTGGCCTCAATCTCGCCGCCATGGCCACCGCGCAGCCCGATGGCGGGGTGCTCATTCCCACCCCGGTGTACTACCCGTTCCGCTCCGTGCCCGCCAACGCGGGCCAGCGCGCCATCGAGGTGCCCATGGCGCGCCACGGGGACCGCTGGGTGATGGACATCGACGCCCTTGAGGCCGCGACCGATGCCGACACCCGCATCCTGATGATCGCCAATCCGCAAAACCCCACCGGAAGGGTCTATGACCAAGCCGAACTGCAGGAACTGGCGGCTTTCGCGGCGCGGCGCGACTTGGTCATCTGCTCCGACGAAATTCACTGCCCCATTCTGCTCGACCAACAAGCCGTCCACCGGCCCATCGCCAGCCTCGACCCCGAGATCGCTGCGCGCAGCATCTCGCTCTACGCCGCCACCAAGGCGTACAACGTGCCGGGCCTGTCCTGCGCGGTGGCGGTGATCCCCGATGCGGGCTTAAGGCGGCACTTCAACAAGGCCCGCCGCGGCTTGACGCCCTTGATTGGACCCTTGGCCTACACCGCCTCCGAAGCGGCCTTCAACGACCAAAGCGGCTGGCTCGACCGCTTGCTCGCCTATTTGCGCGGCAACCATGAACGGGTGCTGGCGGTGGCCGGCCAGCGCATGACGCCGGTCGAAGGCACCTACCTCGCCTGG
>JAPPIX010000355.1 GCA_028820495.1 Gammaproteobacteria bacterium
CGTTTCTCGCCAATGGCGACCAAGTCATGATTGCCGACCTGCCCGATGGCGGGAAGTGGAACTACGAACTGGCCAGCGCGAGTGACCGCAAAGAGGCTCTGGCCGAAGCTGAATCCCTTGGCGAGGTTGCCGCCACCGATCTCGACGTCACCGACAAGGCAAGCTGCGAGGCGGCCGTGCAGGCGACGGTGTCCCGTTTCGGCGGGCTTGACGTGCTGGTGAACAACGCGGGCGTCCTCCAGTCGGGGCCGATCGAGGAATTCTCCGAGCGGGATTGGGAGCGGGTGTTCGCGGTCAACGTCAAGGGCGTTTTCCTGATGACGCAAGCTGCGCTGCCGGCACTCAAGGCATCTTCCGACGCCGCCATCGTCAACACGGCGTCCATTGCCGGCAAGCGGGGCTTTCGCAACCTGGCGGCCTACTGCGGTTCCAAGTTCGCCGTGGTGGGCATCACCCAAGCCTTGGCGGCGGAACTCGCGCCCACCGGCATTCGGGTGAACGCACTGTGTCCGGGCATGGTGGGCACGGCCATGTGGCTGGAGCACCTGATGCCCGCCAACACCGCTGATGCGGCGGATCAACAGCAGCAGTTCGAAGAGGCGATGGAATCGATGATTCCCCTCGGCAGGCCACAGACTGTTGAGGACATGGGACAGGCTGCCGTCTATCTAGCCAGCGCCGCAAACGTCACTGGCGTATCGCTGAGCGTGGCGGGCGGATACGAGATGAACTGAGGCGGACCGTGTACGCGGGCTGCGCCCTTCCACATCCCCCGGCAGCGGGTTAAGGTGCGCTTATGACCAAGCGCAGGCTGTTGCCCATCGGCATTCAAACCTTCCGCAAGATTCGGGAGCAGAATTGCTATTACGTGGACAAAACGCCGTTCATCAAAGCGCTGATCGATGGTGGCTCGCACTACTTCCTCTCCCGGCCCCGGCGTTTTGGAAAGAGCCTGTTCCTTGACACGCTGAAGGAGTTGTTTGAAGGCAGCCGCGCCCTCTTTGAGGGGCTGGCCATTTGCGGTGAGTGGGATTGGTCGTCTCGCCATCCCGTGCTTCGGCTGAGCTTCGGCGGTGGCAACTTCAGGGAGCCGGGCTACCTGACTACGAACCTGATGGCCCAACTGGATGCCCTTGAACGCGAAGCAGGCATCGAGTCAGGTTACGTCACAGCGCCGGAACGGTTCGCCCACTTGCTCGGAGCGTTGCACGAGCAGACGGGCCAGCCCGTGGTAGTGCTCGTGGACGAGTACGACAAGCCCATTCTCGATGCTCTGGATTCGCCGGAACTGGCCCGGACGAACCGCGATTTTCTGCGCGGCATCTATTCCGTCATCAAAGACCGCGACGCGCACATCCGCTTCGCGTTCCTCACCGGCGTTAGCAAGTTCTCCAAGGTCAGCCTGTTCTCCGGCCTCAACAACCTGAAGGACATCACTCTGGACCGGCGTTATTCCGCTATCTGCGGCTACACGGACGCTGACTTGGACACCGTGTTTGCGCCTGAATTGCCGGGCTTGGACCGGAAGGATATCCAAAACTGGTACAACGGCTACAGTTGGCGGGGCAAGTCGCGGGTGTACAACCCCTTTGACATCCTGCTGCTGTTCGACAGCCGCGAGTTTAAGGCGCATTGGTTTGAGACTGGCTCGCCGGCGTTTCTGGTGGAGACCCTGTTCCAACGCCGGATCAGCTCGCTGGCCTTGGAGGATTTGGCGGGCGCCGACGATCTGCTGTCGAAGTTCGACGTGGGCAGCATCGGCACTGAGGCATTGCTGTTTCAAACCGGCTATCTAACCATTGTGGAGGAGCTGAACCTCGGCGGCGAACCCTTCTACAAGCTCGGCTACCCCAACCGCGAAGTGCGGCAAAGTCTCAATCGCAGCCTGCTCGGCCACTTGGTGCAGGACCAAACGCAGCAAACTGCGAACAGCCTCAAGCTCATTCAACTCCTTGAGGCCAACGACTTTGGTGGTCTAAAGACGTTGTTCCATGCCTTCTTTGCCAGCATCCCCCACCAGTGGTACACCAACAATCACATCGCCGAGTACGAGGGCTACTATGCCAGCGTCTTCTACTCCTACTTCGCCGGGTTGGGCCTCGACATCACCGTCGAGGACAGCAGCAACCACGGGCGCCTTGATATGGCCGTGCGCTTCGGGGGGCATGTTTACCTGTTTGAGTTCAAGGTGGTGGAGATGGCGTCTGAAGGTGCGGCAATGTCTCAATTGAAGGCCAAAGGCTACGCTGAGAAGTACCGTGCCCTCGGTGAGCCAATCCACTTGGTCGCCGTCGAGTTCAGCAAGGTGGACCGGAACTTGGCGGCATTTGAAGTGGAGCGAGCCTAACGACCGAACCAGGCGGTTCCAGGAAAGTCAATCGAGGGCGGGTCGCCCTCCGGCGAATCCCGCTCTTTGTCTTGAATCCCGATCCCCCTTGCTGCACTATGCCGCCCCTCAAGAGCTTCTCCGCGCTCGTAGCTCAGCTGGATAGAGCACTGGGCTTCGAACCCAGGTGTCGGGGGTTCGAATCCTCCCGGGCGCACCAGTTTCAACGCATCCAACAAGAGGTCAGGCCATGCAGCAACCGCTTGCCGGAGTGACGGCGCTCGACTTCGGGCAAATCTACAACGGCCCCTACTGCGGGTTCCTGCTTGCGCAAGCCGGGGCGCGAGTCATCAAGGTGGAGTCGCCTCTCGGCGAGCCCTTGCGGGCTCGGGGCGAGCCGTCGGCGGCCAGCTATCCCTTTGCCTTGCTCAATGCGGGCAAGGAGGGCATCACGCTCAACATCAAGTCCGCGGCGGGGCAGACGGCCTTGAAGCGCATGGTGCGGGAAGTGGATGTGGTGCTTGAGAACTTCGCCCCCGGCACCATGGACCGGTACGGCATCGGGGCATCGGCGCTGCGCCAGGAAAACCCGCGGCTGATCTATGCCGCCGGTACGGGCTACGGCGCCACGGGACCGCACCGGGACTACCTGGGCATGGACATCACCATCCAGGCCATGTCCGGCATCATGAGCATCACCGGGCAGGAGGATACGCCGCCGCTCAAGTCCGGGGCGGCGCTGTGCGATTTCTTCGGCGGGGTGCATCTCTACGGCGCCATCGTCAGCGCTCTCTACCAGCGCCAGCGAACCGGCGAGGGCGCCGTCATCGACGTCGCCATGCAGGATACGGTCTTCCCCGCGCTGGCATCGGCCTTGGGCGGGTACTACCTCATCGGCAAGGAGGTGCCGCGCCGGGGCAACCGGCACTTGGGCCTGAGCTTGGCGCCCTACAACGTCTATCGGGCGAAGGATGGCCACGTGGCCATGATCTGCATTCGCGAAGGGCACTGGCGCCGGCTCATCAAGGCCATGGACCAGCCGGAATTGGGGGAACGGCCGGAATTTGCTGATATGGCCAGCCGGGCCGCGCACATCGACGAGGTTGACGCGGTGGTGGAGGCTTGGACCGAAACCCGCACCCGCGATGAGATCTTCCGCATCATGCAGGCGCACCGCGTCATTTGCGCTTCGGTGCAGACCTTGGAGGAGGTGGTCAACGACCCGCATCTGCACGAGCGCGGCACCTTGGAGTGGCGGGAGCATCCCGGCTTGGGCCGGATCGCCCTGTGCCGCACGCCGTTGCGTTATGAAGGGGTGAAGCCCCCGGAAATCACCGACGTGCCCGCCCTTGGCGCGGATACCCAGCGCGTGCTGCGGGAATTGGGCGGCTACGGCGCGCAGGAACTCGAAGCCTTGCAGCAGGCGGAGGCGTTCTGATTGGACCGATGCGACCTCAGCCGAATTTTGCGCGCCAATCGTCCAGGGCCACGAACCGGCCATCCTCCACCACCGTGTAGTACACCCGCTGCAGTCCTTGGCGGCGCTCGGGGCTGAACGAGACCGGCTCGCCGATGCCGAGATCGAAGTCGCGTACGGTAAACACGGCGCGCTCCAGGTCGGCGCGGCTGGGTTGGCCGTCGAGGCGGCGCAGCACTTCAACCAGCAACTTGGCATTCAGGAAGCCTTCCAAGCTGGTGAAGCTCTGAGGGAAGGGCGTGTAGGCCTCCTTGACCAAATCCCCCGGCGGTTCTGGGGCATGGCGCTCCATGAGTTCGCGGTACTCGCCTACGGCGGGCATGGAGACGTCCTCGTAGCTCGGCACGACTTGGGAGTTGACCAGCAACTCCGTGTACCGGGAGGTGTCGCCTTCAAGCCCGGTCAGCAGCTTAAGCATGTTCTCGCTGCCGACGAAGGACAGGTTGGCGATCGGCACCCTAAGGCCCAAGTCAACGGCGTCGCGCACGAAGGCGGCGCAGGCGGCGTAGGCGCCGATGCAGATGACCGCGTCGGGATTCGAGGCCTTGAGTATCTCCACTTGCGCCCGCAGGCCGCCGGTGAACATTTCCCCGCGGCGATAGGTGGCTTCGCCGACAATCCGATGGCCATGTTGCGCCATGGCGCCGCGAACGCCGGCCCAGCCGCTGCGCCCGTAGGCGTCCGCTTGGTAGAACACGCCAATGCGCTGCCGGCCGATGCGCACGAAGTTGTCCACCAAGCCACCGGTCTCCTGCCGATAGGAGGCGCGCAGGTTGAAGGCAAAATCGCCGTAGGGCGGCTCGCGCTGGGGCTGGGCGCCGGTGAAGGGGAAGAACAGGTAGATGTCGCGCTCCTGAAACTTCTTCAGCATCGGCAGCACCCGGGTCACGGTCGGGGTGCCGACATAGCCGAACAGCAGGAACACGTCGTCCTCCAGCATGAGGGTCATGGTGTTCTTGACCGATGGGTCCGGCTGGTAGCCGTCGTCATAGGTCTTCATTCGGATTTCCCGGCCTCCCACGCCGCCTTGGGCGTTGATGTGGGTGAAGTAGGCGTTGGCGCCTCGGTAGAGTTCGATGCCAAGACCTCGGGAGGGACCGGAAAAGGCGGCCGACGTGCCTAGGACGAACGCGTCATCAGTCACTCCCCCGGCGCCTCGGGAGGCCACGGCCGGCAGCAGCAGCCCTGCGCCCAACGCACCCTGAACCAACGATCTTCGGGTAATCGTCACCCTAAGCCTTCAAAATCCCGAGTTCGCGCAAGGTGCTGGCCAGCGTCGGCCGCTTCAACCGCACCGGGTCGTCGTTCAGCAGGTAGGTGAACACCCAACCGAGCCCCAGCATCAGGATGCCGATCAGGAAGCAGTACATCACCGCCCGGTCCGGATAGACATCCTTCAGGTAGCCCACGTAGAGCGGTCCGATGAGGCCGGCCGCCGCCCAGGCGGTAAGGATCGCGCCGTACACGGAGGACATCCGCTTGGTGCCGAAGACGTCGGCAATGAATGACGGCATCACGGCGAAGCCGCCGCCGAAGCACAGCAGAACGTAGCAGACCAAGGCGGAGAAGACGATGGGGTCGCGTTCGGTCATCAGCACGCCGAAGACCACCATCTGGCTCGCCAGCAGGATGCGGAACACGCGCGCCCGGCCGACCCGATCCGCCACCATGCCCCACAACAGCCGGCCGCCGCCGTTGAACATCGAACTGACGGCGATGAGCATGGCGCCATAGGCCGCGAGCGTCTCCGGCTCGACGGTCGGGTCGGCGAAGCTCCAAACGTCCTGCAGCAGCGATGACTGGAAGCTGATGACGGAAATGCCCGCGGCGATGTTGAAGAAGAAAACGATCCAAGTGACGATGAAGGCGGGGGACCTAAGGCAGTCCATGACGGAATCGCCTTCGTCCACTGCCAACGCCGCGCCGGCCGGGTTGGGCGCCGTGGCGGTGGCTGGCGGGTCGCCGAGGCCGAAGCCCGCCGGGATCACCATGCAGCCAAAGACGATGCCCAGCCACAGGAAGGTCATGGTGAGGTCGCCGCCCGAAAGCGCGAGCAGGGTGGGGGCCAAGCCCTTGCTCAGCAGCAGTGCGCCGACGCCGAAGCCCATCACCACAATGCCGGTCGCCAATCCCTTGTGGTGCGGGAACCACTTTGCCACCGTGGCCACTGGGGTGACGTAGCCGAGACCGATGCCGGCACCGCCGATGACGCCGTAGCCAAGGTAGAACAGCGCCAACGACTCCAGGTGCAGGGCGAGGCTGGCAACCAGGTAGCCGCCAGCGAACATCACCCCGCCGATCACGGCCAACCGGCGGGGGCCGAAGCGCGGCAGCATCGCGCCCGCCCAGGCCGCTGAGACTCCCAAGGAGAAAATCGCCACGCTGAAGGCCCAAGCGGAATCCGTGTAGGACCAGCCGAGCTGGCGCACGAGCAGCGATTGGAAAAAGCTCCAAGCGTAAACGGTGCCAAAGCAGATGTGCAGCACTAGGCACAGCGCGACCATCACGAACGGGCGGCTTTGGGCGGTCCCCATCGTCAACTTTCCAATCCGCAGCTTAAGCAAGGTATTCTAAGGGCGAAGGCGCGAGCAAGCTCGCGTTTGAGTTGCTGCGCAACTCGGCGCTTGCCGGGCACGAAAGCTGACTCATGAGACAACCTTATCCCGCGAGCAAGAGACATACACCGCATGAAAGTCCAAAAGCTCTTCCAAAAAACCCTGTTCGGCATTTTCCTGTTATTCGGTGCCATTGGCTTGTCCACGTCGATTCTGTGCATTGTCACGGTGGATACGCACCTGTCCGAGGAGTACCAGACCAACGGCCGGAACATCGCCCAGACCATCGCCGACTCCAGCGTGGACATCCTGCTGAACCGCGATCTGTCCGCACTGCAGTCGTTGATCGACCAGTTCGTTCTCATCGAAGCCATCAAATACGTATACATCACGGATGAAACCGGCGAGTTCATCGCCCATACCTTCGTGCCCGGCATCCCCGACGAGATTCGCAACGGCGACCCATTGAGCACCGAGACCATCGAACGCAGCCTGCCCGGCATGGGCGACTTCGTTGAAGTCGGCAGCCCAATCCTTGCGGGGGTGGCCGGCACCGTCCACGTCGGCATGGACACCGGCTTGATTGCCTTGAAGATACAGCGAGCCATCGGCCAGCAAGTCTACCTGATATCGATCATCTTCATTGTCGGGGTGTTCGCCGCCATGTGGCTGATCAACTTGGCTGCCAAGCCGATGGGCCAGCTATTGGCTTACTCGGTGGACTTGGCTCAACAGGCCGCTCAGGAGGACGTGGCGGCGGAAGCCGCCAGCCTGCCCGCTGAAGACCGGGAGCAACTGCTCAGCCGGGGTGATGAAGTGGGCCAACTTGCCCGCTTGTACCAATACCTCGGCGAATTCACCGACGGCGGCGATCCCCGCCGCGCTCCGTCGCTTGCGAGCCAGTAGCGGCTTCCGACGCGCCTCTACATTCCGAGTTTCGGCTCCACTCCAACGCTGTTCTCATCAAATTACTTTGTTAGCAATAGGTTGCAATCCAAATGTCGAAAACATCTAAGCAAATTGGGCCACAGAGATACCGGGAGACCTTCGGGCGCTACTTTGAGGACTTCGAAGTCGGCGATGTCTACGAGCATCGCCCGGGAAAGACGGTCACGCAGTACGACAACCACCTGTTCACGCTGCTGACGCTTAACACCCATCCGCTGCACTTCGATGCGGAGTACGGCAAGGGCACGGAGTTTGGCCGCAACCTGGTGGTCAGTCCGTACACCTTGGCGCTGCTGATCGGCATGAGCGTTAGCGATGTGAGCCAGAAGGCGATCGCCAATCTCGGCATGGATGAGGTGAAGTTCAGCGCCCCGGTCTTTGAGGGCGACACCCTCTATGGGGAGTCCGAGGTGATCGCCAAGCGGGAGTCCAAATCGCGGCCCGGCCAGGGCATCGTCACCGTTCGCACCATCGGCCTGAACCAGGACGGCGTGGAGGTGTGCAGCTTTCTGCGCAACGTGCTCGTGCCCGGCCAGGGCAACGCCGTCGAAGACCGGATTGGACACTACTAACCACCGTGTCCCTGTTGAACGGCATTCGGGTGCTGAGCGTCGAGCACTACGGCGCCGGCCCCTACGGCACCCAGTTGCTGGCCGACCTGGGCGCCGAGGTGGTCAAGGTGGAAAACGGGGCCACCGGCGGTGACTTTTCGCGCTCGGTCGGGCCGTATCCGTTGGGGGAGGGCGACAGCCAGTTCCACCAGACCTTCAGCCGCGGCAAGAAGAGCGTCAACCTCGATTTGAAGTCCACTGCCGGCCGCGCCCGCTTTGAGCGCCTGCTCGCGGAGGCCGACGCCGTGGCCAACAACCTGCGCGGCGACCAGCCGGAAAAGCTCAGGATTCGCTACGCCGACCTGTCGGCCATCAAGCCGGCGATCGTTTGCGCGCATCTTTCCGCCTATGGGCGCGGCAACGCCCGCGCCGCATGGCCGGGCTATGACTACTTGATGCAAGCGGAGTGCGGCTTCTTGAGCCTCACCGGGGAACCTGAAGGCCCGCCGGCGCGGTTCGGCCTGTCCATGGTGGATTTCATGACCGGCTCGCTAATGGCGCTGTCGCTGGTGTCGGCGGTGCTGCGGGCCCGCCAGACTGGCCAAGGCTGCGATGTGGATCTATCGCTCTACGACACCGCGCTGCACCAACTGTCCTATCCCGCGACTTGGTACCTGAACGAAGGCCTGCGCACCGAACGCCTGCCGCGATCCTCCCATCCGAGCATCGTGCCAAGCCAACTGTTTCGCACCGAGGACGGCTGGTTGTTCGTCATGTGCCAGACGCCGAAGTTCTGGGCCTTGTTCTGCGAAGCGGTGCAGCGCCCCGACCTGCCCGCGGATGAACGCTTCGTTGACCCGCCGTCCCGCCTGGCCCATCGGGATGCGCTGCAGGCGGAGATTGAGCAGACCCTGGAGACCGCGCCGAGCGCCCACTGGATGGCGCTGTTGGCGGGCGTGGTGCCCGTGGCGCCGGTCAACGGCATCGCCGAGGCGCTGGACAACCCGTTTGCCGAGGAGGTGGGGATGCTCAACCAGGTCGAGCACCCGCGGCGTGAGGACGGCTTGCGCATGCTGTCGAGCCCCTTTCGAATTGACGGACAACGGCCGCCCAACCGGCGCGCGCCGCTGCTCGGCGAGCATGATGATGAGTTCCCGTAGCTTGCAGTGACCGGGCAATCAATGCACCATAGGGGTGCGACTGGGCGGTGGAGAGTACCGCCGTTCGCCTCGAATCCAGACTTGATAACCACGCTCTGTGAGCTTGGGCCGGCGACGGCGCACAAGTTCATGGGCTGTAATTGAAAAGGGGAAAAACATGAAGATCACAATGCGAACGCTAGCCGCGTTGCCGGGGCTGGCGCTGTTCCTGTTTAGCCAGCAAACGCTGGCCGCCACCGGCGACGATGCGGCGGTCGAAGCCCGCGGCTCTCTGGAGGAAGTGGTGGTCATCGCCCGCAAGCGGGAGGAGCCGCTGCAGGAGACGCCGGTGGCAGTGTCGGTGATCACGTCGGATCAGATTGACATGACGTTCTCGCCGAACTTGGCCGCCATGCCCTTCCCGGCTCCCAACGTGAACATCAACAACGGCCTCCTGAGCAATGTGCTGTATCTCTCCGTGCGCGGCTATGCCCTGACGGACGTTGACTCCACACTCGATCCGCCGGTGGCCGTCATGGTGGACGGCATCTACTACACCCGTCCGGTGATGAACAACCTCGACATGTTCGACGTGGAGCAGCTTGAGTTGCTGCGCGGGCCCCAGGGCACCCTGTTCGGCAGGAACACCACCGCGGGCGCCATCCAGCTCAGAACGAAGCGCCCGACCGACGAGTTCGAGACTTCCGGCAAGGTGACCCTCGGCAACTACGGCCGCACCGACGTGCGCGCCGCCATCAACCTGCCGCTGGTGGAAGGCAAGATCAACGCGCGCTTGGCGGGCTTTTCGCTGAACACCGACGGCTTCTACAACAGCGCCATCACCGCCAACAGCTCCTCGCGCGACATCGGCAAGGACGACAAGCTGACACTGCGTCCGTCGATTCAGTTCATCCTGAGCGACACCATGGACCTGACCTTCATCGGCGAATGGCATCAGGACAAGTCCCAAATACGCCCGCAGAAAAACTATTCCGGCCCGAACCGCTCGCTGTGCAGCAACCACGGCTACTGCGGCGTGCCCTTTGACGAAGGCGGCAAGCACGACGACTTCGATGCCGACGTCATCGAGCCCGGCTTCGTGGACATCGACATCTACTCCATCACCAAGGAGTTCAACTGGGAGCTGGAAAAGGGCACCATCACTTGGCTGAGCAACTTCCGCGATACGAACGAAACCTGGGTCTATGATGCGGACGGCGTGGGGGCCTATGACATGTTCCTGGTGGACCGGCGCCAGCCGCACCAGCAGTACTCCACCGAACTGCGCTTCGCCTCCACCGGCTTCGACCGGTTCGACTTCATTGGGGGCGTGTTCTACCTGAACCAGGAGTACGACTTGGAACGGCGCACCGGCATCGGCTCCGACCGGCTCTCGCCCCCGAATCCCAATGGCTTCGTGATTCCGCTGTACAGCATCACCGGCCAGGAGCACGATGCTTGGTCGGTGTTCGGCGAAGTGAACTACGACCTCACGGAGCAGTTGACGGTGACCGTCGGCGGGCGCTACACGGACGAGAAGAAGGATTTCTACCAGCAGACCTTCGCCGTCTATCCCAACACCGGGCCTAGGCAGGACTATTCCCGTTCCTGGGACGACGCCGGACCCAAATTCGGGCTGCGCTACCAGATCACGCCGGATGTCATGACCTACGCCACCTACCAGCGGGGCTTCAAGAGCGGGGGCTTCAACGGCCGCTGCGGGCAACAAGCCACCTGCAACCGCTCGTTTGACCCGGAAAAGGTGGACGGCTTTGAACTGGGCCTAAAGGCCGACTTGGCTGACAACCGGGTGCGCACCAACCTGGCGCTGTTCTTGTCCGAGATCAAGGGGCTGCAGCGCACGCGCCTAGTGCCCTTGCCGCCGGGCGCCACCAATCCCCAAGAGACTGTGACTGACAATGCCGCCAGGGCGGAGATGCAGGGCATCGAGCTGGAGGTTTCCGCTTGGGTGACGCCGGAGTTTCGGCTCGACTTGATGGCGGGCATTCTGGACACCAAGTACAAGGAATTCTGCGCAGACATCAACGGGGCGCAGCTCTACGATGCGCCGCCCACTTCCGACTGCGGTGGCGAGGTGGTGCTCGCCATCGAGTATCCGGACGGCCCCGATGCCTACATCGTTGACGAGGACAATTCCGGCTTCGATCTACAGCTTGCGCCGAAGTTCAACGCATCGATCGGCGGCACCTACACCCACAGCCTTGCCAATGGTGGGACGGTGGTCTTCAACGCCACCTACACCTACGTGGACGATCTCTTCATTGATCATCTGGAACTCAGCCATCGCAACTCCGTGGAACTGCTGAACGCCAGCATCAATTACGAGTCACCGGGCGACCGCTACCGCGTCAGCCTCTTCGGCATCAACCTGACCGACGAGATTTACGTGGTTTCGCGCACCATCGTGCCGCCGCTGTTCGACTACCGCAACGTCAGCCCGCCGCGCATGTGGGGCGTGGAACTGGCTTGGGACCTGTAGCGGTCATGGGACCGGGCACCATGAACCGTAAATGGGTGGTCGCATCGCGGCCGGAAGCTGAAATCACGGCGGGCAACTTCGAGCTGAAGGAGGAGCCCCTGCCAGAGGTCGCAGCGGGCACGATGCTGCTCAGGACCCGTTACCTGACGGTCAGCCCGCCGGCACGGATGGCGCTGGTGTCTGGCGGCATCGCCCGCCGGCCGATTCCCATCGGCGCCACCATGCGCGGCAGTGGGCTCGCCGAAGTGGTGGACTCGAAGCACCCTGAGTTTGCGCCCGGCGACCTAGTGCTCGGCGATCTCGGCTGGCAGGAGTTCGCGGTCTCCGATGGGGTTCGCCGACGCCCGGTGCGCAAGGTCCAGCCCCATCCCGGCCATCCGGAAAGCACCTTGCTGCATGTACTGGGCGGTGGCGGGGCCACCGCCTATTTCGGCATGACGGAGTATTGCCGCCCGCGTCCGGGGGATACGCTGGTGGTCTCCACAGCAGCGGGCAGCGTCGGCACCGTCCTGTGCCAGCTCGGACGCATGCAGGGCTGCCGGGTGGTGGGCATCGCCGGCGGCTCGGCCAAGTGCGAGTGGCTGGTCGAGGAACTCGGCTGCGCCGCCGCCATCGACTACAAGGGCGAGGACTTGAGCGAGCGTCTGGACGAGACCTGCCCGGACGGCATCGACATCTACTTCGACAACGTGGGCGGGGAGACCTTGGATGCGGCCTTGGCGCGCATCACCCAAGGCGCCCGCGTGGTGCTCTGCGGCGGCACCTCCCAGTACAACCACGATCTCGACTGGTACGGCCCCAAGAACTACTTCAACCTAGTGTACAAGCAAGCCGAAATGGTGGGCTTTTACGTGTTCAACTTCGCCGACCGCTTCCCCGAGGCGCATTCGCGCCTAGCGGCGCTGATCGACTCCGGCGACCTGATCTACCGCGAAGACATGCTGGAAGGCTTGGACAGTGCTCCAGAAGCCCTGATGCGACTGTTCCGTGGCGACAACTTCGGCGTCCAACTGGTTCGGGTGGCCGACTAATTCCCGACTTGCCTCTTGCGCACAAGCCAGTCGGCCATTATCGTTCGCGCCTGATCGACGCGCCGTTTCGTCGTGCCGCCCGTTCGCCGCTGTCGGCGCTCCAACGGCACCCCGCAAGTGCGGCCCAAAGAACACCGATGAGGACAGCATGGGCTCAGAAGCCGACATCGCCAGCGCCGCCGTTCAAGGCCAGAATCTGTGGCCGGTGGTTGTCTATGCCTTGGGGGTTGGGGTGGTCGTGGTCGCGTCCATAGGCGGCTCCTGGCTGCTGGGCGCCCGCACCCGCAAGCGCAAGGCCACCGACATGCCCTTCGAATCCGGCATCGTGCCGGTCGGCGCCGCCGAGCAGACGCGGCTGTCCATCGAGTTCTACCTGATTGCCATGTTCTTCGTCATCTTCGACCTGGAGACCATCTTCATCTTCGGCTGGGCGGTGGCATTCTTTGAACTTGGTTGGCGCGGCTACTTGGGCGCGTCCGCGTTCATCGTCATTCTCCTAGTCGCCTTGGTCTATGAATGGCGCACCGGAGCGCTGGACTGGGGTCTCAAGCACCGGCAAAAGCGTGGCCGTTACGCGGTTGATGCGCCTGCCGGCGTGGCGCAAGGGGAGGCCGCCTGAGATGGAGTGGCGTTTGGTCAAGGCGGAGGTTGATCAGCCAATGGAATCGGCGGATGCGATCTACCAGGAGCAGGTGGCCAAGGGCTTCCTGACCGCCAAGCTGGACGACCTAGTCGCTTGGGGGCGGGCTCATTCCCTGTGGCCGTTCAACTTCGGGCTCTCCTGTTGCTACGTGGAGATGGCCACCGCGCTCACTTCACGCCACGACATGTCCCGCTTTGGCGCGGAAGTGATTCGGGCGACGCCGCGACAGGCGGATCTGATCGTCATCGCCGGCACCGTGTTCCGTAAGATGGCCCCCGTGGTGCAGCACCTCTACGATCAACTGCTGGAGCCGAAGTGGGTCATCTCCATGGGCTCCTGCGCCAATTCCGGCGGCATGTTCGACATCTACAGCGTGGTGCAGGGGGTGGACAAATTCCTGCCGGTGGACGTTTACGTGCCCGGCTGCCCGCCACGTCCCGAGGCCCTGATGCAGGGGTTGACGCTGCTCCAAGAGGCGGTCAAGGCGCGGCCCCGTCCGTATAGCTGGATAGTGGGCGAGGACGGTGAGGTCAGCAAGTACCAGCCGAGCCAGCGCGATGCCCGCACACCGGCCCGAATGCGCGTCACTGACTTGGAGGAGCCGGCCCATGTGGGCGATGCGCCGTTGTCGAAGGAACTGCTGAGACAGAAGAGTCCGTCGCTGGCCACGCCGGGGCGGGATGGCACGGGCAGGCGGCGCTGATGGCGGAAGTTGTTGAGCAGCCAGTGCCTGAAACCGCCGCTGGCGAGCCCGGGAGTGAGTTGGAAGCCCTTCGGCAGCGCCTAGGTCCTGACGTCCAGATCCAGCACACCGTTGACGGCATCCCCAACCTGTGGGTGCCTCGCAACCGTCTGCTCGAGGTCATGGGTGGGCTGAAGGACGACTACCCGCTGCTGTTTGACCTTTCGGCCGTAGATGAGCGCGTTCGCAGCAACCGGGACGGCCTGCCGGACGCCGACTTCACGGTGTTCTACCACCTGATTTCCTTGGCGAGGAACTCGGATCTGCGCATCAAGGTGGCGCTGTCCGAAGGCGACAGCAGCCTGCCGAGCCTGACCTCCGTTTGGCCCGCCGCCAACTGGTACGAACGCGAGGCCTACGACATGTTCGGGGTCAACTTCGACGGCCATCCGAATCTCTACCGCATCCTCACGCCAGCCCTTTGGGAGGGGCATCCGCTGCGCAAGGAGCATCCGGCCCGCGCCACCGAGATGGACCCCTTCCGCATGACCGATGAGCTGCTTGACGCACAGCAGGAGAGCCTGCGCTTCAAGCCCGAGGAATGGGGCATGTCCCGCGGCGCCAAGCACACGGACTTCATGTTCCTGAACTTGGGACCCAACCACCCCAGCGTTCACGGCGTGTTCCGCATTGCCTTGCAGCTTGATGGCGAGGTGGTGGTCGATGCGGTGCCGGACATCGGCTACCACCACCGGGGCGCCGAGAAGATGGGCGAGCGGCAGTCCTGGCACACCTACATTCCCTACACCGACCGGGTGGACTACCTCGGCGGGGTGATGAACAACCTGCCCTACGTGATGGCGGTCGAGAAGATGGCCGGCATCGAGGTGCCGGACCGGGCCAAGGTGATCCGCATCATGATGTCGGAGTTCTTCCGCATCGCCAGCCACCTGCTGTTTTTTGGCACCTTCGCCCAGGATGTCGGCCAAATGTCGCCGGTGTTCTACATGTTCGCCGACCGGGAGCGGTTGTTCAGCATCGTCGAGGCCATCACCGGCGGACGCATGCATCCGTCCTGGTTCCGCATTGGCGGCGTCGGCCAGGACCTGCCGGAAGGCTGGGACACCATGGTGCGCGACTTTGTGGACTACATGCCCGCCCGCGTGGACCACTACGACAAGATGGCGACCCAAAACGGCATCCTCAAGCGGCGCACCATCGGCATCGGCCAGTACAACAGCGCGGAGGCCGTCGAGTGGGGCATCACCGGCCCCGGCATGCGCGCCACTGGCCTCGATTGGGACCTGCGCAAGCAGCGCCCCTACGGCGGCTACGACCAATTCGACTTTGAGGTACCCTTGGCCGCCAACGGCGATTGCTACGACCGCTGCGTGGTGCGCGTGGAGGAAATCCGCCAGAGCCTGCGCATCATCCGCCAGTGCCTGGACAACATGCCCGCCGGCCCCTACAAGGCCGAACATCCGCAGACCACGCCGCCGCCCAAAGAGCGGACCATGCAGGACATCGAAACCCTCATCCAGCACTTCCTGAACGTCAGTTGGGGGCCGGTGATCCCGCCATCGGAGTGCAGCGTAATGATCGAAGCCACCAAGGGCTGGAATGCCTACTACCTGACCTCGGACGGCGGCACCATGTCCTACCGCACCCGCATCCGCACGCCCTCGTTCCCGCACCTGCAGATGATTCCGCTCATTTCCCGCGGCTTCATGATTGCCGACCTGATCGCCATCATCGCCAGCATCGACTTCGTCATGGCGGACGTGGACCGATGAGCGAGCCAGCTCTCATTCCCGTCCTCTCCGACGAGGAGGTGCGCGAGATCGAAGCCGAGTGCGCCCACCTGCCGGATCGTAAGTCCGCTGCCATCGACGCCATGATGATCGTGCAGCGCCATCGGGGCTGGGTGTCCGACGAGAGCTTGGGCGCCATTGCCCACCTGCTCGGCATGTCGGTGGAGAACCTCGACAGCATCGCCACCTTCTACAACCTGATCTTCCGCAAGCCGGTGGGCCGGCACGTGGTGATGGTGTGCGACAGCGTCTCCTGCTACGTCATGGGTGCCGATTCCCTGCTCAAGCGCATCGAAGCGCATCTCGGCATCCGCCTGGGCCAAACCACGACCGATGGCCGCTTCACCTTGCTGCCCATCGTCTGCCTCGGTGCCTGTGACAAGGCACCGACCATGATGATTGGCGATGAGCTCATCGAGAACGTGGATGCGGAAAACCTCGAAGAGATCTTCAAGAGATTCGAGTGACCAGCCGTGGAAAGGAAGCATAGAGGAGTATTCTGTATTGAAGCCATGGCTCCAAAAGAGGACTTTTCCTGTGAACAAACTCTTCGCTTTCTATCGGAGTCGTCGAACTTTCCGTTTATTTTTCGGGGAGCAGTTGAATCGCGGGCAAAACTAGTCAAATACCTCAAGGAATGGAGCAGCAGAAAAGACTGGAAGTATCCCATTCTTTACTTGTCCGCCCACGGATCGCATAGAGAAATTTCCATTAACGATCCTAGAGGTGTTGGATTCGATATGATGGATCTTCGCACCATATCTCGCGTTGTCGCCGATCACAATTACAACATGGAGGGTGCCTTGGTTCACTTTGGTACATGCTCCACACTTGACATCGATCCGGCAGAAGTACAGAAATTCTTCAGGGACAGCGGTGTTACAGCTATAAGCGGATATAACCGAGATGTCTCGTGGGTTGAGTCACTAGCGTTTGAGTTGCTGTATCTCTGCAGCCTTCAACGAGTTATGGCAATCAGCGAAGAGAATGATGGCGGAATATCCGTAGAGTTGATGATCGAAATTCAGGAGAGGTTGTTTGACTCCAGAAAGTGCAGAGGGCTAATTGACGCACTTGGATTCAATTTGTTTCGCTTCGATGAGTTTTGCGAGTGAAGTGTGAGCGATGTCTTTTCCCGTCAGAGAATTCATCGAAGAGAAGAGGTTCGAGCTTTGGGCTAGAGCCCTTCGAGTAAGTTTGAACAAGAGCTTCCAATGACAAAGGATCCTAAACCCCTTACAGGAACGATAGGCGCAGTTGGTGGGCTGGTCAGCATGAGTGCCTACGAAGCCCACGAGGGCTATACGGGCGCCCGCCAGGCGCTGACCGGCATGACGCCTGCCGAAGTCATCGAGTTGGTCAAGGATGCCAATCTGCGTGGGCGGGGCGGAGCCGGGTTCCCCACTGGCCTGAAGTGGAGCTTCGTGCCCCAGGACGAGGCATCGGACGGCGGCCTGAAGTACTTGGTGTGCAACGGCGACGAGATGGAGCCAGGCACCTTCAAGGACCGCTACCTCCTGGAGTACAACCCGCACCTGCTGGTGGAAGGCATGATCATCGGCGCCTACGCCATCGGCGCGGCCCAAGGCTACGTCTTCCTGCGCGGCGAGTACCATGAACCCTATCGCCAGTTGCAGCAGGCCATCGACGATGCCAAGGCCAAGGGCTACCTCGGCCAGAACATCTTCGGCAGCGGCTTCGATTTCGACCTGCGAATCCACCGCAGCGCCGGCCGCTACATCTGCGGCGAGGAGACGGCGCTGTTGAACGCCTTGGAGGGCAAGCGGGCGCAGCCGCGCACCAAACCGCCGTTCCCGCCGGCCAGCGGCGCCTGGGGACGCCCCACCATCGTCAACAACGTGGAGACCTTCTGCAACGTGCCCTGCATCCTGCGCAACGGCGTCGAGTGGTATCAGGAGCTCGGCAACGGGGAAGATGCGGGCACCAAGCTCTACGGCGTTTCCGGCCGCGTGAACAATCCGGGCCTATGGGAACTGCCCATCGGCACCCCCATCCGCGAAATCATCGATGTCCACGCCGGCGGCATGCAGGACGGCTACAAGCTGCGCGGCCTGCTGCCGGGCGGCGCCTCCACCGATTTCCTGGTCGAACAGCACTTCGACCTCGCCATGGACTACGGCACCATCCAAGCGGCCGGCAGCCGCATGGGCACCGGCACCATGATCCTGATGGACGATTCCATCTGCCCGGTGGACATGTGCCGCAACCTCGAGCACTTCTTCGCCCAGGAGTCCTGCGGCTTCTGCACTCCCTGCCGAGAGGGCTTGCCGTGGGTGGAGAGGCTCCTGACCGATATCGAGGAAGGCCGCGGCAAGCCAGGAGACTTGGAGTTACTGGACCGCAACGCCCAGTTCATCGGCGGCGTCACCAACACCTTCTGCCTGCACGCGCCAGGTGCCATCGAGCCACTGGCCAGCGCGCTGAAGTACTTCCGGGAGGATTTTGAGGAGCACATCCGAACCGGTGAGTGTCCGTATCGGCGGTAACTTAGGAAACAACTCGTGAGACTAAAGGAACGGATCTACTGCATTGAAGGAGTTTGGGATTGGGGTGACAGGGAAGTTGAACCTTCAGTAGAACCAATTCTGCACCTGTTGCGCGGTTTAGATCTTTGGGACTATGTGCGAAGAGACTGTGCAACGACTGACGAATTCAAACACTATGTTCAAGGCGAATGGTGGAAACGCTGCAGACCGGGTTCGATTCTCTATATCGCATCTCACGGAGACAAGGGGAGTGTATCGCTGTCGGGTGACCACTTTCTCGACCTCGGCCAAGTAGCGACTTTTCTTGAGCCTATTGGATGTGAAGGAAGGCTAGTACATTTTGGAGGTTGCAACGTCCTCAACCACAAAGGAAAAGTAGTTGATTTCATCAAGCGCACTGGGGCGTCAGCCGTATCCGGATACGGAACCGAGATAGCTTGGACAGATCAGGAGTTTGCTCCTGCGGTTGCTCTTGAGTTGCTCTTCTTCAGCTCAATCTCCAGTCAAGACATCAGTTCAACGCATGTAGGAATGCGTCGGAGGCTATTGACTACCGCGGAAGGACTTGGGAAGCGCTTTCCGGATTGCGAGTTCGGACTTTACATTAAAGGGGCTCACCCGAGCTATAGACCGGAAGGACGTATCTGGCGGAAAGGAAAACCAATTTGACAACGAGTACCCTCACCCAAAAAAAGAATGCACTTTTGCTCCATAGTCTCCAAACCGGCTAGCCTTTCTTCACCAGCCGAATGTTCGGCCCGAGCATGCGCCAATCGGTGATCGTGCCTATCAGTGCTTTTGATCGAAGGAACTGCAAGCATATCGCTACCGACAATGGCGAGTACTACTACCCCTTCAGGGTAGGGGATCAGAATCGGAGCGGATTCTTGTTTTGCCAAAGCGACTGAACCGCTACTGTCTTACAAAAATAAAGATTAGGTGTAACTACTCGCCCCCCTTGACTTCATAGTGAGGCGCCCCTATGGTGTGCGCATC